>DASUFI010000051.1:0-10562 GCA_036274635.1 Planctomycetota bacterium
ATGGGCGCGCTGGTGTGCACGAAGGGCCCGGCGCAGTGCAGCACGACGGCCACGCCCGCGAGGCCCGCGCGCAGCTCGGCGGCGCCCTGCAGCCCGAAGACGCGCACCGGGCGCCCCAGCTCGCGCGCCAGCGCGGCCAGCGCCGGGCCGTTGCGCCCCGCCAGCACGGGATCGAGCCCCAGCTCCGTCGCACGCCGCGCGACGAGCCGGCCCGTGTAGCCGTTCGCGCCGTAGACGAGCAGCTCGCCGGCCATCGACGGCGGACTCTAGCAGCCGTCGGAGCGGTATGATCGCGGCGTGCGCCGCTGGGCGCGCCGCCGCTACTCCGCGAGGACCACCCGATGGCCGCCTGGTCACCCGCCGCAAGGCGTCTCGCGGCGGTGGCGCTGCTGCTGCTCTTCGCTGCGCCCGCCTGCCTGGCGCAGGACGATGGGGGCGACGAGCCCTACGTGCCCGGCCAGATCCCGGGCATCGATCCGCCCATCACCAGCAACCCCACGGCGCCCAAGCGCCGCAAGTGGACCTCGCTGCAGCTGCTGCGCTGGGAGTGGGACGCCGGCGTCGCCCCGCCGCACAGCGACAAGAAGGTCATGGCGCCGAAGGACGCCATGATCTCCATGGCCGACGGCGACAACCGCCCGCTGCTGCTCTTCCGCGAGTGCGCCGGCTGCAAGCGCGACGATCACGCCCTGCTGGACCGCGAGATCCAGGGCGACAAGACCATCCTCATGGGCCGCTGGTATCACGCGATCAAGTTCTCGGACGACGTGCTCGCGCCCGACCATCCCTACCACGCGCTCTTCGACGGCAACGTCCCGCCGCACCTCATCGTGGGTACCGCCGACGGCACGACCATCACCGGGCTCTCCGCGCGCGCCAACCAGTCGCAGCTGTACAAGACGCTCGGCAGCGTCCTGCGCAAGGCCTACAAGAAGGACCCGGACGCCGCCACGAAGGCCCTGCTGGCGCTGCTGGACGACTTCGACACCGTGGACGCGCACATCGCCGACCTCGACGACAAGCTCGCCGCCGCGCGCCGCGAGAAGGGCGAGGACTCCAAGGACGTGCACGCCCTCGAGGCCGAGCGCAAGGCCGCCGACGACGACCGCCAGAAGCTGCTCGAGAAGGGCAAGACGCTGGACGACCTGCAGCTGAAGACGGCTGCGGCGCCGGCGGGCGGGTAGGGCCGAGGCGTCAGGTCGCGCGGCGGGTGCGGGCCGCAGAGCGGCAGGCGCGCGGTGCTCGCGACGCCCCGGCCCTGCCGCAACTCAATGCATCGACGTCACGATCGACACCGCGATCAGCGCGATGACGATCCACTCCAGCGCCTCGAGCCGCAGCGTGGAGGCGCGCTGGGCGAGCTGGCTGTGGATGCGGTCCAGCGTGTCCAGCTTGTGCAGGATGGCGGCGTTCCAGTCCGGCAGGCGCAGGCGCCGCGAGGCGTGGGCCCAGACGCGCGCGAGGTACTGGTCGCCCAGGAGCTTGAGGGCGTTGGTGATGCGCTCGTAGAGCAGGGCCGCGTCCACCTGCAGGCGCGCCACGTGCTCCATGGCGGGGCCCGGGCCGCGCAGCCGGTCGAGCAGGCGGCGCGCGCGCAGCAGCTCCCAGCTGCGGTCGAGCGACTCGTCGAGGCGCCGGTCGAGGAAGCGCATCTCGAGCAGCTGCACGTTGGCGAACTCGAGCACCGCGCGCACGGCCTCCGCGTCGCGGTCGAAGACCAGGGCCGTGTTCCAGTCCACCAGCGTGAGGTCACCGGGCGTGTAGGCCACGCGCAGGGAGAGTGCCTCCTCGATCTCCTGGGCCGCGAGACCCTGCTGCTCGGCACGCAGGACGCGCGCGAGGTCGGGGCCGTGGCGCTCGAGCAGCGCCGTGGCGGCGAGGCCCGGCGGCAGCTCGCGCACGTGGATCACGATGTAGTCCTCGACCAGCAGGTCGAGGCGCGCGGAGTGCACGGCCTCGCCCAGGCTGGACATGAGGGCCTCGCAGGTGTGGCCGGCCGCGGCGGCCAGGCCGTCGTCCGAGCCGAGCGCGGCGGTGAGGTCCACCAGGTCCTGCAGCGAGCCCTCGAAGGGCACCCCGAAGCCCACCGACGCCACGCCGAAGTCGAACAGCGTGATCTCGGTCTCGCCCGTGGTCCGGCAACGGCCGGCGGGCAGCCGCTCGCCGCGCTGGACCACCCGCAGCGGGGGCGGGTCGAACTCGAACCAGGTTGGCGCGCCATGCCGCCGGCCCAGCGTCGCCTCCGAGGCGGCCAGCCGCGCGCGCACGGCCTGCAGGTCGATGCGCGCGCCGATGTCCCGCGCGAACAGCACGTGCGCCGTCCCGCGGAACTGCGCCTGCGCCGCCGCCTCCGTCCGCTCCGCGCTCATGCCGACTCCCGCGCTGACGCCTGCGCCAGCTGGTCCGCTTCCGGGCGCCCGGGACCGCGCTCGACGAGCCCGTGCGCGAGCGGAGTCTACGGCAGGGTCGGCTGCGCGTCAGGAAAAGCGCGCGGCCTCAGCCGGCGCGCGGCGTCTCGTCCGGCAGCCCCAGCCGCCGCGCGACCACCTCCCAGCGGAAGGCCGCGGCGCGGGAGGGCTCCTTGGACAGCGCGGAGAGCAGGAAGGGCTCCACCTCCGTGCGCCAGACGTCGGGCAGCTCGGCCGGCAGCGAGGCGCGCAGGAAGAAGCCCAGCGGCAGGCGGCGCTCGGGGTCGTCGATCTCGGCGTCGATGGCGCGGCGCAGGTCGAGCAGCGCGTCCACGAAGGGCGCGTCGCCGTGCAGGCGCCGCAGCTCCTCGCCGTCGCCGTCGACGTGCAGCACCGCGCACGAGCGGATCAGCTTCGCCAGCGTGGCGCGGCCGGCGGCCGTGCCGGGATTCAGCGTGATGATCAGCCGCACGTTCTTGGGGATCATGAGCGAGCCGCCGCCCGCCAGCGCGACCTCGCGGCCGCGCGCGTCCAGCAGCGCCAGCGCCTCGCCGAAGACGTCGCCCAGCGCCGCGTGCTCGGCGTCGTCGATCAGCAGCACGCACAGCCCGCGCCGCGCCGCGGCCTGGCGGCAGAAGCCGGTGAAGCGCCCGGCCTGGCGCGTGCCGTCCGGACGCAGCGTCTGGATGAAGTCCTCGTAGCGCCACGCCGCGTGGAAGACGAGGTGCTCGATCAGGCCGCCACCCTGCCCGACCAGATCTTCGGCCAGCCGACGCGCGAGATGGCTCTTGCCGTTGCCCGGCGCGCTCGCCAGCACGAGCTGGCCTCGGCGCGCCAACGCGGCGCGCGCCTGGCCCAGCAGCGCAGGCTCCGCCGGGGGCGCGGGGGCGGCCGGGCGCGGCGCGGGTGCTGAGCGGGCGGCCTTGGTCGCCGCCGCCGGCGCGGCCTTCGCCGGCGCGGCCGGCGTCGCTGCGTCCTTCGCGGGCACGGCGGGCGCCTTGGCCTTCGCGGCGGCCGCGGCGGGCTTGCTCGGCTTGCTCTTGACCTCGACCACCGGGGACGGCGGCGCGCTGGGCGCCTCGATCGGCTCGTCGGCCTCGGCCTCTTCGGCGGGGGGAGCCTCGGCCGCTGGGGCCTCGACCTCAGGGGCTTCGTCCAGAGGCTCCTCGGTCGGCGGTGCGGCGGCCGCGGGCGCGGCCTCCGCGGGCGCCGGCGGGGGGCTGGCCTGCACCTCGGGCGTGCTCTTCGCGACTTCGGGCGGCACGCTCTCGGCCGGCATGAGGCGCACGGTCACGAGCCAGTGGCAGAAGCCCTCGAGCACGTCCTCGGGCCGGCGATCGCACAGGGCGGACTCCGCCAGCGCCGGGCGCAGGTCGGAGAGCAGGCGCCGCGCGGCCACGTGGGCGGCGGGGTAGTCGCGCAGCGACGCGGTGTAGGTGCTGCCGGTGGCGTGGTTGAGCACGGCGCGCGTGGCCGCGTCCACCAGCACGAACTCGCTGGGCCGCAGCGCGTGCAGGAAGGGCGAGATGAGCTCGCTGGTGAAGGCCTTGCAGCCGGGGACGGCGAGGAAGGCCTCCACGGCCTGCCACAGCTCGGACGGGTGCTCGCTGCAGCGCCGCACGAGGTCGAAGAGGCCGCGCCCGACGTCGGGCCACTGGTCGGCGCGCACGTGGCCGGCCGCCTCGCAGGCAGCGCGCAGGTCGCCGCGCACGGCGGGGGCGAGCGGGTGCACGAAGGCGCCCTGGCTGCGCGGCTGCGGGCCGTCCTCGTACGGCAGGAGCTTCCACAGCACCGCCTCGGTGATGTCCTGCCCGAAGCGGTCGGCCTCGAGCAGCGCCTCCCAGTTGCGGCGGGCGGCCGTGCGGATGGGGCCCCACGCATCCAGGCGGTCGCGCGACGCGGCGTCGAGCATGGCGTGCGCCGCGTATTCGCGGACCAGCCCGAGGAGCTCGGCGGCGAGGCCTGGGCTCGATGCCGCGGAGCGGCCCGTGGATGCGCTGCTCATGTCTTGATCCCGGTCGACACCTGCGGAGCCTTCCGGCTCCACGTGGGGCCGGTCGCGCCATCCGGCTTGTTTCGGCAATCGACCGGCAGGAGTTGATGCCTGCTGCCGCGACCCGAGGGGATGCGCCGCCCCGGGGCGTGCTAGCCTGCCGCGCATGCCGGCCGAGCCCGCCTTCCCCGCGAGGCGCATCCCCACCATCCGCCGCGTCACGACGCCGCAGGACAGCAACCTCATGGGCACCGTCTTCGGCGGGGCCATCCTGTCCGAGATCGACCTCGCGGCCGCCATGGAGGTGCACAAGCTGCACGCGGGCCACGTGGTCACCGTGGCCATGGACAAGGTGGAGTTCAAGCGGCCCGTCTTCGTGGGGGACCTGATCTCGCTCTACACCGACGTCGAGCGCGTCGGGCGGACCTCGGTGACGGTTCGCGTGCAGGTCTGGGCGCAGCGCCGCAAGCCGCCGCGCGACACGGTGCAGGTCACCGAGGCGCTGGTCACCATGGTGGCCGTGAACGACGCGCTCCAGCCGGTGCCGATGCGCGACTCCTAGCAGCCCCTCGAGGACGTCATCCCGCGCCATCGACGGCGCGCGCGACGAAGCAGGCTCCGGGCAGGCCGGTGCGCTCGCGGTAGTGCCGCTCCACCTCGCGCGCCACGTGGGCCGCGTGCCGTGCCTCCACCAGCGCCACCGCGCAGCCGCCGAAGCCCGCGCCGGTGAGCCGCGCGCCGAGCACGGCCTCGTGCGCGCGCGCGAGGGCCACGATGAGGTCCAGCTCCGCGCTGCTGACCTCGTACAGGTCGCGCAGCCCGGCGTGGCTCTCGTCCATGAGGCGGCCAGCCGCGACGAGGTCGCCCGCGCTCAGGGCCGCGGCCGCCGCCGCCGGGCGGGGCAGCTCCTCCAGCACGAAGAGCGCGCGCCGGAAGGTGCTCGCGTCCAGCTCGTCGCGCACGCGGCCCAGCGCGGGCACGTCCGCGTCACGCAGCGCGCGCACGCGCGGGTCGTGGCGCGCGAGCGCCGCCAGGGCCGCCTCGCACGCGTCGCGGCGGGCGTTGTAGGCGCTGCCCGCCAGCCGCCGCCGCGCGCCGGTGTCCAGCACGAGCACGGCGGCGTCGGGCGGCAGCGGAACCGGGCTGGCCTCGCGCGTGCGGCAGTCGAGCAGCAGCGCGCAGCCGCGCCGCCCGGCCGCGGACGCGTAGGGGTCCATGATCCCGCAGCGCACGCCCGTGAGGCGCTGCTCGACCTCCTGCCCCAGCGCGGCCAGCTCCGAGAGCGGCAGCGTCCGACCGGCCAGCCGCAGCAGCGCGACGGCCAGGCCGACGTGCAGCGCCGCCGAGGAGGACAGGCCCGCGCCCGCCGGCAGGTCGCCGCCGGCGAGCAGCTCGGCGCCCGGCACGGGCACGTCGCGCGCGGCGAGCGCCGCTGCCACGGCCAGTGCCGGCCCGAGCCGCCCGCCCTGCGCGGCGGGCGTGTCGAGCGCCGAGACCACCGCTGGGGCGCCGTCGTGCGAGTGCCACGCGAGCCGCCTGTCGCCGCGCGGCGCGCAGGCCAGCGCGACGTGCCGGTCGATGGCCAGTGGCAGTACCCAGCCGTCGTTGTAGTCCACGTGCTCGCCCAGCAGGTTCACGCGGCCGGGCGCGCGCACGACGAGCACCGGGGCCCCCGCTGGCAGGCGCGCGGCCAGCTCCGCGCCGAGGGCCTGGCCCGCCGCGGCCTCCATCAGCGCTGCTCCGGCGGCGTCGGCCAGCGCTCGTGCAGCGCGCCCGCGATGAGGCCCGCCAGCAGCTCGTGGCCCGCGGGCGAGGGGTGCGGGTCGGTCGGCTCCAGCCACAGGGGCGAGAGGTCCTTCCAGCCCTGCGCCTGCGCGTGCGCCTGCAGCGCGGGATAGAGGTCCAGCACGTCGGCGCCCGCGGCGCGCAGGCGCTGCAGGAGCGGATCGTGCAGGCGCGCGACGTGCTCCTCGCTCTCCACCCCGAACCACACGTTGCAGTCGAAGAGCACGAAGAGCGTCGGGATGCCGGCCGCGCGGACTTCGGCGGCGCCGCGCTCCAGCGCCGCGACGTGGCGCTCCCACAGCGGGCCGCTGGTGATGTAGCCGCCGAGGCGCTCGTGCGGCACCTCCTCGTGCAGCCGCAGCTCGAGCGCGTGCCGCGCCTGGCCGCGGAGCAGCGCCTTGAGCAGCTGGGAGCCGAGCACGTTGTCGCCCACCTCGGGCGCCAGCACGATCGGCTGGTAGGACTCCAGGACGGCGGAGGCGTCGTTGTGGTCCACGTGCCAGACGAGCAGGTCGGGCGGGTCGGGCAGCACGAGCATCTCCAGCAGCCGCAGCTCCTGTTCGCTGTTGTAACCGGGCACGGACAGGTTGGTCAGGCGCACGGGCCGCTGCCAGTCCTGCTGGGCCAGCAGCGCCAGGAGCGCGGGGTAGCTCTGCTCGTAGTCCACGCGCCAGCCGAAGGCCGTGCTGTCGCCCAGCACCACCACGTCGAGCGGGTCGCCCGGCGGCAACGGCGTCGGCTGCACGGGCACGCGCACGCCGCGCGCGTCGGTGCGCACCCGCGACTGGCCGAACGTGATATCGAGATTCGGCTTGAGCTCGTAGACGAGGGCCGCGTCCGCCGAGGCCTGGCGGTGGCGACCCAGCTTGGCGTCGGTGAGGTGCTCGCGCAGCCAGGCCGTGTCGCCGAGCTCGGGCAGGACGCTGCGCAGCTGCGGGGCGAGCAGGCGCACGCACGCCTCGGCGACCAGCAGTGTGACGAGCGTGGCACCGGCGGCGAGGGCGAGGCGCGCCGGCAGTCGAGTGCGCCCCTCAGCCATGCGCGGCGCGCAGCTCCGGCAGCGCGGCCAGGGCCGCGCGGTTCACCTTGCCCAGCGCCGTGCGCGGCAGCTCGGGCAGCAGCAGCCAGCGCCGCGGCACCTTGTGCGGTGCGAGGCGCGCGCGGCAGTGTGCGACCAGAGCCTCGGGGGTCGGCGAGCGACCGGCCGCGGGCACGACGGCCGCGGCCACCGTCTCGCCCAGGTCGTCGTCGGGCACGCCGAAGACCGCGCACTCCGCCACGTCCGCGTGGGCCGCCAGCTCGCCCTCCACCTCCAGCGGGTAGACGTTGAAGCCGCCGCTGAGAATGAGGTCCTTGCAGCGCCCGACGAGCGTGAGCGTGCCATCGGCCTCGAGGCGCCCGAGGTCGCCGGTGGCCAGCCAGCCGTCGGGCGTGAGCAGCGCGGCCGTCGCCTCGGGCGCGCGCCAATAGCCGGCGCAGAGCGAAGGACCGCGCGCCTGCACCTCGCCCTCCATGCCTTGCGGCAGCGGCCGGCCGCCGGCCCGGTCCACGATGCGCAGCTGCATGCCCGGCAGCGCGCGGCCCACGCTGCCGGCCCGCCGCTCGCCGTGCAGGGGCTGGCTGGCGAGGATCAGCGTCTCGGTGAGGCCGTAGCGCTCGAGCAGCTCGGCGCCGAAGCGCGCGCGGAAGGCCAGCCGGTCGGCCGCGCGCAGCGGCGCGCTGCCGCACACCCACAGCCGCACGGACGACACGTCCGCCGCCCCCGCAGGCAGGGCGGCGAGGCGGTGCACCATCGTGGGCACGCCCATGAAGACCGTCGCGCGGCGGCGCGCGATCTCGTCCAGCACCGTGTGGGCCTCGAAGCGCTCGAGCAGCGTGCAGGCTGCGCCGGCGAAGAGCGCCCCGTGCAGCGCGACCACCAGCCCGTGGACGTGGAAGAGCGGCAGCGCGTGCAGCAGCTCGTCGCGCTCGTTCCAGCCCCACGCGGCGTGCAGGGCGGCGAGGTTGGCCGCCAGGCTGCCGTGCGTGTGGACCACGCCCTTGGGCCGGCCGGTGGTGCCCGAGGTGTAGAGCAGCAGGGCGGGGCGCGCGGGGTCGGGCGGCGCGGGCGGGAGCGGCGTGCCGTCGGGCGGGCCGGGCAGGTCGGCCAGCAGCCGGGCCTCGCTGTCGGCGCGCAGGTGGGCCAGCTCGGCTGGGGTCGCCGCCGGGTTGAAGGGCGTGGAGAGCGCGCCCAGGCGCAATGCGCCGAGGTGCAGGGCGACGAAGGCCGCGTCCTTGCGCGCGGGCAGCAGCACGCGGTCGCCGGCGCGCACGCCGCGCGCCGCCAGCCAGCCGGCGGCCTCCGCGGAGCGGGCGGCCAGCTCGCCGTGGGTGAAGGTGTGCTCGCCGCAGCGCAGCGCCGGGCGCGCGTCGGCGCCCGCGGCCTGCGGCCAGCCGGCCCTGGCGGCCACCGACACGTCAGTCGACGGCCCGGCGCGCGCGGGCGGCCACCGCGGGCTCGTCGACCTCGGCCTCGGTCCACAACCGCCGGCCCTCCATGCCGCCCGCGACCAGCAGGCGCTGGCCGGTCACGTGCCGGCTGGCGACGGGCGACGAGAGCACGACCACGGCCCGCGCCACGTCCACCGCGCGCGCCAGCTGGCGCAGCGGCATGGTGGCCACGGCGCGGCCGATGACGCCCGGCTGGTCCAGCGCCGGCCGCGCCATGTGCGTCACGGTCCAGCCCGGCTCCACGACGTTCACGCGCGCGAAGGGGTCGAGCGAGACGATCTCGTTCTTGAGCGAGAGCATCAGGCCCACGAGGCCGGCCTTGGCGGCGGCGTACTCGGAGTGGCCCGCCTCGCCGAAGCGGCCGGCGGTGCTGCCGATGAAGGTGAGCGCCGCGCCCTGCCCGTCCGGCCGCGGGCCGCTGCGGGCCAGCGCCGCGAGGAAGGCGCGCGCGGTCCAGGCGGCGCCGAGCAGGTTCACGTCGAGGGCCTCGCGGAAGCGCTCGACGGGCACCTCGTGCAGGCGCAGCTCCTGCGGGGTCCACGCGCCGGCGTTGGCCACGGCGATGTCGAGGCGCCCGAAGCGCGCCACGGCCTGCGCGGCCGCGGCGTCCAGCGCCTGCGGGTCACGCACGTCGGCGGCCAGCACCAGCGCGCGCTCGGCCCAGCCCTGCGCCGCGACGTGCGCGCGCAGCTCGTCGAGGCGCGAGCGACCCAGCAGCGCCAGGCTGCAGCCCTCGTCCGCGAAGGCCTGCGCCAGCGCGCGGCCGATGCCGCCGGACGCGCCCGTGACCAGCGCGACCTTGCCGGTGAGGCCGAGGTCCACGCTCAGCGGCCCGCGGGCGGGCCGTCGGGCGCGGCCTTGAGGCTGTCGTAGACCGTGCCCAGCCAGCGGTCGGCGGACACGAACTCCCAGGCCCAGCCCTGCCACTCGGCCGGCAGGCCCGCGGCCAGGATCTGCTCGCGCGTCTGGCCCTTGCCCAGGGCGTCCTTCACCGTGCGGATCGACTCGTCCAGCATGCGTTGGTAGAGCTCGAGCTCGTCCAGCGTCGCGAGCGGGCCGTGGCCGGGGATGATCTTCCAGTCGGCTCCGATCTGCGGCACCAGCTGCGCGATGTCGCGCTGCAGGCCGAGCACGTCGCCGCCGCTGGAGAGGTCCACGAAGGGGAAGCGCTTGTTGAAGAACAGGTCGCCCAGGTGCGCGACCTTGCTGACGGGGAAGAGCAGCACGCTGTCGCCGTCGGTGTGCCCGTGCGGCAGGTGCAGCACGCGGATGTCCTCGCCGTTGAGGTGCAGCGTGACGTCCCCGGCGAAGGTGATGACCGGCAGCGCCTCGGGCGCGGCGGCCGCCTGGCCGTTGCTGCCGTCCTTCATGCGCTGGCGCACGGCGTCCTGCGCGATGACCACCGCACCCAGGCTGCCGTCGGGCAGGCGCGCGAGGCCCGCGTCGCCATCCGTGTGGTCCATGTGCCAGTGCGTGTTGACCACGAAGCGCGGCGTGCCCGGCTTCTGCAGCTCGGCGATGGCCGCGACCAGCTTCTCGCGCATGCCGGCGAACTGCGTGTCGATCATGAGCACGCCGTCGGGCCCGACCGAGACGCCGACGTTGCCGCCGGCGCCCTCGAGCATGGACACCACGCCGCCCGCGTGCACCGTGTTGACCGAAACCTTGCTGAAGTCTCGCTGCTGCGCGGCGGCGACGCCGGACAGGGCGAGCGCGAGGGGGACGAGCAGGCTGCGCATGGGGGGACCTCCGGGGCGGAGATCCTAACAGCCCGGCGCGGGCTGGCCGGCGTCCCGCGCGCCGCGGCCGATCCAGCGGGCGAGGGCGGCCTCGAGCTCGTCGAACTTGACCGGCTTGCTCACGTAGTCGTCCATGCCGGCGGCCAG
>DASUFI010000052.1:0-41120 GCA_036274635.1 Planctomycetota bacterium
GAGCCTCGCCGATCCAGCGGCCTTCGTGGCCTTCCCCGTGGCGGCCGGCTTCATCGTGGCCGCCTTCGAGCTGATGCACCGCGCCCGGCGCGACCTCGCCTACTCGCGCGACCTGCACGCGACCACCCTGGAGAGCATCGGCGACGGCGTGGTGGTCACCGACGCCGCGGGGCGAGTGACCTTTCTCAATGCCGAGGCCGAGCGCCTCACGGGCTGGCGCAACGCCGAGGCCCAGGGCCGCCCGCTCGCCGAGGTGTTCCGGATCGTGGACGAGCCCACGCGGCAGGCCGCCGCGAGCCCCGCCGAGCAGGTCCTGCGCGAGGGCCTGGTGGTCGGGCTCGCCAACCACACGCTGCTCCTCGCCCGCGACGGCCGCGAGATCCCCATCGACGACAGCGCGGCGCCCATCCGCGACGGCCAGGGCGGCGTGGTCGGCGCGGTGCTCGTCTTCCGCGACGTGACGGCTCGGCGTCAGTCCGAGCGCGCGCTGCAGCAGGTCGAGGAGCAGCTGCGGCGGCGCGTCGAGGACCTGGCCGAGGCCAGCCGCCGCAAGAGCGAGTTCATGGCCACGCTGGCGCACGAGCTGCGCAACCCGCTGGCACCCATCCGCAACTCCATCACGCTGCTGCAGCTGAAGGGGCCGCCGGATTCCGAGCTGACGGCCACGCGCGACGTGATCGACCGTCAGGTCCAGCACATGTCGCGGCTGCTGGACGACCTGCTCGACGTGAACCGCCTCGGCCGGCACAGACTGCAGCTCCGCAAGGAGCGCGTCACGCTCGAGAGCGTCGTGAAGGCGGCGCTCGAGACCGCGCGGCCCCAGATCGAGGCCGGCCGGCATCAGCTCCTCGTGCACCTGCCCGCCGAGAAGGTCTTGCTCGACGCCGATCCGATGCGCCTGGCGCAGGTGTTCTCGAACCTGCTCGGCAACTCGGCCAAGTACACCGAGCCGGGCGGCCGGATCCAGCTTTCCGCCGCCCGCGAGGGCTCCGAGGTGCTCGTGTCCGTGCGCGACTCGGGCATCGGCATCGCGCCCGAGGCCCTGGGCAGCCTCTTCGAGATGTTCATGCAGGTGCCCGGCGCGATGGGGCGCGCGCAGGGCGGAGCCGGCATCGGGCTGGCGCTCGCCCGGGGGCTCGTCGAGCTGCACGGCGGCACCATCACCGCGCACAGCGACGGACCCGGGCAGGGCAGCCTGTTCACCGTGCGGCTGCCCGTCGCCGCCGGTGCCGCACCACCGGACCGCACGCCGGGCCGCGCACCGGCCCGCATGCGACCCTCCCTACCCGCCCGCCGCATCCTCATCGCCGACGACGTGCACGACAACGCCGACACCCTCGCGATGATGCTGCGCGCCCTCGGCCACGAGGTCCACGTGACCTACGACGGCGAGGCCGCCGTCGCCGCGGCCGAGCGGCTCCGGCCCGAGGTCGCGCTGCTGGACATCGGGATGCCGCGTCTCAACGGCTACGACGCGTGCCGCCAAATCCGCCAGCAGCCCTGGGGCCGCGAGATCGTCCTCGTCGCGCAGACGGGCTGGGGCCAGGAGGAGGACCGCCGCAAGTCCGACGAGGCGGGCTTCGACCGGCACCTGGTCAAGCCCGTCGACTCCGCCGCGCTGCTCGCCGTGCTGGCAGAGCTGCCGCGGACCGCGGCGCGCTGAGGCGACCTCAGCCGCGCCCCACGTTGCAGATCGTCGATGCCCATCGTGCAGTTCCTTTCGCGTCGCATCGCGACTCGCGGCCGCAGCGGCCCCGGCGCTGGCACACTGCGTGCTGCATTCTCCGCGGGCCAGTCCACGACGGGCGCCCTGGCAAGCCATCCGGCTTGACCATCCCGCCCGCGTCGCGCCCGCAGGAGCAAATCGTCATGGGCAAGAAGGCTGTTTTCTGCATTGCGCGCGACATGACCCAGGCCGCGCGCATCGTCGACGACCTCAAGTCTGCCGGGTTCTCGAGCAACGACGTCTCGGCGCTGTTCCCCGACAAGGACACGACCCGCGACTTCGCCCACGAGAAGGGCACCAAGGCGCCCGAAGGGGCCACGACCGGAGGTGTCGCCGGCGGCGTGCTGGGAGGGACGCTGGGTTGGCTCGTCGGCGTCGGCACCCTCACGATCCCGGGCGTCGGCCCCTTCATCGCGGCCGGCCCGCTCATGGCGGCGCTCGGCGGTGCGGCGGTGGGCGGCGCGGTCGGTGGACTGCTCGGCCTCCTCGTCGGCATGGGCATCCCCGAGTACGAGGCGAAGCGCTACGAGGGCAAGATCCGCGGCGGCAACGTGCTCGTCTCGGTGCACTCGGAGAGCTCGGACGAGACCAAGAAGGCCAAGGCCATCTTCGAGCGGGCCGGCGCCGAGGACATCTCGACCGCGGGCGAGGCGGGCGTGTCGGACAAGGAAGGCAAGGCGGGCAAGGAGCGCGGGCGGGAGGCGGGCGCAGGGTACTAGGGCCGCCGCCGGGACTCAGCTCCTCACGCCAGCCAGAAGTACTCGTCGAACAACCGATCCGTCGCCTGGTCCAGCTCGGCGAACGGCATCACCCGCTCGCCGAGCTGCGCCGCGGCCTCGCCGAGCGCGCGGACACGATGGCGTCTTCGGGCACGCGCCAGCTCCTGCGCATCACCCCGGCCGGCAGACGGTTGCTGTAGACCTTGAGGCGCGAGGTCTCCGAGCTCTACGCCGAGGTCGTGGTCGGCCTCGAGCCGACCGCACGGCGGAATCCTGCGCGCGGCACGGGCGGCTCGCCGCGCGTGAGGCCGGCACGTCCGGACGTCCGGCGAAAGATGCGAAGGAGGCCACGTTGAGCGCGAGCCCGAACCCGGTTCCCGGCCCGCCGTGCCGTCGCGAGGTCCTGGTGGCGGGCGCCAGCCTGCTCATCGCCGGCTGCGCCGCGACACGATCCGAGGGCATGGCGTCAGGGACCGACGCCGAAGCCGAGGTGACGCCGGGCGAGGACCTGATGCAGGAGCACGGCGTGCTCGAGCGCCTGCTCCTCGTCTACGAGGAAGCCGCCCGCCGCCTGGAGGGCGGCGAGCCGCTCGATCCCGTCGTCGTGACCGAGGCCGCGGGCATCGTGCGGCGCTTCGTCGAGGACTACCACGAGCGGCTCGAGGAGCAGTTCGTGTTCCCGCGGCTCGTGGCTGCCGGAAGGGAGGCCGGTCTCGTGGACGTGCTGCGGCGCCAGCACGAGCGCGGCCGGCAGCTCACGGAGACCATCCGGGCCGGCGCCCCCGATGGGCGCGCGCTGGCGCCGCGGCTGCGGGAGTTCAGCCGGATGTACCGGCCGCACGCGGCACGCGAGGACACCGTGCTGTTCCCGGCCTTCCGCGGGGTCGTCGGACGAGTGGAGTACAGGGAGCTGGGCGAGGCCTTCGAGGATCACGAGCACGAGCTGCTGGGCCCGCACGGCTTCGAGCGGACGGTCGCCGAGGTCGCCGCGCTCGAGGCGGCGCTCGGCCTGGAGGACCTCGCCCGCTTCACGCCGTGAGCGCGCCGCGAGCGGGATCGGCGGCCCGGTCGGCCGCCCTGCGCTTCGTGCTCACGATGGGGGTGGTCAACCTCCTCGCGGACATGACCTACGAGGGCGGGGCCAGCCTCAACGGTCCGTTCCTCGCGAGCCTCGGCGCGAGCGCGGCCGCGATCAGCATCGTGGCCGGGCTCGGCGAGTTCCTCGGCTACGTGCTGCGGCCCGTGGCCGGCGTCGTCGCCGACCGGCTGCGCAGGCCGTGGCTCCTGACCTTCATCGGCTACGTCCTGAACCAGCTCGCGGTGCCGGCGCTGGCCCTGGCGGCGGGCCTGCCGGCGGCCATGGCGCTCGTCCTCGCCGAGCGCGCCGGGCGCGCCATCCGCAAGCCCAGCGTGGAGGCGATGCTCTCGTACACGACCGGCTCGCTGGGCAAGGGCTGGGCCTACGCGCTCAACTCGGCGCTCGACGAGACCGGCGCCCTGCTCGGGCCGCTGCTCATGGCCCTCGTCCTCTTCCGCGGGGGCGATGCGCGCGCGGGCTACGCCCTGCTGCTCCTGCCCGCCGGACTGACGCTGCTGTCGCTGACCGGCGCGCGCGTCGCCTTTCCGGGGCCGGCACGCCTCGAGGTCGGGCACACGGCCTCGGCGCGGGGCTTCTCGCGCCGCTACTGGGTCTACATGCTCGCGGCGAGCTGCTTCGCCGCGGGGCTGATGAGTTTCGAGTTCATCTCCGTCCATCTGCAGCGCGGAGGCCTGGTGGCCGGCGCGGCCATCCCGGCGCTCCTCGCGCTGGCCACGCTGTGCGGCATCGTGGCGAGCCTCGTGCTCGGGAAGCTCTTCGACCGGCACGGGATGCCGGTGGTCGTCGGGGCGGTGCTGGTCTCGGCGGCCTTCTCGCCGCTGGTCTTCCTCGGCGAGCTGCCGGCCGTCGTCGCGGGGATGCTGCTGTGGGGCGTGGGCTACGCGACGCAGGACACGCTGTTCAAGGCGGTCATCGCCAGCGTGCTGCCGGAGCGCCGGCGCTCCAGCGCCTTCGGGCTCTTCTATGCAGGCTACGGACTCGGGTGGCTGCTGGGCAGCGTCGTGACGGGCCTGCTCTACGAGCCGTCGCGCGGGGCCGTGGTCGCCTTCTCGGTGACGACACAGGTGCTGGCGGCGGGCATCTTCTTCACAGCGGGCCGGCGCAGATCCTGAGGGCGATCGCGTCAGGCGGGCGCGATGACCCCGGGCCCAGCCGACCCGCAGACTAGCGATCAGCCGATAGCCAGGCAGGGACCGCGACGACTTCGAGGTCGACATCTCCTCGAGGGACCGGGCTCCCGGGTCGCCGGAGTCGAGACGAAGGCGGGGGCCTCCGTGAGCGATTCTGACCTGCGCGGCCTGCGCAAGCTTCGGGATGCGGCGGGCAAACGCTTCGCGGCGAGCGTCGTGCACTACGACGGCAGCGCGACGCTGCGCTTCGAAAGCGACCTGTTCGCGGTGCCGGTGCGCCAGCTGTGGGGGGCTGCGCGGACGAGGCGCGTGACGAGCACGCCCCGCCCGGCATGCCGCGTGCCCGCTCAGTTCGCTCCCGGCATCACCGCGCGCTGGACGCGGCACTGCGCGCACCGCGCTTCGAGCGCACCGCGCCCTTGACCTGACGGACGACCTTCCGGCCCTTGGTCAGCGCCTTCTTCTTGAGGGCGCGGCCGCGGCGGGTCTTCAGGCCCTTGGCGACGGCCAGCGTGGCCAGGCCGACCGCGGCCACGACGGCCGCGGTCTTCAAGCCCCGCCGGCGCCCGCCGCTCCTGGCCGTCTTGTCGCTGGAGGAATCCTTGCTGTTCCGGCTTGCCATGACGAGTTGCTCGCTTCGAGAGAGGGTTGCCCGGACGGTTCACCGCCGCCCGGGCGAGGGATGTCGAGGGGAAGGACGCACGATCCGTGCCAGCCCGCGGCCCGCGGCGTGGCGCGGGCGCCCCGACCCCGCCAGTAGTTCGAGAACTCAAGCCAATTCCGCGCCTCGCAGCCTGCGCCGCTCAGGTGCGCAACGGACCGAGGATCGGAAGGGGAGCGGCACTCCCGTGGACCAAGTTGCAGAACTTGTCGGTCGTGCGGGTCGGACGCAGGCAGCAGCGTGCGCGCCGCAGATGCGGCCCCGCCGACCTCCGGCTCAGCTCACGGCGTCGTCGCGCGCAGACCGTTGCTCGCCGCGAACCCCTTGGGCCCCGCCGGGTCCGCCACCCAGGCCTGCATCCAGACCTTGAACCCCGAAGGCACTCCGCTCGGCCACGTCGACGCGAGCTGCGACCAGCCGGCCGCGCCGCTGGCTGAAGGGAGCACGGGGATGCCGAAGAGGAGCAGGTCGGCGTCGGGCACCATCGTGCCGCCCTTGAAGGGCGCGCCCAGGAGCGAGAGTCCGATCACGAGCGTGTAGCTGCTGCCCGCGAGCGCGTTGGCCAGCGTGAGCTGCACGGGCGTCCCGGCCTGCAGCGGGCCCGCCCCGACCAGCACGGGCTCGCCGTACGTGCCGGCCAGCGCCGAGCCCAGGTCCGTCCACGCGGCGAGGTTGGCGCCGGCGAGGTCGACCGCGTCGTCCGGCCCCGGCTGCGCGGCGCCCGCCAGCCGCAGCGATTCGCTGTAGAGCAGGTCGGAGGGGTCGCCCGAGAGCGGCGTGGTCTCCAGCAGCGCCGAGGCGGCGCCGTCGGCCGCGACAGCGACGAGCTGGCCGCCCGTCGTCGCCGCGTACCAGCGGCCGTCGAGCGGCGAGAGGTGCGCGGCCCGCGCCGGGCCGGGCAGGACCACCGCCGCCACCTTCGCGTTCGTGGCCGCGTCGATCACGTGCAGCCGCGGGTTGCCGCCGTCGAAGTTGCCGACGTAGACGAAGTCGCCGGCCGCGTCGACCGCCACCGTCAGCGGGAAGGTGATCGAGGGGACGGTGGCCGTGACGGCGGAGGCCGCGCCGGCGATGTTCACGACCGAGACGCTGTTGCCGAAGGCATTGAGCACCCAGGCCGTGCCGCCGTCGGGCGAGAAGGCCACGCGTACGGGGAAGTCGCCGACCGGCACCTTCTTGATCTGCGCGTGAGTGACCCCATCGATCAGCAGGAGCTGGTCGTCGAAGCTGATGCACACCGCCAGGACTGAGCCGTCAGGCGAGAGGGCCATGCCGCTGAACACGTTGTACGTGGCGGTGACCGAGCCCATCTGCCCGGCCACCAGCGAGCCCGTCACGCTGCTCGCCGCGCCGGCGAGATGAATGAAGTGCACGCGGTCGGTGCCGGCGATCGAGGTGACGTAGGCCTGGCTGCCGTCGGGGGCGATGGCCACCTCGGCCGGGCGGCTGGCCACTGCCAGGTTGGCCACGCGGCTGCCCGAGGCCAGGTCGATGATCGAGACCGTGTCGGAGTCGCCGTTGCAGACCACCGCCGTCGTGCCGTCGGGAGAGACGGCGACGCCGAGCGGGCGATCGCCGGCCTGCGCGTAGCCGCGCACGCTGCGCGTGGGCAGGTCGAGCAGCGCGACGTTGCGCGAGATGTTGTTGGCCACCACCGCCGTCAGGCCGTCCGGGGCGACGGCCAGCGTGCGCGGGGCGTCGCCCTCGGCCGGCTCGCCGCTCGAGGCCAGCCCGAGCACGGCGCCCGCGGCGCCGTTGCTGTCGTACAGGTGGCAGTCCTCGCGGAAGCGGTTGTTCAGGCCCACCACGCGGTGCGCCACCGGGCTGGCCGCGCACTCCGCCGTCGGCGCGAGCGGCAGCGTCTTGACGATCGTCTGGCTGGCCAGGCTGATGATCGCGGAGCTCTGGTTGGTCGCGAAGGCATACTGCCCGTCGAAGCTCAGCTCGATGTCGCCCACGATGCCGGTGAAGAGCGTGGCGGTCGTGGCGCCGGTGGTGAGGTTCACGAAGACCACCTCGTTGGAGAGCGCCCCGAGCGCGTGGCTCTTGTCGGGGGTGATGCGGATCACCTCGTTCTGCAGGTCGCCCGTCGTGAAGCTGTGGGTCACGACGGGGGGCGCGGCCAGGAGGTCGATGGTCGAGAGCCGGTTCGTACCGAACTCGTGCCCGACGACGGCCAGTGCGCCGTCCGCGCTGACGTCCACGGAGGTCGGCGCGGCCGCGGTGGGGAGGTCGGCCACCACCGCGCCGGTGGCGACGGCGTAGATCACGACGCGCGAGCCGCCCCGGTCGGGCAGCACGATGCGGGCGCCGTCCGGCGTGAGCGCGAACTGGGTCGTGATGTCGCCGAAAATGCCCGACTCGGGCGTGAAGAAGCTGCCGAAGACCCCCTGGGGCGCGCTCGGGAAGCTCAGCGTCTCGCTGAGCGAGCCGAGGTCGACGATCGAGAAGCTCGACGCGACGCCGTCGTTGATCAGGCCCACGACGGCCCGGCTCGAGTCGCTCGTGACGGCCACCCGGTAGGGCTGGCTGCCGGAGACGGGGACGGTGGCCACCACGACCGGCGCGCCCGCGGGCAGCGGCGAGAGGTCGAGCACGCTCAGCGTGTCATCGAGCGCGTTCACCACCACGGCCACGCTGCCGTCGGGCGCCACGGCGAGGTGCAGCGGGAAGTCGCCCACGTGCACGGTGTGCGTGATCGACACGCTGGCCAGGTCGAAGACGGTGACCGTGTCCGTGTCGCGGTTCACGACCAGGACGGCGCTGCCGTCGGGCAGGAAGGCCAGGTCGCGGGGCATGTCGCCTTCGGGATTCTCGTTCACGCTCAGCAGCTGCGCCGCAGCGAACTCCGGGCTGCCCGGCCGCGCGCCCGCCGCGGCGGCGGAGGACGCCAGCCGCTCCGGCCGGAGCCAGGTCGAGACGATGGGCTCGAGCCCGCCGTCCTCGAACGTGCGCCGCGAGAGGTCGGTCGAAGCCACGTGCTGGCCGAGCGCCGCCGGAGTCAGGACGAGCAGCGCGAGGAGGAGGGAGGTCGGCGAGCGATGGGCCATGACGGTCTCCGGGATCGGCCGCGGTGGAGCATGGAGCGCCGGGCGGCTCGTGATCACGAAGGTACTCGACTTCTCCAGGATGCTGGGGGTGCCCGGCGGAGGCTCCCCATGTCACGCATCCGCGCCACTTGCCGGCGAGGAGGGCCAGCAGCGGGTCGTCGGGGGGCTCGGCGGCCATACCGAAACGTCGGATCTTGCAAATAACTACCGACGTTTCGGATCATGCCGCCATGCCCGCCCGAAGCAGGAAGCACACCCTCAAGGCCATCCGCGACTTGGGCCTCGCCCGCCCCGTCGATCTTGAGTCGCACGGAGTCTCGCGCGCCAAGCTCCACGCCCTCGTCCGCGAGGGTCTTGTCGTGCGCGAGGCGCGGGGCGTCTACACCGCGGCCGGTCATGCCCACACGGCCGAGCACACCCTGGCCCAGGTGGCCAAGCGCGTGCCCGCGGCCGTCTTCTGCCTGCTGAGCGCCCTGCGCTTCCACGAGCTGACCACGCAGTCGCCCTCCGAGGTCTGGATCGCCCTGCCGGGCAAGGCCCGGAAGCCGCGGCTCGATCATCCCCGGCTGCGCATCGCGCGCTTCTCCGGCTCGGCGCTGACGCAGGGCATCGAGACGCACCGGATCGAGGGCGTCGAGGTCCGTGTCTACTCCGCCGCCAAGACCGTGGCCGACTGCTTCAAGTACCGGAACAAGCTGGGCGTGGACGTGGCCGTGGAGGCCCTGCGCGACTTCAACCGCACGCACAGGGGTGGCGCGACGGAGCTGGCGAAGCATGCGCGGACTTGCCGGGTGAGCCGGGTGATGCAGCCGTACTTGCAGGCCATGGCGTCATGAGCCTTTCGCTGTTGAGCGCAGGGTGTTACAAATCCTCGGCACTTGTCGACAACTGCCGAGGAATTGTGACGCCCACCAAACCCGCCGATACGGCTCTCCGGGTGCTGCGGCGCCTGGGTCTTGCCCGGACGCGCGACCTCGATCGCGCCGGGGTCACCCGGACCCGACTTCGCCGACTGCTGGACCGTGGGCAGGTCGTGCGCGTGGGACGCGGCCTCTACGCGCTTCCTGGTTCGCCGCGCACCGAACGCAGCGACCTGGCGGAGGCCGCTCGTCGCGTGCCGGGTGGCGTGATCTGCCTGCTGTCTGCTCTCCGCTTCCATGGCCTCACCACCCAGAACCCCTTCGAGGTCTGGATAGCGATCGACCGCAAGGCGTGGCGGCCGAAGGTCGAGCATCCGCCGATGCGGTTGATCTATCTCTCGGGACGCGCGCTGCGCGAGGGCGTGGAGGTGCACGACGTTGGCGGCGTGGAGCTGCGCGTCTTCAGCGCGGCCAAGACCGTCGCCGACTGCTTCAAATTCCGGAACCGCATCGGGAGCGACGTCGCGGTCGAAGCACTGCGCGCCTACCGCAGCCGATACCCGAAGCGGCTCGAGGAGCTCTGGCGCTGCGCCGAGGCGGGCAGGGTGGGCCGTGTCCTGCGGCCGTATCTGGAAAGCCTTGGGTGACACCCGCGCGGCGGCCGACCAACCTGGGGGCCTCCATCCGAGCGCGCCTCGCCGATCAGGCCCGTCGGCGCCGAAGACGGGATCACTTTCGACCTCGACAGCCTTCGAGGCGAGGAGATTCGCGCAGCCGAAGAGTACGCCGGCGTTCGCGTGCGACTCGAAGCACGCATGGCCGATGCCCGCATTCCGCTGCAGGTCGACGTCGGATTCGGCGACAGGGTGGTTCCTGAGCCGGTTCTCGTGGACTAGCCGGCCTCGCTGGGCCTGCCCGCGCCACGCATCCTGGCCTACCCGCGCGAAGCCGTCGTGGCCGAGAAGTTCGAGGTGATGCTGGCGCTCGGCGTGACGAACAGCCGGATGAAGGACTTCTACGACGTGCACGTCCTCGCTTCGACCTCGAGCTTCAAGGGGGAGGTCCTCGCGGCCGCGATCCGCGCGACCCTCGACCGGCGCGGCACCGCCTTGCCCGACGGCGTGCCGCTCGTCCTCACGCCGGCGTTCCTCGGTGACCCGGACAGGCAGGTTCAGTGGCGCGCCTTTCTGCGGCGTGCGCGACTGGCTGGTCCCGACGATGCCGCGGTCCTCGCTGAGTCGCTGATGCGGTTCCTCGGCCCGGTCGTGTCGGCGCTCAAGCGTGGAGTCGAGCTGGCCGAGGACTGGCCGCCGGGTGGCCCGTGGACGGCCCGAGGATAGCTCTCTACAGCAGCTCGTCGTCAGGCCGCATAGAGCCGGCGAGCGCTGGCAAGCACCTGATCCCGGATGAGCGGCTTCAGCCCGGCCTTGGGCACGAGGTCGACTGGCCGACCCAGAAGGGTGGCCAGCCGCTGCTGCAAGCGCAGGATGTGGAACAGGCCGACGGGCCGGTCCTTGTCGAACACGACGAGCAGGTCGACGTCGCTGTCGGGGCGGAAGTCCGCGCGCAACACCGATCCGAACGCGCTCAGCTCAACCACCCCGAACTCGCGGCAGAGCGCGGCGAGTGCGTCGGCGGAGATGTGCAGGCGCTCGAGGTCGTTCATGGCATCGCCATCGTGCGACGGGGGTCCGCGGAGGTCAGCGCCTCAGCGGTGCTCACCCGCCCGTGAAGTTTATCCGGAAGTGCGGCCAGAAGACGACGGCTCCGAACCGTTCCGTGTGCCCACCGAATCCCTGGGTCGCCGGCGGCGCGCGCGTCGGCCGGCATGCCGTGGGCCAGCAGCCAGCGCGCGAGGTCCAGCTCCTCGAACTCCACCCAGGCTCAATGTCCTGGTAGAGGTCCGATCCGGCTGAGGAACTCACCTACGAGTTCGAACGCACGGCGCGCATGTCGGTCGCGCTCCTCGCCTGATGGTGCGCCATAGAAGTCCGCAACCTGCCGGGGCCCATACGAGTCCACATCGACGAACTTTGCGCCGAGGAATCCGATTGCCTGGACGACCAGCGGCTCGTCCAGCCGGTCACGCCACGCTACGGCGAGTGGCCGAACACCGCCCGGCGCGTGGTCGAGGCACCAGCAAATGTCATAGGCGTCCTTCGGCTTGTCCCGCTTGGCAAGCGCAAACGCCTTCATGACAAGGAAGTCTTCGATCGCGGCGACTCGAATGGTCACGTCGTTCTTGATGCCGTTGATCATCAGACCACGAATCGGCACCAGCGATGGATGTCGAAACGCTGCGGGACAAGCATCCGCATCGATTGGCCGAAAACCCTCCAGGATGCGCGGCTCGTTCCCGGGTGGCCTGAGGGGCGCCTTCAAGAAGTCCACATCGACGACGATGGTCGGCCCGCCGTCGCCGAGATCTACGGTCGCCCCGAGCTTGAATGGGAATTCAGTCATTTCATACCGACCTGTCGCGAGGAGCGCCTGTACAACCCTGGCGTATCGTCCGCCCACCAGCCTGTCCACATCGAGCGCAAGATCCACATCGATGCTCCCAATGTGCGGCTCGTCGGCGTCCGGCACCAGCAGATCGGGCACCAATCCGCCGACGAGCACGATGCCGTCTTCAAAGAAGCTGCCAAGGACCTGGCCTAGATCAATGAGCACGCGACGCGCGGCCTCAATCTCCCGCTCGCCGTAGTCGCGCTGTGTTCTGGGTTCGGAAGTCATCCGATTCCGGCCGCCTTCCAGCTTCGGAGAATCTTCTGCTGAAGCAGGGCGTTGGCGGCCTCTTCGCCGCGACTCTCGAATTGCATGAGGTCAACGTAAGTCTGGACAGGGTCCGTGCATCCGATGCTGGCTTCCCCAACGAAGGTGTCCGCATCGAAGGAGAGAAAGACCCCGGAGTCCTCCGGCACGAGCACGACCAAATTCTCCCCCGAATCGACTTCCTTGGCTGAGGTCTCCCGTATCACGGCATCGAGATAGGGGGGGCGCACATAAATCCAGGTCTTGGGCTGACGGACATGAGGTGCCTGTCTCTCGGCGGCGGAAAAGACAGCGTAGACCGCTGCGTCGGCAGCCCCCATCGCGACCTTGTAGAGTTTCGCACCAAGAGCCGGACCCTTGAGCAGGGTGAAGTAGCTGCGGCGTTCGTGGCGATCGAATCGATAAGCGGTGCGCCAGGCGGTGAGAAGTCCGGCGGGATCACGTACGCGTATCCCCTCGCCACGTGACGCCTCGATGAATCCCTGATCGACGAGGTGGCGAATCAGCTTGTTGACCAAGCCGATGCTGACCGGAGCATCTCGCTCGATCCGCCAGATCGTGTGCGCCCGCAAGTCTCTTTGTTTCCAGGACTTTCCGGCGTTCCCAGGGCTCAACAGGACCCGCAGGACTCGCGCTGCCGCCGCCGTACCAAGGCTCGCTCCTTCGCGGGGCTGCCGATGGATTGGCGGGCTCCCGGTGCGCTCAATGTGCAAGAGTCCTGGTACATCGATACGGCAGTTGCCAGCGAGGTCGAACCAACCCATGCCCTGAGCACGACAGAGCTCCGCCATCCGCGGCGATACAGAGGGCATGCCCAAAACCGGAGTCGCGCGACGCTTCATTGCGAAGTTCGACATTCGCTGCGCCCAGGGCTGAAAGGTCACGGGCCGGAGGTCTCGCTTGCATTCGACGGCCAGGACGACGTTCTTTCCATGCTTGGCGTGCAGACGAACGGTTGCATCGAACTGATCATCCGCCACGATCCCTCGAGGCTCGGCTTGAAGGTCGAACGACCATGCCAAGTCGGTGAGGATGTCGTGCAGTTTCGCGAGCAGGGCACGCTCGGTCGGCGGCTGCCCAGTGTTCATGGAAGTAGCTCTGTTCATGGTTACGTGAACATAGCATGTTCCATGAACAACATGGCGAGGGTGCATGGGCTCGCCCCGGAAGTGTTCCCCCATTGAACAGGGCGGCGCCTCGCCGCCTTGCCGGACCGCCCGGGCAGGCCTAGCATCGGGCCATGCCCACCACGCCCACCGTCGCTCAGCACTTCGAGGGCCGCGCGCCTGCTGTCAAGGCCACCTACGACGCGGTCCTCGCCGCAGCCCGCAAGCTCGGCCCCTTCGAGGAAGACCCCAAGAAGACCTCGATCCATCTCAACCGGAAGACGGCCTTTGCCGGCGTGGCCACGCGCAAGGATGCGCTCATCCTCACGGTGAAGTCGGACAAGGACTTCACCGGGCCGCGCGTGGTGAAGCGTGAGCAGACGTCTGCGAGCCGCTGGCATGTCGAGCTGCGGCTGGAGTCGCCCAAGGACGTCGATGCCAAGCTGCGCGGCTGGCTTGCTGCGGCCTACGCCATTTCAGGCTGACCGGTCACGGGGCGTACGCCTCAGGCTCGCGGGAACCCGACCGGCGTCCAGGGCGAGGCAGCCTTGGATGACGGGTGAGTCGTGCGACCGCGTGGGCAAGGACTCGCCGGCTGCAGCGCGCAGGCCGGCCCCGCAGCGGCCCCGCCAGCCTGCTCCCAGCTGGGACTCAGGCCCGCGCGGGGTCCGTCTTCCGAAGCCACGGCGCAACGGCCCTTTCGCATGGCTCGCTCTTGCTGTCATACTAAACGCTGCGTTTACTATGAAATCCTCGGCGCCCCATGGTCAACGGACGTCGCAACAAGGCTCAGCCGGCCTCGAGCACCCGCGCGGGCCGCTATCTGAGCCAGCCCGAGGGATACCGGGCGTTCATCCCGGCGCCGCTGCCACCCAAGCCGCCGCTGCGCCTGACCGGGCAGCTCCAGCGCCTGCTCTCCGAGGCCGACCGCGCGTTGGGCCGGCTGGACGGCTCGGTCCTGACCCTCCCCAACCCCGACCTCTTCGTGGCCATGTACGTCCGCAAGGAGGCGGTGCTCTCCAGCCAGATCGAGGGCACGCAGAGCTCGCTGCAGGACCTGCTCGCGGCCGAGGCCCACATGCTGGGCGCCGACCGACCGCGTGACGTGGGTGAGGTGGTCAACTACGTCCGCGCCATGAACCATGGCTTGGCGCGGGTGAGGCGCCTGCCGGTGTCGGTGCGGCTGATCAAGGAGATCCATGCCGAGCTGATGAAGGACGTCCGCGGATCGCGGCTCGATCCCGGCGAGCTGCGCCGGAGCCAGAACTGGATCGGTCCGGCGGGCTGCACGCTGGCGGACGCGACCTTTGTGCCGCCGCCGCCGAGTGAGGTGCCGGCAGCGCTCTCCGCGCTGGAGTCCTTCCTCCACTCCCGCGACGACCTGCCGCTGCTGGCGAGGATCGGCCTCGCGCACACGCAGTTCGAAACCATCCACCCCTTTCTCGATGGCAACGGCCGCGTCGGCCGACTGCTCATCACCTTCCTCCTCTGCGAGCGCAAGGTCCTGGGCAAGCCCGTGCTGTACCTGTCGCACTGGTTCAAGGGTCACCGGCAGGAATACTACGACCGCCTCCAGGCCGTGCGTGACGCCGGCGACTTCGAGGGCTGGCTGGAATTCTTCCTGCGGGGTGTCGCCGAGGTGGGCATGCAGGCCTCCGACACGGCCCGGCGCATCCTCGCGCTGCGCGAGGCCCATCGCAGCCTCATCACCGACAAGATGGGGCGCGGTGCCGGCAATGGCCAGCGCGTGCTCGAGCATCTCTACGAGCGGCCCATCCTCGGCGTGAAGGAAGTCCAGTCGCTGCTCGGAACGACGTTCGCGGGCGCGAACCAGATCGTGAACAACCTGCGGACGCTGGGGATCGTCAAGGAGATCACGGGCCAGGCCCGCCATCGGCGCTTCCGATACGACGCCTACGTCCAGCTGTTCCACGAGGGGACCGAGGCGTGAGGTGACGTGCGATGCCGCCTACCGCGGCGCTGCAGGCGCGCATCGCCGCGGGGGCGGCTCCCGAAGAGCACGAGGCGTCGCGGATGGATGCGCTCGACGATCCGCCGCGTGATGTCGGCCAGCAACTCGTCGGTGACGGTTGCCTGGGTCACGGTTGGGTCCGGCGGGAGGCCTTGGGGATCGGGCCGAAGCGCAAAGTCGTCTGGCCACCAGATTCCAGGACGCCCGCGGGGCTGCGCCAAGCACGCGGCAGGGCGGCTGGCGAGGGTTCGGCTGATGGTGCCGCGACGTAGCGTTCAGCCGACGGCCAGACTCGCATTCAGCCGGCCATGGGGCCCAACCGAGCTCGTCGGGGTCGAGCGGCAGCGCGCAGGTCCCGCCACCGGCCGGCACGGCGTCAAGGGGTCAGCGCTTCTTGCGCCCGCTCGTTCGCTTCGGTTGAGGCCCCTGGCGTTCCGTGTCGGGCGTGGGCGTCAGGACGATCTTCGCGTGGGTGAGCGGGATGCGCCGCGCGAGGACGGTCGCAGGGGACTTGCCCACCTGGCGGACCACGATCTGCGAGCCTCTTGCCGTCACTGTGTAGCGGGTCTTGAACATGCGAGCGCCTCCTACGAGCCCTGCCGCGCGGCGAAGTACCGCTGGCTGATCGTGATGCCGTCGGCCTCCAGTCGCAGGCGATAGCGTCCCACCTTCTCCAGGGCGATGCCAGCAAGCAGCTTCGCGTCGTAGTCGAGCACGGCGTTGGGATCGGCGAAGTCGAGCGTGAACTCGATCAGGGTGACCAGCTCGACGTCGATCGTGTCGGGCGGGACGTGCTCGACGAACAGTCGCATCGTGGTCCTGCCCGCGCCATCGGTGAGCTGGATCCACACGCAGAACGGCCCTGTCGTCGCCGGAAACGACGGGACATCGAACGCGGTGAAGGCCCGCACGACGGTGGGATCGCCCGTGCGGCGGTCGCGGCGGACGGCGTCGCACAGGATCAACGCGAGGCACTTCGGGACGACGGAAGGCATGCGGGTGCTCCGGGGCGGACGGCCCCGCAAGGGGTGCCGACCATCAGCCCAGTCGGAGCAGCGCAGCAGCGGTTACGCCGTGACGGAAATTCGAGGGCCCCGAGGCTGGCGCCCTGTCGAGTTCACGGCGTGAGCACCCGGCCCCGCTTTGCGCGCCGGTGCGGCCGGCCGGCCGCAGCTACAAGCTGTCGTCGACGAACACCGCCGCCGTCGGGCTGGAGAGCAGCGTCGCCCCCCCGACCGGCTTCACGAACGCCTGCTGATTCACGAGCAGCGCGTCCTCCGGCCCAAAGCCGAGGTTCGGCACGGTGAACGCCAGCGCCAGCGTCCCATCGCCCTCCGTCACTGGCCCAAGCAGGACCGGCCCGACGAGTGGCGCGCCAAGGGAGAAGATGCCCTGCTTGCCGGGGAGCAGCGTGGCCCCCGATGCGGTGGAGAGGAACAGGCCGAGCAGATCGCCCTGCACGCCGGCGTAGGCGTACTGCAGCGAGCCGCCTTCGGGCGTGACCGCGCTCGAGCCGAGGCTGCGGTCGTCGCCGGCGAAGGCGACCACGGTGCTCGGCCCGCCCGACTGCTGGATCGCCTGGCCTGCCGCGCCGGTCGGGCCGCCGACGCCGTCGGCGCCGCCCGCTCCGCCGGCGATCGCCGCGTCCAGGTGGTGCAGCACGCCCGGCTGGCCGAAGGACACGCCCGGGCCGCCCGCCCCGCCGCCTCCGCCGGAGCCGCTGCCGCCGGGGCCGCCGCTGACACTGGCGCCCGCGATGAAGATCGAGCCGCCGTTCGGCATGAGGACACCGGGGCCTCCGGGGGTGCCCTTGGTCGAGAAGCTGAGGAAGCTCCCGTCGTCGTTCCCGCCGAAGCCGCCCTGCACCGTGCCGCCGTGGATCTCGATCGCCACGGCGCTGGCGATGCCGTTGACCTGGATGGCCGCGGCCGGGAAGGTCGGGTCGTAGCCGCTGATGTCGAAGCCGGGCAGGGCGTGGCCGCCCTCGGTGCTGCAGTCCTTCAGCACGAGCCGTGTCGATGGCCCCACCCAGATGCCCGGGTTGCCCGAGCCCCAGCTCACGAAGTCGCCCGAAAGGCCCGCGAAGCTGCAGCCCTCCGCGTGCACCTCGGCGCCCTGCACCTGCAGGCTGATGCCGGCGAAGTCGTTGGCGTGCAGGTCGAGGTTCCGGAGGACGACGCGCTTGCCGGCGGTGGTCGGGAGCACCTGCAGCGGCTCGACGACCGCCTGCCCCGGGCCGGCGTACGCGATGACCAGCGAACGGTCCCCGGTCGCGATCGGGCCTTGGCTGTCAAGGTAGAAGCCGGGCTCGATGAGCAGCGTGTCGCCGTCGGCGGAGGCGGTCACGGCGGCGCGGAGGGATGTGAAGTCGCCGCCGCCGGCTGCGTCGACGACGAGGACGTCAGCGCGCGCGAGAGGCGCGGTGGCGAGCAGGGCGAGCGAGAGGGACAGGCGCTTCATGCGAGGGACTCCGTCCGAGGGCCGGCGAATTGGGGAATCGGGCAAGAATGCCTGCGGGAGAAGATACCCGTGCAGGGCGGTTTCGGGGGGGTGACGGTGGGTTGGCACGCCGGCGCTGAAGGTGCGTGCGGAACCCCGGGCCCGCCTCGGACTTGATGGGAGGCATCCACTCCAGGCCCTCCTGCAAGTTCCGGTGACGCCGCCGGCGGAACTTCGCTCCAGAGGTCCGACGCCTCACTCGGACCCTCCCGTACCTCGAAAGGAACCAGCCCATGCTTCGCATCTCCCTCACGCTCCTTCTCGCCGCGACCCTGACGTCGGCGGCCCGGGCCGATGTCGAGTTCGTCGGCTTCAGCGGGCCGGCGGGCCTGAACCTCATTGGCGATGCGTCCGTCCAGGCCGGCGAGCTGCAGCTGACCAGCAACAGCTTCCTGAAGAAGGGAGGGGCCTGGGCTTCGGCCCAGCAGTCGGTCCTGCACGGCTTCACGACGACGTTCAAGTTCCGGATCACGGATCCAGTCTCGTGCAGCGCCGACGGGCTCGCTTTCGTGATCCAGAACGATAGCGGGACGGCCCTGGGGGGCCTGGGCTCCGGACTGGGCTACGGTGCGGACGCCGACTGCGGAAGCACGAGCATCCAGCGCGCCGTGGCGATCGAGTTCGACACGTGGCAGAGCCAGTCGGGGACCGCGTGCTACCAGGGCAGCCCCACGCCGCTCGACCTCGCCGATCCCGATGACCACCATGTCAGCGTGCAGGCTCTCGGAGCCCCGGGGGCAGGGGGAATTTTCGACACCTATCTGAGCGCGACGGCGAACTCATGGGGCCTCGCCTCGCCCCCGTTCTTCGCGGACGGGATGCAGCACGACGTCACGATCGATTACGTGCCTGGCAGCCTGGCGATCTTCTTCGACCACTCCACCCAACCCATCCTCGAAGTGAGCATCGATCTGGCCGAGCAACTGCAGGCGGCGAACGGCATGGCGTGGGTCGGCTTCACCGCCGCGACAGGGCTATGTGCCCAGACTCAGTCCATCCTGAACTGGTCATTCACGAGCAGCAGCTTCCACTGGACTGACCTCGATGCCGGACTGGCGGGCACGGCGGGAGTTCCGGAGCTGACCGGTACGGGCACGCCGGTGTTGGGCGAGCTTGTCTCCCTGGAGCTGGCGGGTGCTCTGCCCAATGCCGACAGCTTCCTTTTCGTGGGCCTCTCGCAACTCGGTCTGCCCTTCAAGGGAGGGACACTCGTTCCTACGGTCGACGTGATCGTCGAGCCGCTGCAGGTGTCCCCGACGGGAAGCGCCACGCTGGGCGGAACATGGAGCGCCAGCGTCCCGCCGAGCACGAGCTTCTACTTCCAGCAAT
Organism: Planctomycetota bacterium; assembly: GCA_036274635.1. Classification (GTDB taxonomy): domain Bacteria; phylum Planctomycetota; class B15-G4; order B15-G4; family B15-G4; genus DASUFI01. The sequence continues at coordinate 18,927 of DASUFI010000052.1, forward strand.
GGATCGTCGACGCAGGCGCCGTCCATGGCTTCGCGGCGAGCAACGGTCTGCAGCTCCTGACGCCTGGGCCATAGCCATCGGGCCAACTCTGGGGAAACGGGGATCGGCCGGGCGCGGCCGCTGCTCGTCGCGGCGGCCGCGCCCCCTTTGGTCTGCCCACAGCTCACCGCGCGATGCTCGCGAGACGGCGCGAGGTCCGCCAGCGCGTCAAGGAGCCGAGAGCGCGGGAAGGATCTCGGTCGTGGCAAGGGCGGGGGCCTCGAACCCGATCGTCGCCCACGCGCCACCGCCGGCGATGATCACGCTGCCGTCTTGCGCCACGCCGAGGGCTGCACCCGTGCGCGGCTCGGCCAGCGCATCCAGCAGCATGATGGACTCGGTCCGAGGATCGAAGCGATAGACCGCATCGGAGGCCGCGGTGGCGTCCGCGTCGATTCGGGGCACGCCGCCGACCAGCACGAAGGCTCCATCGGGCAGCAGGGCCACGCCGCAGAGCGCGGTGGGGACGACGCAGCGGGCCGCGCAGATCGCGTTGGTCTCTGGATCATAGATGTCGATGCGCTTGGCGCCGATGCACGGCAGCTGGTTCGTCTCGATCCCTCCGAAGACGTAGATCTTCCCATTGGGATGGACGAAGGCGGCGGCATGGTGACGCGGCCCGGCGGCAGGCGTGGGGATTTCGGTCCACGCGTCGGTTCGAGGGTCGTAGAGCGAGGCCCTCGCCGTCGATCCCGCGCTGGGCGTCGTCGACAATGTGCCGCCGCCCAGTATGAAGACACGGCCGTCGGGAAGCCTCGCCTGCGCATGACCGAAGACCGGGTAGGGGAGGTCGGCCTTCGGCGCGATCGTCCACGTGCGCGGGTCGATCTCGAACACGGTTCGGCACGGATCGCTCTCGGGAGGGTTGAATCCACCGCTGACGAGCACGCTGCCGTCATCGAGCAGCGTCGAAGCGGCATAGTAGAGACCTTGCGGGAGGTGCAGATCGAGTAGCGTGAATTCCATCCGTGATGGATCGAGGACCTCGACCGAGTCGAGCGGCGCGCCGGCACTGGTGGCCCCGCCGCCTCCCGCAAGGCCGCCGAACACGAGGACGCGCCCGTCGGCGAGGTTGTTCCAGAGCGCGTGCGTACGCGAAACGTTCAGCCTGAGCGTCTGGGGAAGCATCGTCTGCGACCTAGGGTCGTAGACTTCGATGTCGGGGATCGCCAGGCCGGTCTGGGCGTCGACGCCACCCATGATGAGGATGCGGCCGTCCTGCATGGTCAGCGCCCCGCAGGAGCGGGGTGTTCGAAGCGGGGGCCCGGGGTGCAGCGTCCTGACGCGCCGGGCGAATCGCGCTCCGACGTCGACGGCAGCATCCGTCTCGCGGAGTGGCTGACGCCACGCACTGCGCGCCATCCGCGCCGGACTCGCCCAGCTGCCGCCCCGAACCGCCACGACATGCGTGGCGCCTGCTTGCGGAAGGCTCTCTCCATCGGCACTGGAGGAAGTGTCGTCGCCATAGTAGTCCCCTCGGCAGAACTCCGCGACGTTGCCGATCATGTCGTAGAGGCCGAAGTCGTTGGGCAGGAAGCTGGCGACGGGGGCGTCACGAGGGAAGTCGTCATCGATCTCGATCTTTGGATCGATCGACGGCCCGGCCATGTTGCCGTGACCGTGCATGCTCGAGGCCTCGGCGCCTGAGGGCCAGGGCGTCATGCTGCGGGCTCGGCAAGCCACCTCCCACTGCGTCTCGGTGGGCAGCGTCAGCCCGAGTCGTTCGGCCACTTGAAGCATTTCGACGTAGCTCACCATCTCGACGGGATGGGTGGCTCCGACCGTGCTGCTCGGGTTGTGTCCCGTCCAGCGCAGCCACTGCGCCTGCGTGACCTCCCGGGTGGCGATGAAGAACGGTGCGAGGGAAACCTCGTGCGCAGGCTTGTCATACCAGCTCGAGTAGTCGTCCGAGACCTCGAGAGCCGCTTCGTCCCGCGAGCCGACCACGTACGTTCCCGCCGGAACAAGAACGAGGACGAGACCCGAGTCCTCCCCAATCTTCCATCGCGTGGGGTCCTGGGCGTCGCGAGCGGGGCGCTCTCCGCTGCCCACGTGCCAGAAGGCCCAAAGTCCAGTGTGCGGGTCCTGACCGAGCGGCACGAGTCCGACCTGCGGCTCCAGATGGAATCCGCCGTAGACCGGAGAGGCAGCGATGGAGGCAATGGCCTCGGGCCACTCGGTCACGAGCGCCTCGGCCTCCACGGCCCGAGAGCCATCAATGACATCGAGGCGTTCCGAGACGGACGTGACGGCCACATCGAGCCGGTCGAGGTCGGCTACGAGCGCGGCCAGGTCGTCGTGATGCCGTCGCTCCTGCGGATCGGCAAACTCCCAGAGGTGGCGCTTTCCGAGGTCGGCACCAAGCGCCTCGACGCGTGTCGCCAGGGCGAGCCTCAGGCTCTCCAGCTTCTGTGAGTCGTTGAGCGCGTCCTCCGGACTCGAAGCAACCTCGCCCAAGCGCCTCCTGGCCTGGTCGAGCTCCGCGGCGAGGTCTGCAGTTGCCGAGTGCTCATGCTCGGCGTCGTACGGAGCGGCCTGCCCGCGCAAGCTCTGCAGGGCGCTCGCGTGCTTCCCGCGTCGGGCCTGCAGCGCCCGGGCGTCCGTGAGCCAGGCCTGCATCGCGGGCACATTCTCCTGCACGCCGGTCTCCAGCTCCGCGGCCCGTGCGAGCAGGCTGGCCACCTGCGATGCATCCGCGCGTTCGATGAGCTCCTGCTGGCGGGCTTGCTGCTCGATGACCACCGTGACAGCGGCCGCGAGGAGCAGCACCGCGAGGAGGAACGCCATGGTCACCACGGGGTGCCGTCCGATCCAGCGTCGCGATCGAAGCCAGGGACCGGGCCGTCTGGCCGTGATGGGTCGTCGCTCGAGCGCCCGCGCGACGTCGTCGGCCAGCTCGGCGGCGGATGGGTAGCGGCGGACCGGTTCGATGTCCATCGCCTTCAGGCAGACGGTCTCGGCCTCCCACGGAACCTCGCAGTTGATCGCGCGCGGCCGGACAGGCGATCCCTGCAGGATGCGCAAGCGCGTCGCTTCGGAGTCCTGGCCGAGGAACGGTCGCTGCAGCGTGAGGAGCTCGTACAGGACCACGCCCAGGCCGTAGACATCGCCGCGAGCGTCCTTGCCGTGCGCGCTGTCCCGCAGTCTCTCGGGCGGCATGTACGCCAGGGTCCCGAGGCGCGCGCCGGTCCTCGTGAGCCGGGTGTCGTGGGCGTCGGAGCTCTCGGCCGCCAGACCGAAGTCCATGAGCAGCACGCGCCCGTTAGCGGTGAGCATGATGTTCGAGGGCTTGACATCGCGGTGGAAGACGGCGCGCCGGTGCGCGTGCTCCAGGGCGAGCGCAACCTGGCGGACGATGACGAGAGCCACCCTGGGCCAAGGCCCCGACCAGGCGGGCGCGAGCTCGGGATCGGGGAGCGGCGAGGCGCCCCTCAGCAGTGCGGCCACGTCCTCCCCTCTGAGCGTGGCTGGGTCGCGAGAACGCATGGCCTGGATCACGTCCGCCAGCGTCAGGCCGTCGATCAGCTCCATCGCGTAGTACGGAATGCCCGCGTGCTGTCCGACGGAGTAGATCGGGGCGATGCCGCCATGCTGGAGGCGCGCAACCATCTCGGCCTCGCGCCGGAAGCGCTCCCGCGCTGTCGGGAAGTAGAGATGCTCGGGATGGATGAGCTTCAGCGCGACCTCGCGACCGAGCGATTCCTGCACCGCACGGTAGACCACTCCCATGCCGCCGCTGCCCAGGCGCTGCAGGATGCGAAACTCGCCCAGGCGCTCCGGCATGTCATGCAGGCCCCCCGGGCCGACGAGTCCCGCGTCCAGCAGCGGAGCGATGCGCCGTCGCAAGGCGTCGGCCTTCGCGGAGTGCTGGGCGCAGAACCGCTCGAGCGCCACCACGCCCTCGCGGTCGATGGACGCCAGGCACTCCTCGACGAGCAGCTCGAGACTGGGTCCAGCCGGCTCGTCCGTGCCCAAGGGTCCCATGAGGCCTCCGAGGGCGACCAGTATAGGGCGCGGCCGGCGCGTCGCGCGTCGCACCGGCCCTCTCGCCCCTCGCCCCAGTATCATGCTGCCGTGCAACCCTCCCCGACGAAGAGCCTGCTGCGCTCAGTCTCGCGGGGGGACGCCGCTGCTCTCGGCGAGCTGGTCGAGCGGCAGCTCCCGGTGCTGCGTGCCTGGGTGCGACTGCGCATGGGCCCCGGCCTGGCCGCACGCGAATCGTCCATGGATATTGTGCAATCGGCCTGCCGCGAGGTCATCCAGGACATCTCGTCCGAGGACTTCCCCAGCGAAGGTCACTTCCGCTGCCGGCTCTTCCAGGCCGTCGGACGGAAGCTCATCGACAAGGCGCGCTACCACGGCGCCGAGAAGCGGGACGTCGCGCACGTCGCGGACCTGCCCGGCGGCGCCCTGGACGAGGTCGTGCTCGGCTCCTACGCCTCCCTGGTCACGCCCAGCGCCATCGCGATCGGCCGCGAGCTCGCTGAGCGCCTCGAGCGCGCCTTCGCTCAGCTCGACGACGACGAACGCGACATCATCGTCATGGCCAAGCTCGCAGGCCTGAGCCACGCCGAGATCGCGGCTGAGACGGGAAGGCGCGAGGGCGCCGTGCGGACCGCGCTCTACCGGGCGCTGGGCCGACTGTCAGCGCTCGTCGAGGGGCAGGCGAGGACTTCGGGCGCAGACTGAGAGCCGCATCAGGCCTGCCCCGGGCCGGCGTACGCGATGATCAGCGAACGGTTCCCGGTCGCGATCGGCCCCTGGCTGTCGAGGTAGAAGCCGGGCTCGAGGAGCAGCGTGTCGCCGTCGGCGGCTGCGGTCACGGCGGCGCGGAGGGATGTGAACTCGCCGCCGCCGGAGGCGTCGACGACGAGGACGTCGGCGCGCGCGAGGGGCGCGGTGGCGAGCAGGGCGAACGAGAGCGACTGGCCGGCGAATCGGGGTGTGATTGGGCAAGAGGGCCTGCGGGAGAACATACCCGTTCAGGTCGGTTTCGGGGGCTGTGACTGTGCGTCCGATAGCGGAGACGACGGCTCCGAACACCGCGGCGCGCCCGCAAAACCCCCGCGCGTCGACGGCGGCGCGGGCGTCGGCCGCCATGCGTGCTCGAGCAGCCAGCGCGCGAGGTCCAGCTCCTCGAACTCCACGCCGACGTGCAGGAGGGGCGAGCCGGCGAGGGGCGTGCGCGGCACGGGGAGAGCAGGCCGGTCCGATTCTTCGATTCGCCTGACAGCCAAGGCATGATTCTGCCGTGCGAGCCCTCGTCTCCAACACGGACAAGTCCTGGTTCGACTTCCTGCTCGACCTCGCGCGCAAGACGGGCGAGTCCAGGTCCGCGTCCCCGCACGCAGGCGGCGCGGGTCAGCCTCCCGCCGCGCCACGGCTCGACGAAGTCAACTTCTGGCGGCCGCGGGATCAGCAAGCGCTGAAGTCGATCCAGCCGGGCGATCCATTCTTCCTGCGGCTGAAGCGGCCGCACTACCGGATCGCGGGTTGGGGATTCTTCGCGCAGTGGAGACTGCTGCCCTTCTCCTTGGCGTGGGAGCTCTTCGGCGAGAAGAACGGCGCGGCCGAGTTCGGAGCGTTTCGCCGGAACGTGCAGCGGCTGCGCGGCGATGACCCGGCTGCGCCCGGCGCGCTGCCGCTCGGTTGCGTGGTGCTCCGTGACGTGACCTTCCTGCCCGAGGATCGATGGCTGCAGTGGGGGGCTACGCGCGACTGGGCCAGGAACATCGTGACCGAGAAGGCCTACGCCCTGGGCGCCGGTGCGGGCCGGGAGCTCGCGAGCCTCCTCCAGTCGAATGCGGCCCAGTCGCCGCCCGATCTCGAGGGGGAGTTCCAGCTGCTCGATGTCGACGACCGGACGTGGGAGCGCCGGCTCGTGGCGCAGCGCGACGCCCAGGGGACGTTCCGGTCGCGGCTGCTCGAGGCTTACGGCAACCGCTGCGCGCTGACGGGCGAGCGCGTGGTGCCCGTCCTCGAGGCGGCGCACATCCAGCCGTACCTGGGACCGGCGAGCAACCACGTGCAGAACGGCATCCTGCTGAAGGCCGACCTGCACAAGCTCTACGACGCGGGGTACGTGGACATCACGCCGGATTACAAATTCCGGGTGAGCGAGCGCGTCGAGGAGGAGTTCGAGAACGGGAGGGAGTACTACGCGCTCGTCGGGAGAGAGGTGAGGCGACCCGGGGAGGAGAAGTACTGGCCGAGCCGGGACGCCCTGGCGTGGCACGGGGAGAGGATGTATCGGTGAGCGGGTCTGGCGGGGGCGGGCTCGTCTGGCGCGGAGCCGAACGTCACCGCACGGCCGGTGCCGGGGAGACGGAACGTCCGAGTACGTCGAAAGCCCGGGGTGTGCCTCGCATGGTCACCGCGGCTTGGTGAGTCGCGCCAGCCGGTCGCACAGCTCATCCCGGTAGCGGCGCAGTTCCGTCGCGGGCAGGCCCGCAACCCGCGCGCATCCGGCCCGATGGGCAAGCGCTTGAGCGTCCAGGCCAGGACCGCGGGACTGAAGCCGGGCCGGCCGACTCAGCAGGCCGGCCAGCCGCAGGGGGAAGTCGTGGAACGGCCCGACCGACCGGTCCTCGTCGATCACGACGAGCATGTGGACGTCGCTGTCGGGGCGGAAGACGTCGCGCGCTGCTGCGTATGATCGTCGCCTGCGTCGCATGTCCCCTCCCACCCGCGCCCGCCGCCTCGCTCCCGACGACATATCCGCCTTCGTCGGCCAGCTCTTCTCCACCTCCCGCAGTCGTCCGATCATCGCCCTGACGACGCACGTCCGCGAGCCGCGCCCGCCCATCGACGCCGATCGCCTCGCCTCGGAGCTGCGCGATCACGCCGACGTCGTCGTGCTCGAGACGGGCGATGCCACCTGGTCGCTCAGCAGCGCGCTGCCGCCGCGGTTCGACGTCTATGGCGGCGCCGCGCGCATCTGGTGGCCGGGGCTGACGGCGGGCGACGACCCGCGCCGCCATCCGCTCCTGTTCGTCTACGGGCCGCAGGACGTGCCGCGGGTCGAGGCGCGGCTCCGCGCGGCGATCCTGGAGCAGGAGGGGCGGACAGGGAGTGGGGAGCCGCGGGGCGAGCCGACGGAGCCGCGACGGTCCGACCGGCCCGAAGCGCCGCGGGCGGAGCCCGGGTTGGACGTCGCCGAGGCCCGGCTGGTCGAGGTCGGCGAGCACGCCGTGGTGGTGGAGGTGGCCGGTGTGCGGCACCTCGTGGCACCCGAAAACTGCCGGCCCGAGGACGTGCCCGCCGACATCCGCCCCGGGCACGAGCTGCGCGTGCGCCGCACGGACCGCACCTTCGACGGCCTGCCGGTGGTCGAGGTGCGCGACGTGCCCCAGGACCCCTGGCGCCGGCTCACCGAGGTCTACCAGCCGGGCGACGTGGTGCGCGGCCGGGTGTCCCGCGTCGAGGACCGCTACGTGCTCGTCGAGGTGCTGCCGGGCGCGGCCCTCATCGCGATGATCTCCGAGCTGGACTGGAGCTTCGTGCCCTCGCCCGCCGAGCTCTTCGCGGTGGGGGACCGGGTGAAGGCGAAGATCCTCACCCTCGAGCCGGAGCGGCACCGCGGGTCGCTGTCGATCAAGCAGGCGTACGAGAGCGCGGCCCTGCGGCGGTGGCGCCGGGGCTGGGGCAGGCGCCGTTCGGCGGCGACGAGGGCGGCCCGGGCGAGGTCGTCGCCGAGGCCGAGATCCCCGGCGCGTGGGCCTCGGGTGCGCGCGCGGGTGGCGGGAGCCAGCCTGCCGAGGAGACGGCAGACCTGGAGCACGAGCTCACGGCGGCGCTCGAGGACCGCGCCGAGCTGCTGGAGGCCAACCGCGCGCTCAAGGCGCAGGTGGCCGAGCTGCGGCGAGACGTGCGGTCGGGCGAGGATCGCCTGCGGGACCTGCAGAGCCGCGTGGCCGGCGGCCTCGATCCGCTCGAGTCCGAGGCGGCCTTCCTCGCGGCCGTGCGCGTCGCCTACGCGCGCCGCTTCGACGAGGGCGAGCGGCAGCGGTACCCGCTGGCGCGCATGCGGCTGGGGCGCGAGTTCCTGAACCGCCTGCGCAGGCTCGAAGGGGTCTCGCTCGACAAGCTCGTGGACGTCTGCGCGCAAGTGGCCTGCCAGAGGGCACCGGAGATCAAGGCGCGCGAAGTGCACCAGCTCAAGTCGGGACTCGCGGGCGCGCCCTCACGCGAACGCGCCTCCGACGGCGCGCGGGCCTGGCGCTGTTCGCTGCAGGACGGGACGCCTTCGGCGCGGCGGCTGCATTGGTGGGACGTGCCGGGCCGGGAGGGCCGGGTGATCGAGTTCGCGAGCGTGGGGGTGCATGACGATTACTCGATTCCGGAGTGAGCACGGAAGGCTGGGGCGCTGGCGGGCCGCACCGGGCTGGCCGAGCTGGGTCGAAAGCCACCGCCGGACGTAGAATCGCGACGGGATGTCGGGCTCTCCACCAACTGTCACCCCTCACCAGTCCGCCTACTTCGGCCATGCCCTGACGCTCGCGTCTCCCGCTGGCACGGTGGCCGGCCTGTCGCGCTCCATTGCCGGTGCTCGCGTCGACCTGAACCCGCACCAGGTAGACGCCGCGCTTTTCGCCCTGCGCTCGCCCCTGAGTCGCGGCGTGCTGCTGGCCGACGAGGTCGGTCTCGGCAAGACGATCGAGGCCGGCATCGTGATCTCGCAGCGCTGGGCCGAGCGCCACCGGCGCGTGCTGCTCGTGGTACCGGCCACGTTGCGCAAGCAATGGGAGCAGGAGCTGGCCGAGAAGTTCCTGCTGCCGGCCGTCGTGATGGACTCGCGCGCCTTCGGTGCCGCTGTCGAGGCCGGCGTCGCGAACCCCTTCGAGGCCGACCGCCTCGTGATCTGTTCCTACCAGTTCGCGGCGGCACATCAGGCCGAGGTAGCCCTGGTGCCTTGGGACCTCGTGGTCATCGACGAGGCCCACCGCCTGCGCAACGTCTACAAGACTTCGAGCAAGATCGCCAGGGCGCTGGTGGACGCCATCGGCCAGCGCAACAAGCTGCTGCTCACCGCCACGCCGCTGCAGAACTCGCTGATGGAGCTGTTCGGCCTCGTCAGCGTCATCGACCCGCAGGTCTTCGGCGACGTGGAAGGTTTCCGCGAGACCTTCGCCGCCGAGCCTGACGAGCTGGCCCGCAACGCGATGCTCCGAGAGCGCCTCGCGCCGCTGTGCATCCGCACGCTTCGCAAGCAAGTCCAGGAACACATCATGTTCACGCGGCGCCTGCCGCTGACGCAGGACTTCCGGCCGGGCGACAAGGAGCAGGAGCTGTACGACCGCGTCAGCGAGTACCTTCAGCGGGATACCCTGCAGGCGCTGGCCACGGCTCAGCGTGCGCTGATCACGCTGGTCCTGCGCAAGCTGCTGGCCTCGTCCACGTTTGCGATCGGGGCCACGCTGCACCGACTCGCGGGGCGGCTGGTGCGCGAGCACGCGGGCGTGTTGAAGGCCAACCCGCCGCCGCCTCCGCCGAACGGGCCGTACATGTTGGACGGCGAGCCACCTCCATACGACCCGTACCCGCCGGGGCTGGTCGACGACGACGACCTCGAGGGCGTCGAGGAGATCGAGGACGAACTGGCCGTCACGGAAGAGGGCGAGAAGCCGGCAGCGACCCCACACCTCGCCGCCGCCATCCGCACTGAGATCGCGGAGCTGCGAGCGCTGGCGGACCTTGCCGACCGCATCAAGGTCAACGCCAAGGGCGAGGCCCTTATCCCGGCGCTGGAGACCGCCTTCCGGCACGCGGCGACGACCGGCGCCCCGCGCAAGGCCGTGATCTTCACCGAGTCACGCCGCACGCAGCGCTACCTCATCGAGCTGCTGAACTCGCGCGGCTACGATGGTCAGGTGCTCACGCTGAGCGGAACCAACGACGACCCCCTGGCCCGCGAGGTCTACGCGCGCTGGAAGGCCAAACACGCGGCCGATGACGCGCCCCTCTCGCGCGCGGTCGAGATCAAGGCCGCACTGGTGGACGAATTCCGCGAGCGGGCCACGGTGCTGGTGGCCACCGAGGCCGCGGCCGAGGGAGTGAACCTGCAGTTCTGCTCGCTGGTCATCAACTACGACCTGCCGTGGAACCCGCAGCGGGTGGAGCAGCGCATCGGGCGCTGCCACCGCTACGGCCAGAAGCACGACGTAGCCGTGCTCAACTTCCTGAACCGCCGGAACGAGGCGGACGTACTGGTCTACGAGCTGCTCGACCAGAAGTTCAAGTTGTTCGACGGCGTCTTCGGCGTGAGCGACGAGGTGCTCGGTGCGCTCGAGGCCGGCGTGGACATCGAGAAGCGCATCGCGCAGGTCTACCAGTCGTGCCGTACGGCGGAGCAGATCCGCGAGGCCTTCGCGAAGTTGCGGGCCGAGCTGGACGGCCAGATCCAGGCGCGGCTGGAGACCACGCGGCAGGCGCTGCTCGAGCACGTGGACGACGAGGTCCGGGCGCGGCTGCGCACGCACGAGGCCGCGACGCAGCGCACGCTGGACGAGCGCGGCCGCTGGCTGCTGGGCGTGACGCGCGCCGAGGCCGGCGCCGACGTGGACGTGGACCCGGAGCGGGCGCGGTTCCGCTACCGCGGCGCGCTGGCGCCGGCCGGCGACTACGACCTCGACTGGCGCGCGGCGGAGCGGACGGGTGCGGTGTTCTACCGGCAGGAGCACCCGCTGGCCGAGCGGCTGATCGAGGCCGCGTGCCGGCGCGCGCCGCCGCCGGCCGAGCTGGTCTTCGACTACGCGGCGCACGGCTCCGTGGTCAGCGTGCTCAAGCCGCTGGTCGGGCAGTCGGGCTGGCTGGAAGTCTCGCGGCTGACGGTGGTGGCGCTGGACCGGCAGGAGTACCTGCTGCTGGCGGGGCGCACGGATGGTGGCGAGGCGGTGGACGACGAGACGTTTCGCAAGTTGCTCCTGCTGCCGGCGCGCGAGGCCGGGCCGGCGCCGGAGCCGCGGCCGGATCTCTCGGCGCTGCGCGAGGCCGTACTCGCCGAGCGGCTGCGCGAGGTGGACGAGCGCAGCCGACGGCTCGTGGACGAGGAGATCCTCAAGCTGGATCGGTGGGCGGAGGATCTGAAGGCCGGGCTGGAGCGAGAGCTGAGGGAGATCGACCGACAGTTGCGTGAGGCAAGGCGCACGGCGACGCTCGCGCCGACGTTGGCGGAGAAGCTGCAGGCGCAGAAGGCCGTTCGGGCGCTGGAGACGACGCGCAGCCGCAAGCGAAGGGATCTGTTCGACGCGCAGGACAAGATCGACGCGCGGCGGGATGAGCTGATCGCGGGGATCGAGCGGCAGCTCGGGCAGCGGCACGAAGTGCAGGGGGTGTTCTTGTGCCGGTGGCGAGTGGCCTAATCACAGTTCGCCGAACCGGTTCAGTGGAGGATCCGTGATCAAGCTTAGGACTCGAAACATCTTCGTTCCCGGCGGCCAGCCAGAATATACGTACGTCGCCCGTGACGAGCACGGCTTGGAAGCTGAACTCCGATCGGCATCAGATAATCTGTGCAAACTTGTAGCGGTGACCGGTCCCACAAAGTCAGGGAAGTCGGTTCTCACGAAGCGCGTGTATCCGAAGTCAGACGCCGTGTGGATCGATGGTGGCTCCGTTAAGTCGGAAGATGATCTCTGGAGCCAGGTCGTCGACCAGCTAAGCGGGGCCACAGCTACGGCCACAACGACGGAGCACACTGGGACGACGACCGGATCAGCCGAAGGCGCCGGAGAGATCGGTGTGCCTTTCCTAACAAAGGCCTCCGGAAGAGTCACTGCGTCTCACGCCCACGCCAAGCGAGTCGGCTCGGTCACGAGTCGAGAGGTAACTCTGCGTGCGGCAGCCCTGCGGCAACTTGAGGCATCTAAGAAGCCTCTTGTCATCGACGATTTCCACTATCTATCGCCAGAGCTTCAAGGCGCAATAGTTAGGGCGGTCAAGGCATTGGTATTTGCAGGTCACCCCGTTGTCTTGCTAGCCATTCCACATCGTCGTTATGACGCCGTGCGCGTGGAACGCGAGATGACCGGCCGAGTGCACCAGATAGGCATTCCCGCATGGACCATTTCCGAGCTGCGGACCATTCCGAGTGTTGGGCTCCCGCTACTGAACGCCACCATCGATGATTCAGTCTTGGCGCTCTTTCTCAACGAATCCCTAGGTAGTCCTCATCTGGTCCAGGAATTCTTCAGGGAGTACTGCATAAAGGGAGGCGTCGAAGAGACGCGCCCGATGAAAGCTCCGATTACAGCGGCCGCGTCTCCTCAGGATCTGCTGACTGCGATTGCAGCGAACCTCAGCCGCCCGGTGTTCGATGCACTGGCGAGGGGCCCGCGAGAGCGCACGAAGCGCCTCTCGAGAGCCTTTCGCGACGGGCGAAGTGGCGATATCTACTTCGCAGTACTAAACGCTATCGCGGTGAAGAAGCCTGGAGTCGGCCGCCTTGAGTACAGCGAAATACGTGATGCATTGAATGAGCTCCTCCAGAAGCTTCCGCAGGCTCACGAGATTTCACGTGTGCTTGAGCATATGGCAACTATTCGCGCAGATCAGGAGGCTTCCGCACCCGTTCTTGACTGGGACAAGGAGCATCGGCGCTTGCATATAACGGATCCATACTTCGCGTTCTTCCTGCGCTGGGGCGGCGACGTGTTCCTAGAAGGGCATCATAAGGCGTGATTATCGGGGCGCTTGACTCGCTGTTGCGGATGAATGGCACGAGTCGCGCCTTGGGCTGCAGTATTACAGAGTGCGGCCGCGCCACGGGCGCGTGGGCTTCCCAAGCGGCCACGTAGATGGGAACTAACCCGCGTCTCGAACTCACGTGGATCGGGAAGGGCGCGCGGCCGAAGCTCGAGCCGCGGGTCCTGCTGTCGGACGAATCGCGCTCGCACCACGCGGCGAGGCGGACGTCGCAGAATGACTGCTTCGACAACCGCCTGATCTTCGGAGACAATCTGCTCGCGCTGAAGTCATTGGAACAGGAAGTCGCGGGGAGAGTGAAGTGCGTGTACATCGACCCGCCGTACAACACGGGGGCGGCGTTCGCTCACTACGATGATGGCGTCGAGCACTCGCTCTGGCTGTCACTTATGCGGGACAGGATTGAGATGCTAGGCCGGCTGCTGTCGGAAGGAGGATCCATCTGGGTGAGTATCGACGACTCAGAGATGCCCTACCTTCGCGTCCTGATGGACGAACTCCTCGGCCGAAGCAACTTCGTCGCATCGAATGTCTGGCAGAAGCGGTACTCACGCGAGAATCGGGAGGCAATCGGCGACGTCCATGAATACGTCGTCGTGTACGCCCGTGAACACGAGGTGTTCAAGACCGTTCGCAATCGTATACCGATGGACGAGAAGAATTCGGCCGTCTACAGGAATCCGAATCACGACCCCAAGGGGCAATGGCGCGGGATTCCGATGACGGCTCAAGGCTTTCGACCCAATCAGATGTATCCGATCACTTCGCCAAGTGGAGTCGTTCACCGGCCGCCTGAGGGGCGATGCTGGAGTACCACCGAAGACAACTATCTGCGCCTTCGTGCCGAAGGCCGAATCTACTTTGGAAAGACTGGCGACAGTCAACCCAGCGTGATCCGCTACCTGACAGAGGTCGAAGGAATGGTTCCTTGGACTTGGTGGCCACACGATGAGTGCGGCCACACCGACGAGGCAAAGAAGGAGATGCACGAGTTGTTCGGAAAGGTGGACGCATTCGATACGCCGAAGCCAGAGCGGTTACTCAAGCGCATCATCGAAATCGCGACCAACCCCGGCGACCTCGTCCTCGACTCCTTTGCTGGCTCCGGCACGACCGGCGCCGTCGCCCACAAGATGGGCCGGCGCTGGATCATGATCGAGCAGGGCGAGCACTGTCACACGCACATCATTCCGCGGCTGCGCAAGGTCATCGACGGCCAGGATCCCGGCGGCGTCACGGAGGCGACGGGCTGGAAGGGCGGCGGCGGCTTCCGCTACTTCCGCGTCGCGCCGTCGCTCATGCAGCAGGACCGGTTCGGGAACTGGGTCATCAGCAGCGAGGTCGGACCGGCGATGCTCGCCGAGGCCGTCTGCAAGCTGGAGGGCTTCCGCTACGAGCCCAGCGAGAGCGTCTGGTGGCAGCACGGCCGCTCGACCGAGAACGACTTCCTCTACGTCACCCGCCAGACCCTCGCGCGCGAGGACCTGCAGCGCCTGTCCGACGAGGTCGGCTCCCAGCGGACGTTGCTGGTGATGTGCGGAGCGTTCCGCTGCCGCGACCTCTCGGTCTTCCCCAATCTCACGGTGAAGAAGATCCCGCAGGCCGTCCTCGAGCGCTGCGAGTGGGGCAAGGACGATTACAGCCTGGCCGTCGCGGCGCTGCCGCCGGCCGAGCCGGAGGCGGCCGCGCCCGCCGCGCCGGCTCCCGCGAAGCCCGGCGGCAAGAAGGGCAAGGACAAGGCCGCCGGGACGGGGTCGCTGTTCACGCCGAAAGGCGACACATGACCGATTCGGCGTAACGGCACGAATCTCCGGCCGACTTGCGTGGGGAAGCCGACAAGCAACGCACTCACGGAGGGCCGGAACTCAAATGCGAAGATGCCCGAACTGCAACAGACTCCCGCTGCAAGGATCCCACCCAGCGATGATCTCCCCGACGCGCACCGCTCCTGATGGCAGCCTCCGCCCGGACGGGCTGCCTCGGACGACAGGACAGGAGCGCGGACGTGCCCGCTGATCCCATGCCCAGCGGCCAGATCCTCATCTATCGCGACGGCGCGACCCAGCTTCAGGTCCGCCTGGAGGGGCGCACGGTGTGGCTGCCCCAGCTTCTCATGGCCGAGCTGTTCCAGGTCTCAGTCAAGACCGTCAATGAACACCTCGTCAACATCTACAGCGACGCGGAACTCGACCGCGAGGCAACTATCCGGAGTTTCCGGATAGTTCGAGTGGAGGGCAGCCGACAGGTCGCCCGCAACGTCGAGCACTACAGCCTCGAGGCCATTCTGGCGGTCGGATACCGCGTCCGTTCGGCCAGGGGCACCGCCTTCCGCCAATGGGCCACTGCCCGCCTGTCCGAGCTGCTGGTGAAGGGCTTCACGCTCGACGACGAGCGCATCAAGGCGGGCCGCACGATCGGCGCCGACTACTTCGACGAGCTGCTCGAGCGCATCCGCGACATCCGCGCTTCCGAGCGGCTCTTCTACCAGAAGATCACCGACATCTACGCCACCAGCATCGACTACGACCCGACGCAGCCCGTCAGCCAGACGTTCTTCGCCACCGTGCAGAACAAGCTGCACTGGGCCATCCACGGCCACACCGCGGCCGAGGTCATCCAGCAACGCGCGGACGCAACCAGGCCGCACATGGGGCTGACGACCTGGAAGAACGCGCCGCACGGTCCCATCCGGCGCACCGACGTGACCGTCGCGAAGAACTACCTGAGCGAGGAAGAGATCCGCGAGCTCAACCGGATCGTGTCGATGTACCTGGACTACGCGGAGGACCAGGCGCGACGCAAGCAGCCCGTCCACATGGCGGAGTGGGTCGCAAAACTCGACGCCTTCCTGCAGTTCAACGAGCGGAACATCCTCACCCATGCCGGCGCCGTGTCGCACCAGCTCGCTGAAGAGCACGCTGGCAGGCAGTTCGAAAAGTACGAGACAGAGCGCCTCCGGATCGACGCAGGCCAGCCGGCAGGCGACTTCGATCGGGCCGTCGAGGAAGTTCGGCGGCTGGAGGCGGAAACGCCCGAGAAGAAACGGCGCGCGAAGAAGGCGAAGCCTCCACGACGGGCGGACACGTGACCGACCACGTCCGGCAGATCGCCAGCCGGCTCAGCCTGCGCCCGCCGCAGGAGCAGTCGCTGCGCCTGCTCGACGAGGTCACGCAGCTCGTCCCGCTCCGCAAGGACCGCGACCTCACCGAGGCGCTCGCCGCGGTGCGGGCGAAGTTCCCCCAGATCGAGGATTTCGAGCGCGAGTTTCCGTCCTTCTGCTTCGCGCTGGCGACGGGCGTGGGCAAGACGCGGTTGATGGGGGCGTTTGTCGCGTATCTGTACGCGGTGCACGGGGTGCGGCACTTCCTCGTGCTGGCGCCGAACTTGACGATCTACGAGAAGCTCAAGCGCGACTTCGATCCTGGCTTCGAGAAGTACGTGCTGAAGGGGATTGGCGACTTCGCGACCACGCCGCCGCTCGTGATCACGGGCGATGACTACGAAGGCGGCGCCGCGGTGCGCGAGGACCTGCGCGTCGGCCAGCAGCGCCTGATCGGTGGCGCCGCCGTCCACATCAACATCTTCAACATCGCCAAGCTGAGCTCCGAGATGCGCGGCGGCCACGAGTCCCGTATCGCCCGGGTCCGCGAGACGATGGGCGAGAGCTACTTCGACTACCTCGCCGGCCTGCCCGACCTCGTGCTGCTCATGGACGAGTCACACCGCTACCGCGCCGAGGCCGGCATGCGGGCGCTCAACTCGCTGAACCCCGTCCTCGGCCTTGAGCTGACCGCCACGCCGCAGGAGCAGGACGGCGGCCGAGTCGTCCCCTTCAAGAACGTGCTCTTCAGCTACCCGCTCGGTGCCGCCATGAAGGACGGCTACGTCAAGGAGCCGGCGGTCGCCACGCGCGCCAACTTCTCGGCCGCCGGCCTCGAGGCCGAGGAGATTGAACGCATCAAGATCGGCGACGGCGTCACGCTGCACGAGAACACGAAGCTCGAGCTGGACGCCTACTCGCGCGACAAGGGCGTGCCGCGCGTCAAGCCGTTCCTGCTCGTCGTCACCCGCGACATCGAGCACGCCGAGCGGGTCGCGACCATGCTCCGAGCCGACGCGTTCCGCGGCGGCTTCTACAAGGACAAGGTCCTCACGGTCCACAGCAAGAAGACTAGCGCCGAACGCGACGAGGTCGTCGCCGAGCTGCTGAAGGTCGAGCACCCGGACAACCCGACCGAGATCGTGATCCACGTGGACATGCTCAAGGAGGGCTGGGACGTCACCAACCTCTACACGATCGTGCCGCTGCGTGCCGGCCACTCGAGCACGCTGGTCAAGCAGTCGATCGGGCGCGGCCTGCGCCTGCCCTACGGACGGCGCACTGGCGTCAAGGCCATCGACCGCCTCACCGTCGTGTTCCACGACAAGTTCAAGGAGATCGTCGACGCGGCCAACGACCCGAACTCGGAGCTGGGCGTCCAGCTCTCTGAGGTCGTGATCGGGCGTGACGTGCCGGAGCAGGGGCGCAAGCTCGTCGAGGTGCAGCCGCGGTACATCGACATTATCCGAGGCAGCTCGGCGGACGGACGCACCGTCTCGTCGCCCTTCAGCAACGCGGCCGAGGTCCGCGTGGCCGAGGCCGTCATGGACGTGATTCGCGACTACGGCACGCGGCAAGCCAGCACGGCCCGCCTCGCTGATCCGGACGTGCAGGCCGAAGTCGAGCGGCTGGTCCGCGAGCGCATCCCGCCGCAGCAGCTCGAGATCCCCGGGCTGGGCACACCGGTCGACGTCGCCGCGACCGTCAAGCGCGCCCTGCAGGTCTACGTCGAGAACACGATCGCCGTTCCGCGCATCGTCGTGCAGCCGGTGGGGGATGTGACTCGCACCTTCAAGGACTTCGATCTCGACCTCAAGGGCTTCGATCCGCCGCTCATCGACGAAGAGCTGCTTATCGAGCACTTGCGGACGCACGAGAAGGAATTGCTCGCAGCCGACGACGAGATCGTGCAGGAGCCTCGCCTCGAGAACCACATCGTCAGGGAACTCATGGACTTGCCCGAGGTGGACTACCAGGCGCACTCCGAACTGCTCTACAAGTTGGCGGGTCAGGTCGTGGCGCACATCCGCGCCCGGCACGGCACCGACGAGAACGTCCGCCGCGTGCTGCTGTACAGCCGGACGGCCATCGTCTCGCTGATCCGCGAGCAGCTCGACCGGCACTACGAAGTGCACGCGACGCGCTACGAAGCCAGCGTCCCGCGCGGCTTCGAGCACCTGGAGGTGCAGGCCGTGACGGTGGATGCGGAGGAACAGCCTCGCGACGTACGACAGGCACCTCCGAATCCGGGAGAAATGCGGGGCATGATCTTCTCCGGCCTGAAGCGCTCGCTGTACTCGGTTCAGCGGTTCCAGTCAGATCCTGAACGCCAGTTTGCAGTGCTGCTCGAAGACTCACCTGACGTCGTGAAGTGGGCCAAGCCGAAAGATGGCGCGCTCAAGATCACCTGGTCTCCGGACGGTCGTCGCGACGAGCGGCAATACAACCCGGACTTCGTGGTCGAAGGTACCAAGCGCTGCTTCCTCGTCGAAGTCAAGGACCACAAGCTGCTCGAAGACCCAGACGTAGCGGCCAAGGCGCGCGCCGCCCTCGAGTGGTGTGGTCACGCTACGAGTCATGCCGGGACCGTCCGTGGCAAGCCGTGGAGCTACGTACTCGTGCCGGACGATCGGACCGGAGCAGGGGCTACGCTAGCCGGACTGATCAGGGCGTTTGAGCGGCGACGTGCGGAGACTCTGGTGCCGAAGGAGGGTGATCCGTGACAGAGTCTGTGTTCCGATTCCCACACGAAGTCGCCCGCCACCTCGCTGCCTTCGTCTACCGCCTTATCGACCCGCGCAACGGCGAGACGTTCGACGTCGGCAAGGGCCGGTGACGTGCCTTTCGAACCCACGATGGAAATCGCTGCGTCTCTGAGTCGGTCATCCTTCGCAACGGCGAAGACTATCACGGGGCCTCGGACCATCCGGCTCTTCAGGCATGCGTGTGGGTTGCACGAACTGCGGCAGGGGAGAGATCGGGGCGGCCGAGCTTGCAGAAGTCAGTGTCTCCCGCCGCGTGAGCATTCGCCTCGGATCTGACGAGGCATACTCAGTTGGCTACCTCGCGCCAAATCCTTCCAGCAATCCGAGATTCACGAGTCTGAATGTTAGCGCCTGCTCACTGACACCGTAGCGAAGGGCAAGAGTGCGAACTGCCGCCTCGTCGAGAGCACTAAACTCACGTTTTCCCAGATCGGCTCGCAGCATCTTTTCAGGCATTAGTAGGGAAGCGGCAAACGTGTTGGCTTCGATCTCTTTTGGATCAATGGCAAGGGAACTGGTCGCGTCTCGGAATCGCACCATGAACTCATCGACGAAGAGTTCGGATGTGTCGCTGTAGTGATCAGGAAACTCTTGCGCCTCTTCGCGCGTGTCCGGGTGATCCGCCCCGGGTGATCTTGATCCATCCGCGTCGCTCCAGCACCTCGAGGAGCGCGTTGCGGCAGGCCCGCCGTCGCGCACGCGCGCCCCGCGCGTCGCGCATCGCGGCCAGTTGCGCAGCACGGACCTCATCGGCCAACTCCTCTCGCTCCTGTCGAGTGTAGTGCACCCTGCCGAGCGCGTCGACGTCGTCGGCCGAGCGGCCCCCCAGCACACGCCGGGGGCGACTGTTCATGCGCCGGATGGCCGCCGCGACGGCCATCCCGGCCTGCAGGATTCCCACGTCCCGCACCCCGCGCCCCAGGCCCGTCTGCTCGCCCAGCTCGCGCATGCCCCGCTCGGCAAAGGGGTTGTGCTGCGGCGTGTGCGGCAGATTGCACAGCGACAGCACGCCGTGCTGCTCGCACCAGCCGGCCACCTCGGCCCCGCAGTAGGTCTTCGCGTTGTCGTGCACCAGCACCAGCGGCGCCTGCCCGCGCCGCCGGCGCACGCCTTCCAGCAGCGCCACGACCTGCTTGCCGCTCGCCGGGCGCCCGACGGCCGCCCCCGTCCGGCGCCGCGGACAGGGGTCGAGCACCACCTCGGCCGTCACCGTGCCAGCCCTGTCCCGCGACAGGTGCTTGGCGTCCAGGGCCCACATCACGTCCGGCGCCAAGACCTCGATCGAGACCCGCGACCGCTTGCTGGCCGCGGCCCGTCGCGCCTTGTGCCGCTTCTTCAGCAGCTGCGTGCATCGCTGCGCCTCCCAGGTCGTGATCTGGCCCCGGTGCACGTCCACCACGTCGCGCCAGCCCGCGTGCCAGCGGCGCTCGTGCAGCACCCGGCCCGTGAGGTGCAGGCACGTCCACCAGTGCCGCGCGTCATGACCCGGCCGCCCCGGCCGACGGGACGGGCCCGCCGGACACTCCTGCAGGTCCAGCTGCACCGTCCGCACCGAGACGTCCAGCGCGGCCGCGGCGGCCTGGTGATCCCGGGCCAGCAGCAGCCCCTGCTCGGCCAGCGCGCGCAGGCCGGCCGCGCGCACCTCCTTTTTCCCCCCGCGCGGCCCCTTGGCCCTCACCCGTCCGCGGCAGCTCCCGCAGCTGGCGCAGCAGGCGGTTGAGGTTCTCCGAGAGCTCCAGCTGCCGGCGCAGCTCCGTGTTCTCCTTCCGCAGACTCGACACGTCCGGCGACGCGCGGCTGTCCAGGAGCGCCCGCGCACTCGCCAGGCTCTTGCGCCGCGGCTGGCGCAAGACGCCCGCCAGCATCCCCGCCAGCGCCGCCTGGCTCTGCTGCCACAAGCGCACCGGCAGAAGGCCCACCGACGCCGCCGCCTCCTCCCGATTCACTTTCCCCAGCCAGTTCCCCAGGATCGCCACCACCAGCCCGTGCGCCCGGGTCCGCTCCTCCTCGGTCGCCGCCTCCCACAGCGCCCGCACGGGCACCGGCATCGTGTGCGGCACCGAGAAGACCAGCCGCTTCTTGCCCGTCCGGCGCCGCCGCGGCACGCTCTCCGCTCTCACATCCGGCACCGGGCCCGCTGTCGCTCTCACATCCCGCGGCGGCTCGCTGCTCCCGACCACCGATCCGTTCGCACGCTTGATCCGCATGACGCACCTCCGTGTCCGTGGCAGCCGGAAGGCCGCCGATGTCCTCCACCCCGATCTCCTGCCGCCCGCCCTGCGGCGTGTGCACCACGAGCTTGCCGTCCTCCCCATGCAGCGAGACCGACTGCCCGTCGATCTGCCCGACGAGATACACCGGCTTTTTCGGCTTCTCGCCCAGCGCGAGACGCAGCTCGTTCCTCGCCAGCGTCGACGCGATCGCCGCGCGCACCTCGCTGTCGACGGAGAAGAAGCGGTCGGCTGGCACCCCGTCGTTCAGGCTCTGGTGCGGCCGCTGGTAGTTGTAGTGCGCAAAGTAGTGCGCGAGGCGCGCCTGCGCCTCCCCGAGGTCCCTGGGCTGGATGCGCTCCCACAGCTCGGTCTTCACCGTCTTCCACAGACGCTCGCACTTGCCCAGCGTCTCGGGGTGGTGAGCGCGGGAGACCACGTGCTCAATCCCCTCGCGCCGCAGGACCTTCTGGAAGCGGCTCTTGCCCCGCCACGCAAAGTACTGCCGACCTTGGTCGGTCAGCACCTCCTGCGGCTTGCCGTGCGCATGGATGCCAGCCAGCAGGGCGTCGATCACCAGCTCGCTCGTCTGCCGCGTCGAGACGCCCCACGACACCACGTAGCGACTGCAGTCATCCAGGAAGACCACCAGCCAGATGTGCCGGCTGGCCTTCGCAAGCCACAGCGCCGTGATGTCGCTCTGCCACAGCTGGTTCGGCTCGGCGCGCACGAAGCGCCGGGGCAGCGTGGGCGCCCGCTTCACCTTGGGCGCTGGCCGCGGCACCTGATGCGCCGTCAGCACGCGCCGCACCTCGTGCGGCGTGCTGCGCAGCCCCGAGAAGCGCGCCAGCTGCGACACGATCCGCCGCACGCCCAAGAGGGGCTGCTCCCTCGCCGTCGCCACGATCGCCGCCTCCACCGCAGGAGCCGTCTTCCGGGAGACAGCGCTTTTCGGACGCCCGACCGGACGAAGCTCCAGCGCTTGGGGGCCGCCCTGCCGGTACCGCGACAGCCAGTGCTGTACGCTGCGCTTGCTGACCCCGAAGAGCCGCGCCAGGACACCCTGGCTCGTCCCGCCCGCCGCATACGCCTCGACCAGCGCGCGCTTCTCCTCCGGGCTGCTCGTGCGGCGTGCTGCTCGCGCCGGGCTCTTCTTCGAGCCCGCACGCCCGTGCTGTGCGCGCAGCGGCACCAGCGCCGCCTCGCCGCCCGCACGCTCGCGGCTGCGCCAGTTCAGCAGGCTCCCGGCCGAGACCCCGTGCGCCACGCAGAAGTCCGCCTGCCGGCCAGTCCACTGCCTGTACTCGGCCAGGATCGCCGCCCGCTCGGCGGCGCTGAAGATCTTGCGCGTCCCGTCCTTGCGACGTTCGGCCGAGTC
>DASUFI010000053.1:0-17297 GCA_036274635.1 Planctomycetota bacterium
AAGCCTCGCCGACGACGTCGAGGTCGCGCGCGACGAGGTGCTGATCCCGGACGTGCTCCTCGCCCGTGGGCCCCGTGCCGGCCCAGCGGCCGTCGAGGCGCGCGAGATTGCGCTCGTGCCACGCGGCGCCGCGACGCGCGCGGGCGAGGCGCTCGCGCTCTTGCCCGTAGCGTGCCACCAGGGCGACGAACAGAGCCACCGGCGCCAGCAGCCAGGCCGCCCCGCCGGGATGCGACCGCAGGACCCAGAGTCCGCCGAGCAGTGTCACGAAGAAGACCAGCAGCCTCGAGGTGCCCAGCCACTCGAGCCGCCGATCGTGGCGCTTCGCTTCCGCGATCCAGAAGGCGCTGCCCGTCTCATAGGCCGCCCTCGCGGTGTGCGGAGTCGCAGAGGTTGGAGTCGGGGGCGCCGTCATGAGCGCGGGAGGATACCCCCGCGATCCAGCCGGGCGGGGGCGCGGCGCCGGACGGGCCCAGGGCATCGAGCGTGCGGTCGCACGCCGAGTGCGGGCCGGCTCTCAGCGTCGCTCCCGTTGCTTGCCGTCCAGAGCCCGCGCGATCCCCTCGCGTGCGGTCTCGCGTGCGGTGCACGCTGCCCCAGGCCGGGTCGCTGAAGTCGCGGCCTGCGAGGTCCTCGAACTTCGCGCGGCAGCCGGCCGTGCCGCCGGGCACGAGGCGGCCGCAGCCTTCGCAGCGCGTCGGCGACTCGGGAGGGAGGTCACGGGGTTCTCTCGCGCGGAGCTCGCCCGCCCGCCGCGGCGGAGTATCGGACGCCCGTCCGCGCGCCACAAGCGGCGCGAGGCAGTCACGGACGCGTCCCGGATGGCGCTTCGGCTCGCCCACAGGCGTGCGGTATCGTGTCCCGTTCCGGCCGGATGGGTGCGATCCCGTCCTTGCCGGCCAGCACCGAATCTCCCGAGGCCGCCATGCCCGCCACGCGCGTCGCCGTCCCGCTCCTCGACCTCAAGGCCCAGTACAAGACGCTGCGCGACCAGATCCGCCCCGTCGTGGACGAGGTCTTCGAGAGCCAGTACTTCATCGGCGGCCCGCAGATCGAGGGGCTGGAGAAGGAGCTCGCGGCCTACTGCGGCACCAAGCACGCCATCGGCTGCTCGTCGGGCACGGACGCGATCCTGCTCGCGCTGTGGGCGCTCGGCGTCGGGCCCGGCGACGAGGTGATCACCTCGCCCTACACCTTCTTCGCCACGGTCGGATCCATCGCGCGCCTCGGCGCGCGCTGCAGGTTCGTGGACATCGACCCGGCCACCTACAACATCGACGTCAGCAAGGTGCAGGCGGCCATCGGCCCGAAGACCAAGGCCATCATGCCCGTGCACCTGTACGGGCAGTGCGTGGACATGCAGGCGCTGCTGGCGGTGGCCGGCAAGATCCCGGTGGTGGAGGACGCGGCGCAGGCCATCGGCGCGAAGGACGCCGACGGCCGCAAGGCCGGCAGCATGGGCACGGCCGGCTGCTTCTCCTTCTTCCCCAGCAAGAACCTCGGCGGCGCGGGCGACGGCGGCTTCATCACCACCCACGACGACGCCCTGGCGCACAAGATGCGCGTCATGCGCAACCACGGCATGGAGCCCAAGTACTTCCACAAGCTGCTGGGCGGCAACTTCCGCCTCGACGCGCTGCAGGCCGCCGTGCTGCGCGTGAAGCTCAAGCACCTGGATGCCTGGCACGAGGGCCGCCGCAAGAACGCGGCCGACTACCGCAAGCTCTTCGCCGCGCAGAAGCTGCCCGGCGGCACGGTGACGCTGCCGCTCGAGCGCCCCGGCTGCTACCACATCTACAACCAGTTCATCGTGCGCGTGCCCGCCGGCAAGCGCGACGCGCTGGTGAAGCACCTGCAGAGCAACGGCATCGGCTGCGAGATCTACTACCCCGTGCCGTGCCACCTGCAGGAGTGCTTCGCGAGCGAGGGCCACAAGGCCGGCGACTTCCCGCAGAGCGAGCGCGCGGCGAAGGAAACGATCGCCGTGCCGATCTATCCGGAGCTGAGCGACGAGCAGAAGGCGTGCGTGGTGGAGACGGTGGCGGAGTTCCTGAAGGGCTAGGGCCAGGCGCGGGGGCGGGCCATTGCACCGGCATCGCGTGGCACGATGTCAAACGGCCTGCCAGGTAGCCACGTGCGGCTTGCGGACCTCGGGACACGAGCGCGGCGGCCTCGGCGCGCAGCGCCTCTCCTGCCGCGTCACCCACACATTAAAAAAACGACCCGCAGTCGCGACTGCGAGTCGTTTTTTTAACGTGCCCAGAGAACGCCTGCGCTTCCCACGCGCTCCAGGCGTCCTACGCCGCGCGCCCAGCGCCGCGTGGACGCTGTGTGGCGAGGCGGATACGGTGACGCACCTGATGCGCGCTCACGAAGGCACACGCGCCGGTTCCTGGCGACGACCGGGCGCCCGCTGATGTGCGGCCTCTGCGGCAAGCTCTGGTTCGACGCCGCGCGCCCCGCTGACGTCGCCGGCGTGCACGCGCTGGCCGACGCCCTCGCGCACCGCGGCCCGGACGGAGAGGGCTTCGCCGCCGACGGTCCGCTGGCCTTCGGGCACCGACGCCTCGCCGTCCTCGACCTCGACGCGCGCGCGGCCGGCCCGATGCGCGACGAGGCCGGCGGCCTGCTCACCTACAACTGCGAGATCTACAACTATCCCGAGCTGCGCCCGCAGCTCGAGGCTCTTGGCCATCGCTTCCGTACCACGTGCGACGCGGAGGTCATCCTGCCGGCCTACCGGCAGTGGTGGGAGAGCGAGGGCCCGCACTTCGTCTCGCGCCTCGGCGGCATGTTCGCCTTCGCGCTGTGGGACGGCCGCGCGCGGCGGCTGGTGCTGGCCCGCGACCGCGTCGGCAAGAAGCCGCTGCACTACGCGCTGACCGACGAGGGCCTGGTCTTCGCCAGCGAGCTGCACGCGCTGGTGCGCGACCCGCTCGTCGACCGCACGCCCGACTGGCAGGCGCTGTCGGACTACCTGGCCTTCAAGGTCGTGCCGGGCCCGCGCACGGCGTGGGTGGGCGCGAAGAAGCTGCCGCCCGGCTCGGTGCTCGTCGCCGAGTGGGGCGCGGACGGCGTGCCACGGGTCACGATCACCCGCAGCTGGCGCCTCTCGCCCGGCAGCGAGACGGGCGGCGCGCCCAGCCTCGACGACGCGGCCGACGAGGTGCTGGCGCGCCTGCGCATCGCGGTGAAGCGGCGGTTGCTCTCGGACGTGCCGCTGGGCGCCTTCCTCTCCGGCGGCCTCGACTCGGCGGCCATCGTCGCGCTCATGGCGCAGGAGAGCGGCACGGTGAAGACCTTCACCATCGGCTTCCGCGAGGCCGACCACGACGAGACGGCCGACGCCCGGCGCGTCGCGAGGCTCTTCGGCACCGAGCACCACGAGCTGCTGGTCGAGCCCGACGCGGTGTCGCTGCTGGACGCGGCGCTGGCGCACCACGGCGAGCCCTTCGCGGACGGCTCGGCGCTGCCGACGTACCTCGTGGCCGGCCTCGCGCGACGCAACGTCACGGTGGCGTTGAGCGGCGACGGCGGCGACGAGGCCTTCGCCGGCTACGACCGCTACCGCGCGCTGGCGCTGGCCGACCGGCTCGACCGTCCGGCGCGCGCGCCGCTGCGCTTCGGCGTGCGGGCCGGCGCCGCGCTGGCTGTGGCCGTCGGCGCGGCGCCGGATGGCTCGGCCTTCGCATCGGGCGCGCGCGGCCGCGGCGCGCGCTTCGTG
Source organism: Planctomycetota bacterium (assembly GCA_036274635.1). Classification (GTDB taxonomy): domain Bacteria; phylum Planctomycetota; class B15-G4; order B15-G4; family B15-G4; genus DASUFI01. The sequence goes on from DASUFI010000053.1 coordinate 3,725, forward strand.
CGCTTCGCGAACGCCCTCGACCGCACGCCGCGCCAGCGCAACAACGACTGGCGCCTCTCGCTGGGCCGCGAGCAGCTGGCCGCGCTGCTCACCCCCGAGGGCGCGGGGCGCTTCCCCGCCCCGTCCTTCTACGGCGCCGACGTGCCGCTTCCGCTCCCGCTCAACGAGGCCCTGGTGCAGGACGTGGAGGGCTACCTGCCCGACGACATCCTGCCCAAGCTCGACATCGCCACCATGGCGCACGGGCTGGAGGGCCGCTGTCCCTTCCTCGACCACGAGCTCCTGGAGTACGCCGCGAGCCTGCCGTCGCGCCTCAAGCTGGGCGGGCGGCCGCTGACGGGGAAGCGCGTGCTGCGCCACGCGTTGCGGCGGCTGCTGCCGGCCGACATGCGGGCGGGGCGCAAGCGCGGCTTCGGCCTGCCGCTGGAGCGCTGGTTCCGCGGGCCGCTGCGCCAGCACGCGCGGGACGTTCTGCTCTCGCCGGCTGCGCGGGCGCGCGGCCTGTTCCGCCCGGAGGGCGTGGCCGACCTGCTCGACGCCCACGCGGATGGACGCGTCGCCGCCCACGAGGCCATACTCACCCTGTTGGTGCTCGAACGCTGGTTCCAGAGAGAGGAGTCGAGGTGACGGACGGTCCGGGAATCGTCGCGGGGGCCATGGGTCTGCCGCCGGCGCCGCGTGACGACCTGCTGGCGTGGGTGGACCTGGAGATGACCGGGCTCGACCCGGCGCGCAACACGATCATCGAGATCGCCACGCTGCTCACCGACAACGACCTCAACATCGTGGCCGAGGGCCCCGAGATCGTGATCAACACGGACGAGGGCCAGCTCGGCCGCATGATCGAGATCGTGCGCGAGATGCACACCAAGTCGGGCCTCGTGGAGCGCGTGCGCACCAGCACCGTGAACCTGCGCGACGCCGAGCGCGAGACGCTGGGCTTCCTGCGCCGCTGGGTCAAGGGGCGCACCGCGCCGCTGTGCGGCAACTCGGTGTGGTGCGACCGCATGTTCATCAAGCTGCAGATGCCCGCGCTGGACGAGTTCCTGCACTACCGCACGATCGACGTCTCGTCCTTCAAGGAGGTGGGCACGCGCTGGTCGGTCAACGCCATCGGCGGCGCCCCGCGCAAGGGCGACAAGCACCGCGCGCTGGAGGACATCCGCGAGTCGCTGGCCGAGCTGCGCCACTACCGCGACCGCTGGCTCGCGCCGCAGCGCGCGCCCAAGGCGGAGGCCAAGGCCGACGCCAAGGCCGAGAGCAAGGGGCAGAGCAAGGGGGAGAGCAAGGCGGAGACGCGCCCGTGAGCGCCGCCCGGCGCACGGAAGCGCGCGCCCGGCCCGCGGCGCGCGCCAAGGCCGGCAAGTCCGCCGCGCGCGCGAAGACCGCCGCCTCCCCCCGCTTCTGGCTGGTGAAGACCGACGCTTCGTCCTACTCCATCGCCGACCTCGAGCGCGACGGCGTCTCGCCCTGGACGGGCGTGCGCAACTACCAGGCGCGCAACACGCTGCGCGACGACATGAAGCCGGGGGACCGCGTGCTCGTCTACCACAGCCGCAGCGATCCGCTGCTGGTCGCGGGCGTGGCCGAGGTGGCCAGCCTGCCGCGCCCGGACGAGACGGCCTTCAAGAAGAACGACGACCACTACGATCCCGACAGCGACCCCTCCGACCCGACGTGGTGGCTGGTGGACCTGCGCCACGTGGAGACGTTCAAGTCCCCGGTGACGCGCGAGCGCCTCGCCGCCGAGCCGCGCCTCAGGCGCATGGTGCTGCTGCAGCGCGGCAGCCGGCTCTCGGTGCAGCCGGTGACGGCGGAGGAGTTCTCGACAGTGCTCGCGCTGGCGCACGGCGCGGGCGGGCGGAAGAAGAAGCCGTGAGAGGCCTCGGGCTGCTGCCGCTCGCCGGCTGCCTGCGTGCGCCCGACGCGGCGTCCGGTCCGGGGGCCGTGGCGCGGCGCAGCTGACGCGCCAGGTCGGGACAGGAGCTGCGCGTGACGTACACCGTGGTGGGATGAGCCGCCAGGCTCGTTCCGCTTGACAGTCCCGGCCGGACCTGCTCATCTGTCCGCCGTGTCGTCCCGCATGAGGTGCACGCCGCGCTGGCTCATTGCGCTGGTCGCCTGCCTGGCGCTGGTGTCCACGGACGGGCTGCACGAGCTGTCGCACTGGGGCGAAGGTGGCGCGCCCGTGGCCGCGCCGAGCGGCCACGCCGAGCTGCATGCCGGAGAGTGCCCGCACCGGCCGCACGTGCCCGTGCACGACCGGCACGACTGCCTCGTGTGCCAGACGCGCGCGGGCTCGCACGCGCAGGTCGCGCCGGATGTCGCCGTCGGCATCGCGGCGCCGCAGGTCGTCGCGCTCGCGCCCGACCTGGTCGCCTTCCCCGGCGCCGACTGGCTGCCGGGCGTCCTCGGGGCTCGCGGTCCGCCGCAGCTCGCGGCCTGATCCCGCCGGTGCGCGCCCGCTTCCGCGGGTGATCTCGCGCCCGTTCCCCGACCGCACGGCCCGGCCGTCGCGGGGGCGTGCTCCGCGATCGCCGCGGCCTGACGTGCGGCCCGCCGGCGATTGCCCCGAGGTCGGCGCCCGAGCCGCGTGCGCCGTCGCCCCCTGACCTGCGGCTCCTGCGACGGGTCGGCTGCGCCGCGATCCCGTCGCCCGACACGATCGGAACGCGCGATGACTCCTCGAATCCCTTGCCTCGGCGGGCCCGCGCCCGCGCTCCTCCTCCTGGCCCTGCTCGGCAGTTGCGGCGGCCGCACCCATCCCCCGAGCGCCGACCCGGCGCCGGCCACCGCCGGCATGGCGGCCCTCCCCGACGCGGCGCGCTCCCTCATCGGCCTGCAGGTCGAGGAGCTGCGGCCGCAGCCGTTCACGGTCGCGATCACCGTCCCTGGCATGGTGCGCTCGGACCAGGACACGACCGCGCTCGTGGGTCCGATCATCGAGGGCCGCATCAGCCAGGTGCTGGTGGGCTGGGGCGAGACGGTGAAGCGCGGGCAGGTGCTCGCGTGGCTGGACAGCGCCGAGGTGGGCGAGGCCAGGGCGGCGTGGTTCCGCGCGCAGGCGGAGCTGCAGGTGGCCGACGCGACGGTCAAGCGCCTGCAGCAGCTCGCGGCCGACAGGATCGTGGCCAGCAAGGACCTGTCGGCCGCGGAGGGCGAGCGCGCGACCGCGCAGGCCGAGTCCGATGCGGCCCGCAACACGCTGCGCATCCTGGGATTCAGCGACGACGACGTGGAGCAGCTGTCCTCGCAGGACGCCGGCTCACGCGTGCCGCTGGTCGCGCCCATCGACGGCACGATCGTGGACCGCACGGCCGTGACCGGCGCGTGGGCCGAGCCGTCGGCGGCGCTGTTCACCATCATGGACCTCGGCACGCTGTGGGTGGACGCGCGGGTGTACGAGAAGGACCTGGGCGCCGTGCAGCCGGGCCAGGAGTTGAGCGTCTCGGTCATCGCCGCGCCCGACCGCAGCGTGTCGGGGCGCGTCAGCTACGTCGGGAGCACCGTCGACGACGCGACGCGCACCACCATCGTGCGCACGGTGGTGGCCAACCCGGACGGGCTGCTCAAGCCGGGCATGTTCGCGAGCGTGCGCATCGTCACGCGCGAATCCTCCGGCAGCCTGCTGCTGCCGGAGGGCGCGGTGCTGCAGGCGCCGGACAAGCGGCAGGTCGTGGTGGAGGAGGCGGCCGGCCGCTACCAGCTGCGTGACGTGCGCGTCGGCGCGACGGCCGACGGGCGGGTGGAGATCCTGGACGGCCTGCATGCCGGCGAGCGCGTGGTCACCGGCGGCCAGAACCAGATCGCCACGCAGCTGGCGGCGGACGCGGCGTCGGCCACGCCATGATCGAGCGGCTCATCGCGGCGGCCCAGCGCCAGCACTTCCTGGTCTTCACGCTCGTGGTGCTGGTCGCGGCCGGCGGCCTGTTCGGGCTCTCCCGCCTGAACGTGGACGCCTTCCCCGACGTGACCACGGTGCAGGTGGACGTGGGCACCGAGGCGCCCGGGCTCGCGCCGGAGGAGGTCGAGCAGCTCATCACCTTCCCGATCGAGAACGCCATGAACGGCCTGCCGCACGTGGAGGTCGTGCGCTCGATCTCCAAGTTCGGGCTGTCGGTCGTGACGGTCGTCTTCAAGGACGGCACGGACATCGACTTCGCGCGGCAGCTGGTCTTCGAGCGCCTGGAGCAGGCCCGCGCGGAGGTGCCCGCGGGCTTCTCGCCCGAGATGGGGCCGATCACCACCGGCGTCGGCCAGATCTTCATGTACCAGGTGGCGGGACCGGGCTGGTCGAACATGGACCTGCGCGCGCTGCACGACTGGACCATCGCCTTCCAGCTGCGCACGGTGCCGGGCGTGGCCGACGTGCTCAGCTTCGGCGGCGACGTGAAGCAGTACCAGGTGGCGGTGGATCCCGCGCGGCTCGTCGACCGGCAGGTGACGCTGGGCGAGGTCTTCGAGGCCATCGAGGCCAACAACGTCAACACCGGCGGCAACTACATCGTGCATGGGCCGGAGCAGTACGTGGTGCGCGGGGTGGGGCTCGCCAGCACGCTGCAGGACATCGGCGACATCGTGGTCACCTCGCGGCAGGGCGTGCCGGTGTACGTGCGCGACGTGGCCACCCTCGCCATCGGCCCGGAGATCCGCCAGGGCGCCGCGACCATGAACGGCCAGGGCGAGGTGGTCACGGGCATCGTGCTGCAGCAGATCGGCACGAACACCAAGCAGGTCATCGAGGACGTCAAGGCGCAGATCGCCGCGATCCAGGCCGGCCTGCCGCCCGGCGTGCGCATCGTGCCCTTCTACGACCAGGCCGTGCTCGTGGACCAGAGCATCCGCGGCGTCTCCATCGCGCTGGTCGAGGGCCTGCTGTTCGTGACGCTCGTGCTCTTCCTGCTGCTGGGCAACCTGCGCGCCTCGCTCATCACGGCGCTGGCCATCCCGGTCTCGATGCTCGTGGCCTTCCTCGTCATGTGGTTCACCGACCTCTCGGCCAACCTCATGTCGCTGGGCGGGCTCGCCATCAGCGTGGGCATGATGGTGGACGCGACGCTCATCATGGTGGAGAACATCTACCGCCACATCTCGGAGGGGAAGGACGAGCACGGCACGCTGACCCAGCGCGTGCTGGCCGCCTCCGTGGAGATCGGGCGGCCGGTCTTCTACGCCATCCTCGTCATCGTGGCGGTCTTCCTGCCGCTGTACACGCTGACCGGCATCGAGGGCAAGCTGTTCACGCCGCTGGCGCGCACGGTGACCTACGCGATGCTGGGCTCGCTGGTCATGGCGCTGCTGATCACGCCCACCCTGTCCATCTGGGTGTTCCGGCGCGCGAAGACGAAGCCCACCCGCGAGATCGTCACGGCCCTGCGCCGCCCGTACCTGGCCACGCTGGCCTGGGCGCTCGACCGGCCCTTCGTCACCGTGGCCGCCTACGTGCTGGCCCTCGGCCTGAGCCTCGCGGCGCTGCCCTTCCTCGGCTCCGAGTTCATCCCCACGCTGGACGAGGGCAGCCTGCTGGTGCGCGCCACGCTGCCGGCCAGCGTCTCGCTGGACGAGGCCATGCGCCTCGCGCGCGGCATCGAGCGGCGCTTCATGGCCTTCCCGGAGGTCACGCTGTGCGTCTCGAAGATCGGCCGCGCGGAGCTGGGCGGCGACCCGGAGGCGGTGAGCAACGACGAGATCTACGTGGCGCTGAAGCCGCGCGACGAGTGGACCACCGCCCACGACAAGGCCGCCCTGGTCTCGGCCCTGCGCGCCAGCGTCGCGGACGTGCCCGGCGTGGACTTCATCTTCTCGCAGACCATCCAGCTGCGCGTGGACGAGCTCATCTCGGGCATCTCGGCCGACATCGCCATCAAGATCTTCGGCGACGACACCACGGTGCTCAAGCAGAAGGCCGACGAGGTCAGCGCCGCCGTCGCCGACGTGCCCGGCACCGCCGACCTGGCCGTCGAGCAGGTGGAGGGCGAGAAGCTGCTGCAGATCCGCATCCGCCGCGACCAGATCGCGCGCTACGGCATCAACGTCGCCGACGTGCAGGACGTGATCGAGACCGCCATCGGCGGCAAGTCCGCGGGCGAGGTCTTCGAGGGGCAGAAGCGCTTCGACATCCAGGTGCGCTTCGCCGAGAAGAGCCGCGACAGCCTGCAGGCCATCCAGGACGTCCTCGTCGCCGCGCCCGACGGCCAGCGCATCCCCATGCTGCAGCTGGCCGACTTCTCCCTGGCCGAGGGCGCGGCCGTGATCGAGCGCGAGCACGCCCAGCGCCGCATCTACGTGCGCACCAACGTCGTGGACCGCGACATCGGCAGCTACGTCGCGGACGCGAAGGCCGCCATCGCCGCCAAGGTCACACTGCCGCCCGGCTACACCATCCGCTGGGGCGGCCAGTTCGAGAACAAGCAGCGCGCCACCGAGCGGCTGCTGCTCGTCATCCCCATCGCGCTGCTGCTGGTGCTCATCCTGATCTACCGCTGCTTCGATTCGCTGCGCAACCTGCTCGTCGTGACGCTGAACATCCCGCTGGCGCTCGTCGGCGGCCAGCTCGTGCTGCAGCTGCTCGGCATGCCCCTGAGCGTGCCGGCGCTGGTGGGCTACATCGCGGTCTTCGGCGTCGGCGTGCAGAACGCCATGGTCATGGTGCACTGCTTCAACCGGCTGCGCGCCGAGGGCCGGGGCCTGCGCGAGGCCGTGCTCGAGGGCGCCGCGCTGCGCTTCCGGCCGGAGCTCCTGAGCGTGGTCATCGGCGCCCTTGCGCTCGTGCCGCTGCTCGTCTCCAACGGCACGGGCGTGGAGATCGAGAAGCCGCTGGCCGCCGTCGTCGTCGGCGGGCTGCTCGCACGACCGCTCACGATCGTCGTGCTGCCGGTCTGCTACGACTGGATCGAGAAGCGCGCTCTGCGCCGCCAGGCTGCGGTGGCCGTCGCGGAGGCCCGCCCGTGAACCGGCTCCACGGCCTCCGCCACGTCGCGCCGGGCCTGCTGCTCGCGGGCCTCGCCGCCTGCGCCGCGCCCGACGTCGATCCCGCGCCGGACTACCAGGAAGCCTCGCGCCTCGTCGCCGAGCGCAGCGACTGGGACCCGGGCTGGCAGGCGCCGTGGGCCGACGACACCACGACCTGGGACGGCACCTCGCCGCTCGCGGCGAGCCAGGCCGTGACCGTCGCGCTGCACGACAACCGCGGCTTGCGCTCCGAGCTCGAGGGCATCGCCGGCGCCAAGGCCGACCTGGCACAGGCGGGCCTGCTGCCCAACCCGACCTTCAGCGCGGCGCTGCTGTCCACCGTCGACGGTCCCGCCAACGCCTTCAGCATCGCGCAGGAGCTGGCCCAGCTCTGGCTGCGGCCGCCGCAGACGGACGCCGCCGCCGCCGCGCTGCGAGCTGCCGTGCAGTCCGTGGGCGATCACGCCCTGCGCCTCGCGGCCGACGTCCGAGCGGCCCACGCCCGCGTCGTCCACGCCCAGCGCGGCGTCGAGCTGCTGGCCGCCAACGCCGACGTCATCCAGCGCGCGCTCGACGTGGCCCAGCGCCGCCTCGACGCGGGCGAGGGCACGCAGCTGGACGTGAACCGCCTGCGCGAGGAGCTGCTCTCCGCGCAGTCGGACCAGCAGACCCAGCAGCTCGAGCTGCTGACCACGCGCCGCGACCTGCTGGCGCTGATGGGCCGCGCCGACGCCCCGGCCGAGTGGCAGGTCGTCGCGGACCCGCGCCTCCAGCCGGCCGGGCTGGGCGAGCTCACGGAAGCCGACGCGGTGGCGCGCGCCACGGGCCAGCGCCTCGACGTGCAGGCGGCGCGCTCCATCTACGAGCAGCGGCGGCACGAGCTGAGCGCCGCCTCCCGCGGCGCCATCCCGGACATCGCCGTCGGCTACGACTGGGGCAAGGACCAGGACGACCTGCGCTCGCACGGCTTCGACTTCTCGATCGAGGTGCCGCTCTTCGACACCCACTCGGTGGCCGAGGCCAAGGCCGGCTCGGACGTGCGCGCCGCAGCCGCCGACGCCGACCAGGTGCTGCAGACCGCCGTCAACCAGACCCGCTCCGCCTTCCTCACCCTGCAGGCCAACGCGCGCCTCGTCGCCTTCTTCCGCGACCAGGTGCTGGCCCTGGCCCACGACAACCAGGCCGCCGCGCAGCGCGCCTGGGACGTGGGCGAGGCCGACGTCACCGTGGTGCTGGACACGCAGCGCGAGGTGAGCGACGCCGAGATCAAGCTGAACGACCTCGAGCTCGACCTCGCGACCAGCGCGGCCGAGCTCGAGTACGTGGTCGGCGGCAAGCTCTGAGGCCCCCGCTCAGTCCTGCACGGGCTTCACCTGCAGCACCACCAGCAGCGGGTTGGCACCCGCCGCGCCGAGCACGGTGTACTCGTTGAAGTCGACCACCGCCGAGGTGTCGAACTGCGCGCCCTCGGACGACTTGAACTCGATGCGCTCGAAGGCCAGCCGGTGCCCGGACTCGTCCACCGCGCCGGGCTGCAGCTGGAGCTGGAACTCGCTGTCCTGGCCGAACGAGCCGCGCAGCGAGCGCTCCTCGCCGGCCAGGATGGACGTGCGCACCAGCGCCGTCGTCACGAGGCCGTACTCGTGGTACGGCAGCAGCCGGCGCAGGTTGTCCACGAGGTCCGACGGCAGCTCGCGCGCGCCCGACTGCTCCTCGAACGACCCGCGCACGAGCCAGCAGGTGATGAGCATCTGCGGCGGCGCATTGTCCACGCGTCGCAGCAGCTCGAGCATGCGCGCCACCTGGTCCTGGGTGTCGTTGATCACGATCATCGCCGGGCTGCTCTGGAAGCTGACGTTCGAGTGCTGCTCCCACGGCTGGTGCGCCGACGCGCGCGTCGCGATCGTCCGCTGCAGCGGCTGCAGCACGCTGAACAGGCGCTGCACCGCCACGAAGCGCGGCACGTAGACCTCGGTCATCACCGGCGCGTCCATCCCGGCCGGCGCCTCGCCCACCACCTTGGCCAGCGCGAGCTTCACGCCTTTCACGTAGTCGGCGGTGTCGTAGACCAGCATGCCGCTGTCGGCGTCCTGGCAGTTCTCCAGCGGCCCCCGCAGGCTGCCGTCCGCATTGCGCACCATGATCTGCCGCCGGTTCAGGCGGATGAGCGACGACAGCACGTCGCGGTCCATGCTGTCGGGCAGCGTCATGTACTCCAGCACGAGCTGGTCGGCGGCGATCACCGGCAGCTCGGGCGGCACGCCCGGCACCGTGTCCGGCACCTTGGCCGGCGCCGCAGCCTGTTGGCCGGCCGCGGTCGTCGCACACGCGACGAGCAGCAGGGCGCCGAAGGGAAGGAGCGTCTTCATCGCACGTTCTCCGGGTTGGAAGTCGTCGGCTTGAGGAAGAGGAGCATGCGGACCGGCCCCGAGCGCAGCTCGAGGTGGTCCTCGGCCACGGCCACGACGCCCGAGGCGCTCGCAACCGGCGGCGCGATGTGGGGGGGCGCGGGCTCCGGCGGGGCGACGGCCGGGACCGGAGGCTCCGCTCCAGGCCCTTGCGCCACCGCCGGCAGGGACGTCGCCTCGCGCGGAGGCAGCACGCGCCCGGCCAGCATCCATGCGCCGCCCAGCAGCACGAGCACGGCCGCGGCCGCCGCCAGCGGGCGCCACGCGCGCTGCACGCGCAGCGGCGCGGGCCGCGCCCGCCGCGCGAGGACCTCCGCCGGCGGCGCGCTGCTCGCCGGCGACTGCGCCTGCCAGGCCGCCGCCATCCAGGCGACGGCGCGCCGTGTGCCCTCGTCCTCGGCCTGCAGCTCGCGCGCCGGCGCCGGGGCCGGCAGCTCGCGGAAGGCGCGGGCCAGCGCGTCGAGCGCGTCGTCGGGCTCGCGCGGCTCGTCGCTCATGGCGTTCCCACCGGCACGTGCGCCGCGAGCAGCGTGCGCAGCCGGCGCCGCGCCAGCGTGAGCAGCGAGCGCACGGAGGCCTCGGCCACGTCCATCGCCTCGGCCGCCTCGGCCGCCGGCAGGCCCGAGAGGTCCACCAGCACGAAGGCCTCGCGCTCGCGCGGAGTCAGGCCGGAGAGCGCGGCCGTCAGCGCCGCGCGCACCTCGGCCGCGTGCGCGGCGTCCTGCGGCGAGGGCAGCGGGCGCGAGAAGAGCGCCGCGCCGTCCGCCGCGCCCTCGTGCGTCGCGCGCGTCGCGCGGCGGCGCAGGCGGTCGCGGCCGAGGTTCAGCACGACCGTGTTGCGCCAGCCTGCCCACGGGCGTCGCGGGTCCCAGCGGTCGAGGTTGTCGAGCAGCTTCAGCATCGCGTCCTGGGCCAGGTCGTCCGCCTCGGTCGCATCGGCCAGGAGGCCGAGGCACAGGCGCCAGACCTGCGGGTGCTCCGCGCGGTACCAGGCGTCGATCGCGGCCGCGTCGCCCGCGAGGAGCGCGGGCCGCAGCGCCACGATCCCGGCCTGGTCCGCTGCGGGGTTGAGGGTCATGGTTCGCCCAGGGGTACGCCGGCCGGGGCCCCGGCGCTGAAAGGCCGCCCGAGGCCGTGGTCTTGGGACGGGGCAGCGGGGGGCGGGCGTCCCGGGGCGCCGGCGGGGCCCGGGGGGGCGTGGGCCGGGCGCGTACAGGAAGACCTCAGTGATGAAGTCCTGGACGCGCGCGACCCTCGGCCCTCGCCTTGCGCGTCATCACTCGAAGCCCCGGGCGCCGCCGGCGCCGCGCCGTCAGTTCCCCACGTAGCCCAGCGCCCGCAGCGCATCCTGGTTCTGCAGCGCGCCGCCCTCGTCCACCTTCTTCGCGGCGGCCAGCAAGGCCTCGAGCGCCTGGCGCAGCTCGGCCGCGTCCGTGGGCTGCGCGGCGGAGAGGTCGTGCTCGTCGAGCGGATCGTCGAGGGCGTCGTTGAGCGTCTCGCGTCCCTCGCGCCGCGTGAGGCGCAGGCGGCCGCGGATCACGGCGTGCGCGTCCTGGGCAGCGAGCAGGTTGTCGAGGTCGTCCTCGAACAGCAGGCGGCCGGGCTGCGGCTCGGCGAGCAGCGAGTGCGAGAGGGTCACGCGGCCGGGCTCGGGCGCCACGCCGGCCAGGTCGAGGAGCGTGGCGGCCACGTCCACTCCCGAGACCGGCCCCGCGCGCCGCCCCGGCTGCACCCGCCCCGGCGCGAAGAGCAGCATCGGCACGCGGGTCTGGGCGAGGAGCAGGTCGTCGTGGCTCCAGTGGCCGCCCTCGCCCAGCGCCTCGCCGTGGTCGGCGGTGAGCAGCACGTCGGGCGGCGACGGGCCCTTGAGCAGGGTGCCGAGGAAGCGGTCGACGGCGGTGTCCAGCTCCCAGAGCTCGGCGTCGTAGAGGTCCGAGACGTGCTGCTTGTCGTCGGCGTCGGGTTGGTGGCCGGGCGGGTAGCTGTCGGCGCGGAAGAGGTAGCCGTTGACCGGCCCGGCGTAGTGGCGCACCCACAGCGCGGTGGCGTCCTTGGACGGCAGGTAGGGCCAGTGCGCGTCGAAGAGGTTCACCATCGCGAACCACGGGCGCGGGTCGGGCTGGCTGATCCAGGCGAGCGCGGAGGCCAGCACCTCGCGCGCGGGGCGCTGGAAGTCCTGCGGGCGGTTCGGGTTGCCGTTGCCGCGCAGCGCGGGCACGAGCTGGGCGGCCACCACCTGGGCGTCGTGGACCAGCGCCCAGAGGTGGCTGTCGCAGAGCGCCGGATCGACCTGGTCGTCGTAGACGTCGAAGCCGCGCTCGAGGCCGCGGCCGGCATCGAGCACGGACGTGCCGACGAAGGCGCCGGTGCGGTAGCCCGCCTGCCGCAGCTGGGTGGCCACGCTCTCCGCGGTCACGCCCTGGTGGCGCAGCGTGGTGCCGTGCAGCGACGGCGGCAAGCCGGTGAGCATGGAGACGTGCGAGGACAGCGTGAACACCGACGCCGAGTAGGCCGCCTCCCACGTGGCGCTGAGCTCGGCCAGCTGGGCGAGGTGGGGCGTGATGCCGCGGTCGTAGCCCCAGGGCTGCAGATGGTCGGCGCGCGTGGTGTCCCAGATGAGCAGCAGCAGGTTGGGGCGGGCGGCGGCCGGCGCGTCGGCGGGCGGCTGCGGCGGGCTGCGCAGGCCATCGAGGGGCGGCAGCAGCAGCAGGGCGATGGCGAGCAGCGCGAGGCCGGGCCAGCGCCGGCTGGCGAGGCGACGCTCGAGGCGGGCCAGCAGCAGCACGGCGCCGACGACGACCAGCATGGCCAGCAGCGCGGCGACCGCGATGATCAGGGGCCCGTCGCCGGCGCGCACTCGCGCCACCGCGGCGTGGTGCACCACGACGGAGCCCGCGAGCCAGCCGAAGCTTGCGGCGAAGGGCGCTCCCGTCCGGCGCGCGGTGAGCCACGCCGGCAGCGCGAGCAGCAGGCCGAAGGCGCTCCAGGCGAGCAACAGCTGCAGCGGCAGGGCGAGGTCGTGCGGGCGGTGCGCGAGGGCGAGGCGCGTGAGCAGCGTGTCGAGGCCGGCGCAGAGCAGGATCGCCAGCGGCAGCGCGCGCTTCACGGCGGGGCCTTGCGGGCGCGCAGGATCCAGGAGTCGAAGCAGCCGGCGGCGTGCGCGCCGAAGGCCGCGTCCACGGCCGAGGCGGCGCGGTTGGCGGCCAGGGCCAGGCCGCAGGCCCAGGTGGCGCGTTTCTGCTCGGCCAGCGCCATGATCTCGGGCACGGGGAAGGTGAGCTGGTAGTAGCGGCGCGCCTCGATGCGCCAGCCGCGCGCGACCAGCAGGCGCTCGACCTCGGCCCGCGGCAGGCCGTTGAGCTCGCGCACGGGCAGCAGCGGGTGGCGTCGGCGGCGCCGCCGGAAGCCGCGCGCGAGCGGGTTGATGTCGCCGATGACCAGCAGGCCGCCCGGCTTGACCAGCGCCGCCAGCCGCTCGAGGAACACCTGCGGGTCGGGGGCGAAGGAGATCACGCCGCTGTTGAGCACGACGTCGAAGGGTTCGCGGAAGGGCGCCTCCTCCACGAAGCCGACGCGCGCGTCCAGCTCCACGCCCGTCTCGCGCGCGTTGGCGCGGGCCAGCTCGATCATGGCGGGGCTGGGGTCGAAGGCCGAGGCGCGGGCGCCGAGGCGCGCGGCCTCGATGCCCACCCAGCCCGTGCCGCAGCCGGCATCCAGCGCCGTCGCCCCGCGCGCCGGGCGCGCGAGCTGGGCCATGAGCCGGCGCATCCAGCGGTAGTGCGCGTAGGTGGGCGAGCCAGGGTTGCCGTTCCAGCCGGCGGCGTTGGCGTCGAACTTGGCGCGCGTGACGGGCTGGCTGAGGGCCTCGGCGCGCGGCCTCAGGTGCAGCACGGTGCGCGGCCCCGGCGTGGCGCGCGCGGGCAGCTCGGCCTCCTCGCCCACGGCGCGGCGGCGCACGCGGCCCTCGTCGTCGACGCGCCAGCACGCCGCGAGGTGCGCGGCGGGCCACAGCGCGTCGCGCAGCTCGGCCAGCGCGGCGTCGTCGGGCGCGCCGGGCAGCACCGCCAGCGTGGCGCGCGCGCCGGCGGCCTGACGCAGCGCGCCCGCCTCGCGCGCATCGGCGCCGGGCAGCTCCAGCACGGGCGGCGGTGCGCCCCCGGCGCTCAGCTCCTGCAGGATGGGGGCCAGCGGCCCGTCGTCGCTCACCGTGCACC
>DASUFI010000054.1:0-6577 GCA_036274635.1 Planctomycetota bacterium
GGCTGCGGCTTCTCGCCCGGCTGCGGCTTCTCGCCCGGCTGCGGCTTCTCGCCCGGCTGCGGCTGCGCGCCTGGCTGCGGCTGCGCGCCTGGCTGGCTCTGGCCCTGCGGCGCGCTCGGCTGCGACTCGCCCGGAGGCGGCTGCTCGCCGGCGCCCGGTTGCTCGGCGGGCTGAGCGCCTGTCGGTGAGCTCTGCGAGGGCTGCGCACCCGGCGTCGGCTCGCCGCCCGGCTGGCCCGACGGCTGGCTGCCCGACGGCGTCTCGCCCTGCGGCTTGCCCTCGCCCGACGTGCCGGCCGACGAGTCGCCCGACGGCGTGGGCCTGGGCGCGGCCGGCGGCGCGGCCTCTCCGCGCTGCGCCGCCTCGAGCGCCTCGCGCGCCGACTGCATCGCCGCGGCGGCGTCGGCCGCGGATTCCTCGGCCAGCTTGCGCGACGACTGCGCGGCCGCCAGCAGCTCGGGCGACAGCCCCCCCTCGGAGGCCTGCGGGCCCTGCTGCGCCAGCCGCTCGCGCAGCAGGGCCAGCGCCTGCTCGAGCAGCGACTGCATCTTGGCCGTGGGCTGGGCCTCCGCCGCCAGCTCGCGCTGGCGCTCGGCCAGCTCGGCCGCGAGAGACGACTCGCCCATCTGGCGGTCGGCGTCGGCGCCGAGCTGCGCGGCCTGCTGGGCGGCCGCCAGCGAGTTGGCCAGCTCCAGCGCACGCTGGAGCGCCTGGTTCAGCAGGTCCTTGGGCGAGTCGGTCGTGGCGCGCGTGGACGCCAGCAGGCGCCGCTGGTTCTCGGCCAGCACGGAGAGCTGCGCCAGGCCCTCGCGGGCGAGGTCGGTCTGGCGCGAGAGCTCCTCGACGTCGCGGCGGTCGCGCAGGATGGCGTACACGGCCTCGAGACCGGCGGCCAGCGCGTCCTGACGCTCGACGGTGGAGAGGCTGCCCTGCTCGAGCCCGCGCTGCACGTCGCGCTGCACGTCCAGCAGCCTCTGCTCGTCGAAGCGCGCCAGAGCGTCCTTCAGCAGCGCGGCGTTGCGGTCGCGGCCCTCGTCGGTGTAGCGCTGCGCCAGGCGCTCCATCTTGTCGCGCAGGCTGCTGAGGCGCTGGCCGACGCGCGCCTGGTCGCGCTGCAGGCGCGCCTGGGCGGATTCGCCCGCCTCGTCCTGGGCGACGGCGCGCGGGAGCAGCAGCAGGGCGCAGAGCAGCAGGCCGAGCGGACGCATCAGTTCTGGCCTCCGCCGGAGAGCACGTCCTGGGTGCGGCCGCGCAGGCCGTGCTGGTCGTCGATGAGCGTCTTCACCAGCAGCAGGACCTCCTGGTAGTCCTCCCACTCGTCCATGCGCTGCAAGAGCGTGTCCAGGCCTGTGACCACGGCCTGCTGCGCGTCGCGCGCGGCGGCCAGCGTCTCCTTGGTCGGGTTGGCGCGCGCCTCGCCCAGCAGCTGGTGCGCCTGGGGCGAGGCCTCTTCCTCGAGCTGCAGCGCGACGGCCGACATGTCCAGCAGCCGGCCCACCTGGTCCAGGCGCCCGAACTTGCCGGCGGCGTACTCGGCCGCCAGCGCGCGCCACGCGGCGGGCGAGAAGGTCTCGTCGGCGGGCGCCGCGGCCCAGTCGGACAGCCGCCGCGCCAGCACGGCGCCGGCGCCCGGGCCCGGGTCGAGGCGGTTGCACAGCGTCTCGTCGAGGATGCCGCACAGCTCGCGCGCCTGCAGCCCGAGGCGCGACGTGACCTGGTTCTGCGAGACGACGGCGGCCAGCAGCTCGGGGTCGTCGGCGGCGGGCGGCGCCTCGGCGAGGCCGGTCACCGTCTCCAGCGCCGCGGCCTGGCGCTCACGGATGGAGGTGAAGGCCTCCTTGAGCCGCAGCTGGCGGTCGGCGAGGAGGCGCTGGACCTCGGCGTCGTCCACGACGTCGAGGCGCCGGCCGTCGGCCACCGCCGCCTGCGGCCCGCGGCCCGGCAGGTCGCGCCCGTCCTGCGCGCGCAGCCCGTAGGCCAGCGAGCCCTCCACCGGCGAGCTGGACAGGTCGAGCACCGCGCGGAAGTTGCTGGGACGCGTGGCGTCGGGCAGCAGCGGCACCTCGCGCCCGCCGTCGCCCTGCAGCGTGACGGACGCGACGCCGTGGTCGTCCTCGGCCACCACGGCCACCGGCACGACCGCGCGCGCCGTGACCTTCACGTCC
Organism: Planctomycetota bacterium; assembly: GCA_036274635.1. Taxonomy (GTDB): domain Bacteria; phylum Planctomycetota; class B15-G4; order B15-G4; family B15-G4; genus DASUFI01. The sequence goes on from DASUFI010000054.1 coordinate 2,166, forward strand.
GAGCGCGCCGGCGCGAAGACGCGCAGCGTGGGCGGGCGGTCCTGCAGCACCATGAGCGCGTGGTGGCTGGGGTCGGGCGTGGCCAGCTCGAAGTCGCCGGTGAGCACGATGGAGAGCGTGTCGGAGGCGTTGGCGTCGAAGGCGGCGCTGACCGTGGGTGGCTGGCTGGTGGTGTCGAAGGCCAGCGGCAGCACCTGGCCGGCGGAGGCGAGGCGCAGCTCGCCGGCCTGCGCCGCGCCGCTGGGCTGGCCGTGGAGCGTGACGCGCGTGCCCTCGGGCACGGACAGGCCTTCGGGCCCCACGTCGGAGGGCGGCAGACCGAGGTAGGCCGGCGGCTGCAGCGCGAAGCGCGGCTGGTCGAGACGCGGCGGCTCGATGACGCGCAGCGCGAGGCGGTTGTCGGTGCCGTCGTCGTCGCCGCCGCGCGCGCGCAGGGCCGTGTCGCCTTCCTGCACCTCGAGGCGGCCGCGCCAGCCGCCCTCGGGCAGCGCGCTCATCGCCCCGGCGCGGTCGCCGCGCGCGCTCTCGAGCACCAGCTCGACGCGCCCGGGATCCGTGCCCGAGACGCTCACGTCGGCCTCGACCACGCCGCCGCGCGCCGCCACGAGCGTGCCGTCCGGCGCGACCACGTGCGCCGGGCCGCGCGGCGGGACGTTCAGCGTGAGGCGCACGTCGCGCGGCCAGCCGACGTCCTGCAGCGCCCAGCGGCGCACGAAGACGTCCGCGTGCGGGGTGCCCACCAGCAGCAGCAGCGCCAGCAGCAGCAGCGCGCCGGCCGCGCGCCAGGTCTCCGCCAGCGAGGGCCGCGCCACCAGCACGCGCCGCAGGTCCTCGCCCTGGCAGGCGGCTGCGGCCTCATCCACCACCTTGCGCTCGAGCGAGCCCTCGGGCCCGCCCTGCAGCTGCAGCGCCGAGACGATGCGCCCCTCGAACTCCGGTCGCGCGCGCTCCACGACCCGCGCGGCCTCCAGGCGGCCCGGCCCGCGGAACAGCGGGCGCAGCACGCGCCGCGCCAGCAGCCTCGCGCCCAGCACCGCCAGCACGACCAGCAGAGCGCCGCGCACGGCGCGCGGCAGCACCAGCCAGCGGTCGAGGCCGTACAGCAGCACGGCCGCGGCGACCGTCTGCCACACCACGCGCGCCAGCCCGGCGCTCACGCGCAGCAGGCGGATGCGCGCCAGCACCGCGTCCAGCCGCGCGTGCACCACGCCCAGGCCCGGCGCGGCGGGCCGCGGCGGGCTGGGCGGGCGGGCGGGTGGTGCGGCGAGGCTCATGCAGAGTGCGGCTCAGCGCTGGAAGATGGGGAGATAGCCGTAGGGCAGGGACAGGATGATGGCCGCGACGGCCGTGCTGAAGGCCGGCCCGGGCCCGGCGCGGCAGGGCAGGCTGCCGTCCGGGAGCTGGCCGCCCACGATCTCGTCGCGGATGCGCGGGTAGTAGCTGGTCCAGGCCTGGCCGCCGACCTCGTACAGGGCCTGCGTCGCATAGTAATGCCCGTACCAGTAGAAGTAGTGAAAGGTGTAGGGCGAGCGGCCGGACACCAGGTCCACGTGGTCCAGCAGGAAGTCCACGCTGGCCTGCAGGTCGAGCGTCTCGCCGGGGCTGCTGCCCTCGGCCTTGAGCTCGCGCCCGTACTCCCCGGCATTGTGCAGGGCGGCGATGCCGGCGGCGGTGAGCGCGAAGCTGCTGCGCGTCTGCCGCAGCGCCTGGTAGCGGAAGCTGCCCTTGCCCAGGCGGTAGTAGTTCTCGAAGTAGGCGTAGTCGTCGGGCGCGGCTTCCTCGGCGCGCACGTAGCTGCGGGCCACGTAGCGGCGCGCGGCGTCGATCGTGCCGCGCGGCACGCGGATGCCCACGTTGCGCGCGCCGCGCAGGGCGTTGAGCTGGCACACGGTGACGGACATGTCCGATTCCACGGCCTTGGGCACGTAGCGCCAGCCGCCCTCCTCGTTCTGGTTGTCGACGATGAAGTCCACCGCCAGCTGCAGCCGCTCGCGCACGTCCTGCCGGTCGGTCATGCCGTAGACCTCGGCCAGGAACAGCGCCGCGAAGGCGTGGCTGTACATGCGCGTGTCGTGGCCCGTGATGAAGCCCGTGTCGGTGACGCTCGAGAGGACGAATTGCGTGGCGCGATCGATGACCTCGCCGTAGGCGCCGCGATCGGGCAGCTGCCCGGCCGAGAGGAAGGCCAGGCCCGCCAGCGCCGTGACGCCCACGTGCGGCTGGTCCTTGGCCGTGACGTCGTAGTCCTGGTTGAGCTTGAAGCCGACGTCGCCCTTCCAGCTGCCGTCGGGCTGCTGGTGCACGGCCAGCCAGCCCAGCGCGCGCTCCACCGCGTGCACGGATTCGGGCGTGATCTCGGCGCCCGCGCCGGAGGGCGCCGTCACCGGCTGCACGTCGGCGGAGCCCGGGGGCGCGGCGAACGGACCCGATGGCGCGCCATCCTGCGCGGCCGCGGGCAGCGCGAGCAGGACGGCGAGGGCGCCCAGCCTCACTTGTCCGGGCTCCGCAGCACCTGCAGCGTGCCTCCCGAGGCCATCACGAGTGCTCCTTCGGCGAGAGCCACCTCGAGCTTCTTCTGCGGGCGCGGCACCTCGGTGACACCACTGTAGCGCTCCTGCCCCGTGGCGCCATCGAGCACGCGCAGCGTGGCCGTCGTGCCCGGGCCGGCGGCGTCCTGCATCAAGGCGAAGCCGTCGCGCCCCTGCACGACGCGCAGGCCTGGGCCGGCAGGCGCGGGCAGCTGCAGCTCGTAGAGGCGCTCGCTCGTGCGGGCGTCGGCCACGACGAGGCGCGCGGCATCGTCGGTGCGCGCCAGCACGAGGCGCGGCATGCGCCCGCGATCCTGGCCGGCCGCAGCCTTCAGCGGCTCGGGGAAGGCCGTGGGCGGCAGCGGTCCGACGCGCGCGTCGAGCGGCACCAGCCGCAGCGGCACGTTGCTGTCGCCCGTGGGCGGGACGACCTCGAGCAGCACGCGGCCTTCGCCCGCGGGATACAGCGACTGGCGCGTGATCCACGAGGCCGGCGCGGGCGCGCGCCACAGCTCGCGCTGCTCGCTCGCGTCCCAGCCCAGCAGCATCGACGAATCGTCGTCGTCGCCCTTGATCGAGCACAGCACGACGGGCGCGTCGTCGAGGGCCAGCAGCAGCTTGGGCCCCGTGCCGCGCAGGGGCTCGCCACCCAGCAGCCGGCCGCCGGCCGTGTCCACCGTCCACAGCCGCACGTCGAAGGCCACGCCGTCCCGCGTCAGGCCGCCGATGGTGTAGAGCACCGGCTCGCCGCCGGCCAGCAGCAGGTGCGCCTCGCTGCACGGCGGCAGGTCGAGCTGCAGCGCCGTGCAGCCTGTGCCCGTGCCGTAGCCCATGAGGTGGTAGCTCAGCTCACCCTCGTCGTCGGAGCGCGCGTCGAGGCGCAACAGCAGGCCGTCGGCCAGCACGGTCTCCTTCGCCGTGCCAGGAGCCTGCAGCTTCCACAGCAGCTTGGCGTCCTGCAGCGACCACGCGTAGATCTGGTCATGGGACGCGTCGGGCGCGTTGCCGCCGGGAGCGTAGACCTGGGCCAGCAGCCGGTCGCCGGCCACGAGCAGCTGCACGTAGCCGAGCGAGGCGGAGGTCAGCCGGCTGGGGAGATCGCGCTCCCAGCGGATGCTGCCGGCAGCCGTGTCGAGCAGGAAGAGCTTGCCCACGCCCTCGACGGAGCCGATCACGCAGCTCGCGAACGGCGGCGCGAAGCGCCCGGTGACGGCGGGGAACACGATGCGCCCGACGTCGGCCACGTCGAGCGGCTCGGAAGGTCGTGCGTCCCGGCCGGGCAGCGCGGGCAGCGGCAGCGGCGGCTCCGGCGCGGCGCCCCGCAGGGCGGCGGCGAGCGCCGGCTCGCCCTGCGCGTCGGCGGCGCGCGCGCGCAGCGCGCTGGTCTCGGCGCCATAGCCGCCCAGCGGCGGCAGCGACAGCTCGGCCAGCACGTCGCCGGCGCGGCCCTCCGACAGCCACGCCTCGAAGCGGCGCAGGCGCAGCTTCTCGACGGCCAGGGCGTTGGGGTAGCGCTGCTCGATGGCCTGCAGCGACAGCTCGTCGCCCGCGCGCTCGAGCGCCGCGGCGGCGCGTGCGTCCCAGCGCGCGTAGGGCGCCCGGCCGCGCGCCGCGAGGAGCTCCGCGATGCGGCCCGCCGCCCAGGCGCGCACGGTGCTCCCGGCCCACGGCTCGTCGGGCCAGGACTCGATCAGGCCCTGCAGGCGCTCGACCGCGTGCTCGGGCGACTCCAGCGGCGGCTCGGCCAGCGCGGCCAGCAGGCCCACGGGCAGCGCGCCGTCGCCGCTGCGGCCGGCGAGCGCCAGGCGTCGCGCCGGCTCGCGCGCGGCCAGCCGCGAGAGCGCGGCGACCACGTCGTCCTGGGCACCGAGCGCGTCGAGCGCG
>DASUFI010000055.1:0-9757 GCA_036274635.1 Planctomycetota bacterium
CCCGGCGGCGCGAGCGTGCCGAGGTCGACCTCCGCGCCCGCGAGCAGCAGGTGGCACAGGATCACGCCCAAGGCCACGGCCAGCGCGCGGATCATGAGCCGCTCCAGTCACCGCGGAAGGGCAGGTGTGCGGGGCCGGTGAGCCAGGCCGGGCCCACGCCGTCCCAGCGCACGCGCAGCTCGCCGCCGGGCATGCTCACGCACACGGTGTCGGCGTCCACCCAGCCCTGCCGCCGGGCGACGGCCGCGCACGCGACGGCACCCGTGCCGCAGGCCTGCGTGGCGCCCGAGCCGCGCTCGAAGGGCCGCGCCACCAACCGGTCGTGCCCGCGCACCGCGACGAGGTGCACGTTCACGCCGCCGGGCACGCGCGGCTGCAGCGCCTCGGCCACGGCGGCCAGGTCGGCCGACTCGGGCGCCGCGACGCGCAGCACGAGGTGCGGGTTGCCGACGCTCACGCCCAGCGCCACGGGCGGGTCCGCAGCCGCGCCGGGCGGCGCCGGCAGCTCGACCCCGCCGTCGCCGACGAGTCCCAGGGCCGCGCGCCGGAAGTCAGGCACGCCCATGCCGATCTCGATCGCGCCGTCCGGCAGGCGGCGGCCGTCGCGCAGTCCGGAGGCCGTCTGCACGCGCACCTCCGGGCCGGGCGCGTGGCTCGACTCGATCAGCCAGCGCACCACGCAGCGCAGCCCGTTGCCGCACATGCGGCCCTCGGAGCCGTCGGCGTTGAAGATGCGCATGCGCGCGTCGGCGCCGGGGCCGTCGGGTGGGCCCACGAGCAGCAGGCCGTCGCTGCCGATGCCGGAATGGCGGTCCGCGACGCGGCGCGCGAGCGCGGCCGGATCCTCCACCTGCTGGTCGAATGTCCCGACCAGCACGTAATCGTTGCCGGCTCCCTCGACCTTCACGAACCGCACGCTCGACAATCTACCGCGCGGGCCGGCCCGACCGCAGTCGCGGGACGATGATTCGCGGGCATGCACGGCTCCGGGCAGGCTGGGGTCCACCCTGTCCGTGACTATCGCCGCCGGGGCCGCAGGACTTGATGCCGGGCGGGATCCGCGGCCTCAGGGGCCGTCAGGGCCGGGCTGGGCGGCGCGGGCCCTCAGCGCGAGCCGGAGTGGGCGAGCAGGTCGTTGAGGTCGCCCTCGAGCGCATTGACCGGTCCGGAGAGCAGGGCATCGATCTGCTCGGACGGGACGCCCTTGCGGGACAACAGGTCGCGCAGGTCCGGCCCCTTGAGGTCGCGCAGCCGCTCGCGGATCTCGGGCTCGCCATCGTCCGTGGCCAGGCTCTTGCGGTCGTCTTCGGTGAGCGGCACGGCGGTGCCGAGGCGTCCGAGGAAGCCGCGCTGCTGGCGCAGCCGGTCGGCGCGGGAGGCCACGTCCAGGGGCGGCAGGCGCATGAGCTCGTCGGCCTCGGCGGCCGGCACGGTCTCGCTGCACAGGTTGATCTGCTCGGACTTGAGCAGCAGCAGCGCATCGCGCAGCTGCTCGGGCAGGGTCTGGGCCCGGAGGTGTGCGAGCTGCTGCGGCGTGATGTCGCCGCGCCGCGCAAGCCGGTCGAGGAAGGCCGCGACGCTGCGGCGCGTGCGGTTCTCCATCTGCGCCAGGAATTCGGCGTCGGTGGGCTCAGGCGTGCCCGGAGGCAGCGGCGCGGCCCGGCGCGCGCGCTCGACCAGGCGCACCAGCTCCGCGGCGGTCTCGTCGGGAGTGGCGTCGTGGCCCTGGCGCTGGGCGAGCTTGCCACGCACGCGCGCCAGCATGTCGGCGCGCTGCTGCAGCGCCTCCTGCTCGCCGGGCGTCAGGTCGCAGAAGCGGGCGTAGCGCTCGCGCAGCGCCTCGCGCTCGGGCTCGGGCAGGGTCTGCCAGCGCTCGAGGTTGGCGCGGAAGACCACCGGATCGATGTCCGCCACCGGGCGCACGTCCGGGCGCAGCGCGAAGCCGGCCAGCAGCATGGAGGCGGCCAGGGCGACGATCGGGCGCAGGCTCATCGCGGGACCTCCTTGGTGAGCTCGCCGGCGAGGTGGTGCAGCACCTCGGCCTTCACGGCCAGGTCCAGCTCGCGGGCGTGCGCCTGCAGGAAGTCCCAGTTCTCGAGCACGCGCAGCTCGCCAACGACGGCGCGGTCGCCCGGGGACAGGCCGCTGCGCTGGCTGGCGGACCACCAGGCCCAGCCGCCGACGACGACCAGCAGCGACGCGGCCAGCAGCGCGACGGCGCGCGTGCGGAAGGGCAGCAGCGCGGCCGGGCGCTCCTGCTCGGCCAGGCGCAGCGTGCGCTCGCGGAAGTCCGGCGAGGCGGCGACGTCGGGCATCGGCAGGGCCTCGCCCAGCAGCGCCCAGAGGCGCTCGTGGTCGGCCACCAGGCGGCGCGCCTCGGCGTCGCGCTTGAGCCAGGCCTCGACCTCGGCCCGCTCGTCAGGCGGGAGCCGGCGATCGAGGTACTCCAGCAGGCGGATGCCATCGCGCTCGTTCATGGTTCGGATCCGGTCAACGGTTCGGTGGCCTCGTCGAGGCGGTCGGCCAGGGACACGCGCAGGTTCTCGCGCGCGCGCCACAGCAGCGACTTGACCGCTTGCAGCGAGGTGTCCATCACGGTCGCGATCTCCTCGTAGGCCAGGCCCTCGAACCGCGAGAGCAGCAGGGCGCGGCGCTGGTTGTCCGGGAGGCGGCCGATGGCGGAATGCAGCAGCTTCGCGCGCTCGCCCAGCTCGATCTCGCGCGGCGGAGCCAGCGCGGAGTCGTCGGCGGGCAGCGGCACGCCGGGCTCATCGTCCTCCGCTCCTTGGCGGAAGCCCATGTGCCGGCGACGGCGGCTGTACTGCGTGTGGTTGACACAGATGTTGAAGATGATGCGGTAGAGGAAGGTCTCGAAGCGCGCTGTCGGCTCGTAGCGGTCACGCGCTCGGTACAACCGCAGGAGCACCTCCTGGGACAGGTCGTCCACCGACGCCCGGTCCACGATGTGCCTCGCAACGGCCGCCTTGATGCGCGACTCGTACGTGGATACGAGCCGCTCGAAGGCGCCCGGTTCGCCGGCGGACACGGCCTTCATCAGGTCGCGACCGTCGACGACCGCCGGTGTCGGTGTCGAACTGCCCATGGAGGGTGCGCCTTGAACGGGCGGCTGGGGGGCCGGTTGCGGCCCTGCCGGCTGCCCGCCCTCCATGCCATCAGGGAACGACGCAGCGCGACTCACGGCGCACCCTCCCGGTCCAGCCAGCCCGCGCGGTCGAAGGGAGCATAGCGGGCGAAGGGCCGGCCCAGGACGGCGCCCTCGGGGACCGGCCCGAAGTAGCGGCTGTCGCGCGAGCGCAAGCTGTTGTCGCCCAGCAGGAACACCTGGCCGGGCGGCACGCCGAACTCCCCGCCCGCGGCCCAGGCGCCCTCGGCGGTGTAGTGCAGATCGTGCAGGACGACGACCTCGCGCAGCTCGACCGAGCCGCCCGTGACCACCAGACCCGGGTCGTTGCGCGGCGCGCCGCCGGGCGGCGGCGGGTCGTGCGGCGGCTGGTCCCAGGAGAGCAGCAGGCGGTCGTTCACGAACACCCGCACGCCGTCGTCCACGTTCCAGGCCAGCACCGTGTCGCCCGCCTTCAGGCCGGGGAAGTCGGGCGCGCTGGCCACCACGCGGCCGCCCAGGTTGTGCTGCAGCGCCGCGCCGCCGCGCGCCGCGGGCGCGAGCGAGGCGCGGAAGACGTCCGCGCCCTCGCGCAGCTGCAGCTCGAGCGTCGCGTCGCACGCGCCCACCACCAGCCGCAGCGCCGTGTCCGACACCGAGTGCTCCCCCGGCACGCCCGCCTGGCCGTCCGCCACCGACTCCGCGAAGCGCGCGTGGCCCGGCTCGTCGCCGGCAGTGAGGCGCACGCCCCCGGAGGTCAGCGGCTCGCGCGTGCCCGGGCCCTCCCAGATCCATGGCGTGGCCAGGCCCGCGCCCGTGTGCACGGGCACGAGCAGGGCACGGATGAGCTCGTCCGGCTTGCGCTCCAGGGCCATCGGCTGGCCCGGGCCCGGCGAAACCCACAGGTCGCCGCTGCGCAGCTCCACGCGCTCGCCGGGCAGCGCGGCCACGCGCTTGAGCAGCGCGCCGTAGCCCTCCGTCAACGTGGGGTCCACGGAGCCGTCCACGACCACCACGTCCCAGCGCTGCAGCGGCCGCGGATCGAGGCCCGTTCGCAGCACGAGCAGGTGGTCGCCGGCATCGCTCGAGCCCTGGAAGATCGGGGCCATGCTGTTCGACCTGATCGCGAAGGTATCGAGCACGCAGCCCCGCACGAAGAGCGCCGGAAACACCACCACCGCCAGCAGCAGCGCGCGGCGCCGCCAGCGCGACCCCGCCGGCCGCGGCGGGGGCTCGGACTGCGACCGCGCCGTCGGCAGCGTCGAGAGCGACGGGGCGGTGTCCGGGCGGTCCATGGTGGGTCAACAATCCGCCTGAAGGTGTGGCGCAACGAGGTTATCCCCGCGCGCAGTCCGCCACCATCCGCGGGGCGGGTTACCCTGCAGTGGGGCCCCCGTATGGGCGGGCTCCCCCGTGGGAGAGCGGAGCCGCGCCAGCACATGACGAACCCTGAGAAGGAAGCGCTGGGCGCGCTGCTGGAGGCCATCGACAAGGGGGCACCCGAGCTCGCCGCCCGCCTGGCCGCCCGCCCTCGCGCCGGCCGCTTCTTCGACCTGCTGGAGCGCAGCGAGCTGGTCGACGACGAGGCGCGCCTCCTGCTGGTGGCGCTCTCGGCGCGACTCGGCGGCAAGGCCGCCCTCACGGGCGCCGAGCTCGCGCAGCGCGCCGCCGCCGGCACGCCCGCGCGCCTCGCCGCGCTGGCGCTGCTGGTGGCCGACGGCCGGCTGGTCGCTCGCGGCCTGCTGCTGCCCGACACGCTGCCCACCGACGCGCCCGGCGCCGAGACCGCCACCTTCCGCGTGGCCGACGTCGTGCTGCGCCGCGCCTGCGAGGTCTTCGCCCTGCGCACCCCCGAGGCCCGCGAGCCTCCCGCCGGCGCCTACCGCACCCAGGCCGAGCTGGTCATCGACCTGCGCCGCCTCTCGCTGGCCTATCGCCGCCGCGCCGCGCGCGTCTTCCAGCTCGACCCGTGGTCCGGCACCGGCATCGAGACCCATGAGGCCGCCTCCGAGCTGGCCGCCGAGGCGCGCCGCGAGGCCGAGCGCGTGGCCCAGCGCCTCGCCGCCACGCCCTCCTCCGACAGCCTGCCCCTCCTCCGCTTCGCGCGCGAGCACGACCTCGGCCTCGACGACCTGGTCATCCTCATGACCGTGCTCTTCCAGGAGCTGCTCGAGGGCGTGGGCGCCGTGGACGCGGTGGACCTGGTGAAGCTGGTCTCCGAGTCCGAGCCCGACCTGCTGCGCCGCCGCCAGCTGCTGCGGCCGCTGGCACGCAAGGGCCTGCTGCAGCTCGAGGGCGCCTACGAGGGCAAGGACCTCACCGCCGACGCCTCGCTGCCCAACAAGGTCGTGGACGCCATGCTCGGCTCGCGCGCCGCGCGCATCGGCCCCGACGAGCGCCTGGACTTCCACGAGTACCTCAAGCAGCTCGACTCCTCCGAGTCGTTCTTCAGCGACCTCCACGGCGGCGAAGCCGCGGAGTAGAGCGCCGGCGCGCCCGGGGGCGCTGAACGCCCCGCGCCGCTAGAATGCCGGCCATGACCGGCCTCAGCCCCGCGCGCGACGACCTCATCCACGACTGGAACACCCTCGAGCCGGTGCCGCGCCCGCCGCAGCCCATCGAGTTCGACGACGAGACCCTGCGCGACGGCCTGCAGTGCCCGTCCGTGCGCACGCCGTCCATCGAGCAGAAGGTCCGGCTGCTGCACCTCATGTCGGACCTCGGCCTGCGCTACGTGAACATCGGCCTGCCCGGCGCCGGCCCGCACGTGGTGAAGACGGTGACGCGCCTGGCCGAGGAGATCCGCGACCAGAAGCTGCGCCTCGAGCCCAACTGCGCCGCGCGCACCATGGAGGCGGACATCCGCCCCATCGCCGAGATCCAGCAGAAGACCGGCGTGCGCATCGAGGCGTCCACCTTCATCGGCTCCTCGCAGATCCGCGCCTACGTCGAGGACTGGGACCTCGCCACCATGCTCAAGCACTCCGTGGCCGCGCTGAAGTTCGCGGCCAAGGAGGGCCTGCAGGTCATGTTCGTGACCGAGGACACCAGCCGCGCCCACCCCAGGACGCTCGAGGCGCTCTACGGCGCTGCGCTCGAGCACGGCGCCATGCGCCTGTGCTTCTGCGACACCTGCGGCCACGCCACGCCCGACGGCGCCCGCAACCTCATCCGCTGGGCCGTGAAGCTGGTCGAGAAGTCCGGACGCAAGGACGTGAAGATCGACTGGCACGGCCACATGGACCGCGGGCTCGGCGTCCCCAACGCCATCGCCGCGCTGCAGGCCGGCGCGCACCGCGTGCACGCCACGGGCCTCGGCATCGGCGAGCGCGCCGGCAACTGCCCCATGGACGCGCTGCTCGTGAACCTCAAGCTGCTCGGCTGGATCGACAACGACCTGCGCCGCCTGGGCGACTACGTGCACCTCACCTCCGAGGCCACCGGCGTGGCCATCCCCATCGGCTACCCCGTCTTCGGCCGCGACGCCTTCGAGACCGGCACGGGCGTCCACGCCGCCGCCGTCATCAAGGCCCTGCAGAAGGGCGACAACTGGCTGGCCGACCGCGTGTACTCGGGCGTGCCGGCTGGCGACTTCGGGTTGCGGCAGGTGATCCGCGTCGGGCCGATGAGCGGGAAGAGCAACGTCGTGCACTGGCTGCGCGAGCACGGCTACGAGGCCACGGACGAGCGCGTGGAGCGCCTCTTCCTCGCAGCGAAGGGGGCGAGCGGGCTGCTCGAGGATGAGGAGCTGCACCGGCTGGCGAAGCAGGGCAGCGCCGCGGCGAGCGCGGCCAAGGCGGGCGGGGCGAGCTAGCGCTGGCCCGCCCTCAGCGGTGCTGCACGACCTCCCCCACCGGGAAGCGCACCTTCTTCTCCGTCGCGTACTTGTCCTCCGCCGAGCGGTAGCCCGCCGTCGCCACGCACAGCGCGCCGAAGCCCTCCTGCTTCAGCCCGAGGATCTCGTCGTACTTCGCGGGCTCGAGGCCCTCCATCGGGCAGGCGTCCACGCCCAGCAGCGCGCACGCCTCCAGGAAGAAGCCCAGCGCGATGTAGGTCTGCCGCGAGGCCCACGTGTCGAGGTGGATGTGCGCCGGCGGCGCACTCACGAAGCCCGTCATCGTCCGGGCGTAGCCGGCGAGGGCCTCCCGCGTGACGCCGCGCTGCTCGACCATGGAGTCCACGAAGCGCTCCACGTCCGACACGCCGATGCCCCGCCGCGCCGCGAACACCACCATGTGGCTCGCCTCCGTGATCTGCGCCTGGTTCCACGAGGCGGCGCGCAGCGTCTCGCGCAGGCCCTTGTCCTGCACGACCACGAAGCGCCACGGCTGCAGCCCGTAGCTCGACGGCGAGAGCCGCAGCACCTCCTCCAGAGCGGCCCACGTGTCCGCCGGGATCTTGCGCGACGGATCGAACTTCTTGACGGCGTAGCGCCAGTGCAGGCGCTCGAGCAGCGCCTCGGGCGCGAGGGCGGCGGGCAGCGACGGAGCGGAGGCCTGGCTCATGAGGGGCTTTCCCGGGGGTGGCCGGCAACATAGCGCAGCCGCGGGCGGCTGCTTCGGTGCGGGCTGCCGCCGCGTGGTGTCCGTCGCGCCGCAGACTGAAGCTGCACTGAAGCTCTGCATCAGAAAAGCTTCAATCGCCGGCCGCGGCGGGATCCTGCTGCGTGTGGCCCCTCAGCGCGCCGGCAGCCCGCGCCAGAACTCCATGGCCCGCCGAGCCGTGGTGACGGGATCGGCATCGTGCCGCGGCAGCTCCACGCTGGCGAGGCCGGTGAAGCGCACCGCCTCGAGTGCCTGCGCCACGGCGGTGAAGTCGATCTCCCCGTCGCCGAAGAAGAGGTGCTCGTGCCGGCCGCCGCGGCTGTCGTCCAGCTGCACGCCGCCCAGGCGCTCGGCGAAGGCGAGGATGGCGTCGCTCGGCGGCAGGTCGTCGGTGACGGGCACGTGGCCGACGTCGAGCATCAGGTGCAGCTCGGCGCGCCCCAGCTCGAGCAGGAAGTCGCCGGTGTCCTCCAGGCTGGCCACGGTCATGCCGGGCTCGGGCTCGAAGCACACGCGCACGCCGCTGCCGGCGGCGGCATCCAGCAGCGCGGCGGCGCCGCGGCAGAGGCGCTCGAGCGTCTCGTCGGGCGAGAGGCCGGGCGGCGCGGCGCCGCTCCAGAAGGAGAAGGTCTCGGCGCGCAGCTCGGCGGCCAGCGCGACGCCGCGCTGCAGGTAGTCGAGGCGCCGGCTGGCGCCGGGCGGCTCGTCGAGCAGCGTGGGCCAGTGCTTGCGCGCGGGGTCGAGGATGAAGCGCGCGCCGCTCTCCACGGCCACGGCCAGCTGCAGGTCGTCGAGGCGGCGGCGCAGCGCGCGCGCCTCGTCCAGCGCGCCGGCGGCAAAGGGGTTCAGGTGGAAGACGTCGGGCGTGATGGCGATGCCCGCGTAGCCCATGCCCGCCAGCAGCGTGGCGACGTCCCCCAGCTCGTGCTGGGGCCAGCCGTTGGTGTTGTAGGCGAGGCGCAGGGTCATGGGCCCTCGACGTCATCAGGGTCGGCGGGTGACGCAGGCTCGGCCAGCAGGCCCTGCGCCTCCCAGCGTGCCACCAGCGCGCGCAGGTCCGCGGCCCCGGCCGTCCAGACGAACGGCGAGGCGGTCGGCTGCAGGCCGTGGCCTTCGCTCTCCTCCGGCTCGTGCGTACACACGGAGTAGATGAGCCGGCCGTGCGGCACGAGGTGGCGCGCGGCCGCAGCGAGCAGCCGGCGCTGCAGCGCGGCGAGGCGCGCGAAGGTCTCGGGCCGCAGGCGCCAGCGCGCCTCGGGGCGCCGCGCGAGCACGGCGGTGTTGCTGCACGGGGCGTCGAGCAGGATGGCGTCGAAGCCGGCGTGCGGGCGGCCCGGCGGCGGCGCGGCGGCGAGCGCGTCGTGCGCGGCGATGTCGAGGTTGCAGAGGCCGAGGCGCGCGGCATTCTCGCGCAGGCGGGCGAGGCGCTCGTCGCTCGCGTCCGTGGCGACGACGCGGCCGCCGCCCGCGACCTCGAGCGCCTCGGCGAGCTGCGTCGCCTTGCCGCCCGGCGCGGCGCAGGCGTCCCAGACGACCTCGCCGCGGCGGGGCGCGAGGATCTCGGCCGCGTCCATCTGCTCGGGGTCCTGCACGCTGAACAGGCCCTCATGGAAGGCGCGCGTCGCGAGGGCCGACTCGCCACCGGGCCGCACGCGCACGGCCGGTGCGCCGGCGCCGCGCGGCAGCAGCTCGCCCGCCACTCCCTCGCGCGCGAGGCGCTCGAGCAGGGCCGCGGCGTCGAGGCGCCCGGCGCGCGGCCGCAGCACCAGCGGCGCGGGCGCGTTGCCGGCGACGAGGCGCGCTTCGGTGGCCTCCTCGCCCACGCGCGCGAGCCAGCGCTCGACCAGGTCTCGCGGGTGGCTGTGCAGCGCAGCGAGGTAGCCGGCCTGGTCGCGCCGCGGATCCGGGAAGACCGGGCGCGCGAAGAAGGTGACGGTGCGGCCGGGTCGGTGCAGGCGCTTGGTGGGCGAGGCGCCGCCGCGGTCGTCGGCCTCGGGCAGCTTGTTGCTCTCGCGCAGCACGGTGCGCAGCAGGCCATTCACGTAGCCGCGCCGTGCGGCCGCGCTGCCGCCGCCGCCCGTGAGCAGGCCCA
>DASUFI010000056.1:0-29969 GCA_036274635.1 Planctomycetota bacterium
CGATCGTGTCCACGCGGATGGGCTCGCGGCTGCCCGGCCCGCGCGCCCCGCCGGCGGCGATGACGCTGTTCACGACCTCGGCCATGCCGTAGACGATGCCCAGCGCCTCGCGCCGGAAGCCCACGGCCGCGAAGCGCTGCGCGAACATCTCGTGGCTCTCGTACAGGCAGGGCTCGGCGCCGTTGCCGCACAGGCGCAGCGAGGAGAGGTCGAGGCCGGCCAGCTCGCTCTCCTTCACGCGCCGCGTCATGAAGTTGAAGGCGAAGTTGGGGTGCCAGTAGACCGTGGCCTTGTACTTCGTGATGGCCTCGAGCACCGAGGCCGGCCGGCCGACCCACTGGATCGGCGACATGAGCGTGAACGGCGCGCCCAGCGCCAGCGGGTGGATCGCGTCGCAGACCAGGCCCCAGTCGTGATAGAGCGGCACCCAGGTCACGAAGTGGTCGTCGGCGCCCATGCCGAAGAACTCGCCGACGCCCTCGCACTCGGCCAGGATCGCGCGGTGCGAGAGGGCGGCGCCCTTCTGCAGGCCCGTGCTGCCGGAGCTGTACTGGATCAGCGCCACGTCCTCGGGCTGCGCCGGGCGCGGGTCGCCGTGCAGCGGCGCGTCGGCCGGCACGGCTTCGTGCAGCAGCACGACGGGTGCCTCCTGGACGCCCGCGAGCAGGGTCTTCAGCTCGGTGGCCAGCTCGGCGTAGGTGACGATCGCGTACGGCGACGTGCGCTCGATCATCCCGCGCAGGTCGCTGAAGTACTTGCCGATGTGCAGCTTGCCCGTCGGGAAGGGCAGGAAGGCCGGGATCGCGCCCAGCCACATCGCGCCGTAGAAGACGGGCAGCATGTCGGCGTGGTGCTGCAGGATCACGAGCACGACGCGCTTGTCGGGCGTGCCGGCCTGCGCCAGCGTCGCCGCGAACTGCCGCGTGCGCCGCTCCAGCGCTCCGTAGCTCTGCTCGTCGGGCGCACGATCGGCGTGCAGGTAGCGGGCGTGCAGCTTGTCCGGCATCTCCCGCGCCCGGCGGCGCAGGTGCTCGATGATCGTGCGCGGTTCAGTCATGGGCCGTCGGTGGGCGGAGCGGGTGGCTGCAGGCCGGACGAGGCGGAATCATAAGCGACAGGCTGGAGGGATACAGCCCCCGGAGCCGCGCCGACGTGCCGCACCAGCCCCGGTTCGTCAGCGCTTGCGTCGCGGGACAGCCCGCTTCGGCGTTCCGCGCGACGAGCCCTTCGATGTCCGCGCCTTGGCCGGTCCCGCGCGCGACGTCGACGTCGCGCCGTACCGTCCGGCCTTGACGGCCGTCAGCTGGAACTCGGGATGCCGGAAGCTGGTGATCGCCACCCCGGGGTGCGGGCAGAGGCGCACGTCGATGCCGTCGTCGCGCAGGAACACCTGATGCGGGCTGAATCCCGGGGGAGCGATGAGCAGGAACTCGGCGATGCCTCCGGCAATGCCATCGAGGATGTCGCGGCGCGCCTTCTCCCGGGCCGCGGTTTCGGCCTGGGACGCGGCGATGTGGATGAAGGGCCCACCCGCGAGGGTGCCCGCGGTGGCGTCGATCAGGATGTTGAGCGCGTCCTCCCAGAAGGAGAAGTCGAGGTCCGCGGAGAACTCGCGGAAGAAGGGCGCGATCCCGTCGCTGTCCACCGCCAGGCCGATCAGCGCGTCGATGTTGAAGTCCGGGTTGCGGGAGTGCTTCACGTGGATCTCGAACCGGAGCTTCATGACGATGCCGGCCGGCGTGACGTCGACGACCGGCGGGCTGCGGAGGGTCAGCTGCGGGTCCTGCGCCATGAGCATCTCCACCACCTCGAGCAGCTTGGCCTGGACATCGGCCTCCGAGAGGGTGATCTGGATGCAGGCGCCGAGGTCCACCACCACGGTCACCTGCCCCACGTCCGAGCTCAGCGTGGACGCCCGCGCAACGAGCTTGAAGGTGCGCGTCAACCCGGGGTGCACGACCTGCGAGCCGGTGCGCGGGACCTGGTGGCCGTCGAGCTCCAGGTGCACGCCCGCGGGTGCGTTCACGCGCCAGCGCAGCTCCGATTTCCCGAAGGGGGCGATCGTCGACGGAGTGGCCGTGAAGGATTCGAGCTCGACCTGCTGCAAGGCTTCGAGCGCCTTCGCGAGGGCGGCTTCATTGGGAGGCATGGGCAGACTCCGTTCCGGGGATCGCGTCGAGGCTAGCCAATCTCCATCCTCAGGCCGTTCGTCAGCGAGACGTCGTGCACGGCCGCCGCGTCGGAGAGCCCGGCCTGCAGCCAGACCTGCACGCCCTGCAGCGAGGGGTCGGACGGCAGCGCGGCCGGCAGCGTGAGCGAGCCCGCGCCCGGCACGCCGGCAGCGCCGCCCAGCGCGAGTCCCAGCTGGAGCACGACGCCACCCACGAGGAAGGTGCCGCCCTTGAGCGGCAGCGCGGCGGCCGACACGCCGATGAAGAGCAGGCCTCCGGCGCCGCCGACGCCGTTCGCGAGCTGCAGCGAGAACGCGCCGCCGATCTGCGGGCAGCCCGCGCCCGTGAGCGCCGGCACCTGCCCGCCCGCGCCCGCCAGGCCCGTGCCGTACGGCATCCAGCCGCCCGCGCAGGCCGATGGGGCCACCGCGAAGAGCGCGGCACTCTCGCCCGACGAGCCGGCCGCCGACACCGTGCCCGTGATGGGCAGCGTGCTGCCTGGGCCGCCCGAGCCCGCCGAGTAGGCGCGCAGCACGTCCGTGAGCGTCTCGAGCACCACCACCTGGCCGAGGGTGCCGGCCCACGTGCCGGCGTTGAGGGCCGCGTCGCCGAAGAAGGGTCCCGGCGAGGCGAAGACCGAGATCGCCAGCGTGGCCGGATCCACGAGCAGGATCCGCGGCTCGGAGCCGCCGCCGTTGGTGTCCACCACCAGGACCAGCTGCCCCAGCGGGCCGTGGCTCCAGCCCACCGCCGCCTCGCCCGAGGTGCTCACCTCGAACTGCGCGCAGCTCACCGGCCCGCTGACGCGCGTGCCATCGGCCGAGAGCGGCAGCTTGCGGATGTTGATGCGGTTGACCACGCCCCCCGGGCAGGCGCCCAGGCCCGACGCCACGAACAGCGCGTTGCTGGCCGCGTCGTGGATCATGTTGTGCGCGTCCGTGCTGGCGCCGCCATCGGTGTCGAAGGGCGCGGCGCCCGCGGCGTCCAGCAGCGTGTGCAGCGTGCCCGCGGCGTCCTGGTACTTGAAGGGCTGCGCGGCCGAGTTGGCCTGGCGCATGTAGATGCGGCCGTCGCCGGTGGGCGCCAGCGCGAAGAGCTGCTGGCCCGGCTGTCCGAGGTCGTCCAGCTGCCCGGCCGCATTCACGGCCCACAGGTGCAGCGGATCGAGCACGCTGTTCAGGCCCGCGCAGAAGACGATGCGCTGGCGATACGGATCGAAGGCGGCCGCGCCCTGGCTGCCCAGCGTGCTGACGGTGTCCACCAGGATGGTGGCCGTGCCGCCCGCGAGGTCCACGAGCACGAGCGCGCCGCTGGTCGAGGAGCTGCCCTGGATGGCTGTGCTGTAGAGCCCGAGGTCGGTGGCCGCGAAGCCACCGCCCTGCGCCAGCGCGGGCGCGGCGACGAGGGTGGCGGCGATGGCCGCGCGGATCTGGCGAATCATGGGATGGCTCCGCGTGGCTGCGGACGGCACGGGACAGCGCCCGACAGCATGTCCCGATGTTCCTGATCGGTACAGCGGGGAAATGCAGGCGGCCGAAGGGCGCTATCCCCCGCCGCGCGCGCCGGAGCGCGCGTGACCGTGCACGTCCACTCCGATTGCTACGATTCCCCGCCCCATGTCGCGCTTCGCCCGCCTGTTCGCCGAGACGCTCGCTCCGCTCGTCGGACAGTCCCCCGAGGAGCTGCTGCCGCAGATAGGCACGCCCCCGCGACCCGAGCTGGGGCAGCTCGCCTTCGGCTGCTTCGCGCTGGCGAAGGCACAGAAGAAGGCGCCTCCCGCCATCGCCGCCGAGCTGGCGGGCAGGCTGCAGCCTGGCGGCGCGATCCGTTCCGTGGCCGCCGCCGGGCCCTACGTCAACGCCACGCTCGACGGCGCGCTGGTCGCAGCCGCCGTGCTGCCCGAGGTGCTCGCGCGCGGCGCAGCCTACGGCACGCTCGACATCGGTCACGGCGCCGCCGTGCCGGTGGACTTCTCCTCGCCCAACATCGCCAAGCCCTTCGCGATCCACCACCTGCGCAGCACCGTCATCGGGCACGCGCTGGTGAACATGCTCGCGGCCGCGGGCTGGAAGCCCGTGGGCATCAACCACCTGGGCGACTGGGGCACGCAGTTCGGGCAGCTGCTCGCGATCTGGGACGAGCGCGGCGACGAGGCCGAGCTGCAGCGGCGCGGCATCGCCTACCTGCTCGAGCTGTACGTGGACTTCAACGCGCGCAAGAAGGAGCGGCCGGAGCTGCAGGAGGTCGCGCGCGCCAAGTTCAAGCTGCTGGAGGACGGCGACCCGCAGGCGCGCCGGCTGTGGAAGCTCTTCCGCGACGTCTCGCTGGCGGAGTTCGAGCGCGTGTACGCGCTGCTGGGGATCCACTTCGACGACCTGCGCGGCGAGAGCTTCTTCGAGGACAAGATGCCCGCGGTGCTGGACGAGCTGGAGGAGAAGGGCCTGCTGGTGGAGAGCGAGGACGCCACCTGCGTGGACCTGACGGCCGAGGGCGCCGGCATGGCGCTGGTGAGGAAGCGCGACGGCACCACGCTCTACCTCACGCGCGACCTCGCCGCCGCCGACTGGCGCTGGCAGAGCCTGCACTTCGCGCGCGCCCTCTACGTGGTGGGCGCGGCGCAGGCGCTGCACTTCCGGCAGATGAAGGGCGTGCTGCGCAAGCTGGGGCGCGAGTACGAGCCGCGCGTCGAGCACGTGCCCTTCGGCCTGATGCGCTTCAAGGACCGCAAGATGGCCACGCGCACGGGGGACATCCTGCTGCTCGAGGACGTCCTCGTGCGCGTCGTCGACCTGGCGCGCGAGACCATCGCGCGCGGCGCGGCCGAGAAGGGTCGGCCGGTGCCGGCCGACATCGCCGAGCAGGCGCACCGCATCGGCGTCGGGGCCGTGGTCTTCAACGACCTCAAGAACCGCCGCGAGCGCGACGTGGTCTTCGACTGGGACGAGGTGCTGTCCTTCGAGGGCGAGACCGGTCCCTACCTGCAGTACACCGCGGCGCGCATCGCCTCCCTGGAGGAGAAGTACGGCCGCAAGCCGGGCGCCAGCCCCGACTGGAGCCGGCTGGACGCGCCCGAGGAGACGGCCCTGGTGCTGGCGCTCGAGGCGCTGCCCGACTCGCTGGCCGCCGGCATCGCCCAGGCCGAGCCCTCGCTGCTGTCGGACCGGCTGCTGGACATCGCCGCGCGCTTCTCGGCCCTGTATGCGCGGCGCGACTGGACGGTGGTGTCGGATGACGCCGCGCTGTCCGAGGCGCGCATGGCGCTGGCCCTGGCCACGCGGCACGCGCTGGTCAACGGCCTCTCCTGGTTGGGCATCCAGGTGCCCGACCGCATGTAGCGCCGGCTTCAGGGCCGCCCACGCCCACGGTACAAAGGCCGGGCCCCCACCGGACCGCCCCACCATGCTCGATCTGCGCAGCTACATCCGCGACATCCCGGACTTCCCCAAGCAGGGCATCGTCTTCAAGGACATCACGCCCCTGTTGGGCGACGGCAAGGCCTTCGCGGCCTCCATCGACGGCCTCGCCAAGCTGGTGGCCGGCGTGCCCTGCGACGCGATCGTGGGCATCGAGTCGCGCGGCTTCATGTTCGGCGCCACCCTGGCGCACGCCCTGGGCAAGGGCTTCGTGCCCGTGCGCAAGCCGGGCAAGCTGCCCTACAAGGTGGTGCGTCAGAGCTATGCATTGGAATATGGCACCGACACGATCGAGATGCACCACGACGCTCTGACCGCCGGCCACAACGTCGTCGTGGTGGACGACCTGGTGGCCACCGGCGGCACCGCGGCCGCCACCTGCGAGCTGGTGGAGCAGCTGGGCGCGCGCGTGTCGTGCCTGGCCTTCGTCGTGGCGCTGGACTTCCTGCCCTGGCGCGACAAGCTCGGGCAGCGCGACGTGCGCGCCCTCGTCCGCTACGGCTGAGGCGGGCTCGAGGCTCACGTCAGGCCCGCTCGGGGCGTTCCGTCCAGCGCGGCCTCCCGCCCCCGACAAGGCGGAATTACCCGGAAAAACCGGGCCGTTCTTGCCTCGGCCTACCCGCCGCGTATTCTGCCTCATCGAAACGGCCCCGACAGCCGATACACCCACCGCGGCCTCTCCCCCCTCATGAGCATCCCGATGTCGAGCGCCTTCAAGGACAAGCTTCGCAAGATCCGCGATGCATCGGCCAAGCGCAGCGAAGTGCAGCTGCGCCTGCGCTCGGAGGAGGACCTGCAGCGCAGCCAGCGCACCGTGCACGCCTTCGAGTTCCGCGAGGCGGTCGAGGCCGTGATCGAGGACTTCGCCAAGAACCTGCAGGCCGAGATCACCGGCTTCGTGCTCACGCGCGGATTCTTCGAGGGCAAGTACATGCTCGCGCTGCGCCTCGACGAGGAGCTGCGCGACGACCACGGCAAGCCCGCGCGCGCCTTCTCGCGCCTCATGTTCCTGCTCGAGCCGCACGCCGACGACGACCGCTTCGCGATGCAGGCCAAGAAGACCGTGCGCAGCCGCGACCTCGAGAGCGTCTCGTCGGCCGGCACGATGACGGCCGAGGGCCAGGCCGAGTTCGCGCGCTTCGTCGAGGCGCAGTTCATCGACTTCGCCGAGAGCTACTTCGGCGAGACGCGCCCCAGCGGCGTCATCGAGTAGCGCCCGCGGCGCTCCGCTCCCGGCCAGCTCGCAACGTCCCGGCCTCGCTGACCCGGCGCATGCGTGGGCGTCGATAGATCTGGCTGTTGACCCGCGGATCCATCGCGCCGCCCGCCGCCCGGCCGACGGGTGACCCTGCACGCGCAGCCGCACGTCGGCGAGAGATGGCCGCGTCGCCGGTGAGTCCGGCGCCCGCTCGACGTCCAGTGATTCCGCGGGCAATGCGGCCGCCGGCGTGCTGCGGACACTTGCATCAAGTCCGCAACATGGAAGCGTCGATGCATGGGACGAGCCCGAATCCTGCGCCAGGTGTCGGCGGCGCGGCGTGTCCGGCGCACCGGACCAGCGCGATCGGTCGCGAGTGGCCGCGACGCGCTGCCGTCGAAACGCTCGCTTGTACAGTTTGTAGGAATCGCACCGATAGTCAGTGAGTCGGAACCCCGCCCGGGCCGGGCGCCTGAGCGGGGAGTGGGCAAACCAGCCGCAAGACTGGGGCGCAAAACTAGAGGGCCCGACCCCGCGCGAAGCGGAAGGGCAGCCAGTTGCACGACCAAGGAGAGAGCCTGATGTCCGCTACGCGTGTTGCTGTCCGCAAGGGTGCAGGGAAGAGGGTCGCGACCGGCAGCAGCCGTGCGCGCAAGCCGGAGGGGAAGGAGAAGGCCGCGCGCACGGCGCGAGCCGCCGAGCCGCGCGGCGAGATCGGCGGCCCCCACGAGAAGCTCTGGCGCGACTATGCGCGCACCAGGAACCCGGAGCTGCGCAACCAGCTCATGGAGCTGTTCCTGCCGGTGGTGACCTTCATCGCCGAGCGCCTGCTGCTCACGCTGCCGCGCAGCATCGACGTCGAGGACCTCAAGAGCGCCGGCACCTTCGGCCTCATGGACGCCATCGACGGCTTCGAGATCGCCCGTGGCATCAAGTTCAAGACCTACTGCAGCAACCGCATCCGCGGCGCGATCCTCGACGAGCTGCGCAGCCAGGACTGGGTGCCGCGCCTCGTGCGCCTGAAGGCGCACCAGCTTTCGCGTGCGCAATCGGCCCTGGAGGCGCGCTTCGGACGCGCACCGACGCATGCCGAGATGGCCGAGGAGCTGGGCATCGGCCTCGCGGACTACATGGACATGACCGAGGAGGCCAGCGCGCACACCGTACGCAGCCTCTCCGAGAGCTGGGACGACGGCAGCGGCGAGCAGACGGTCGAGAAGATCGACTTCATCCGCGACCTGCGCGCCGCCGACCCCGCCGACCTGCTGAACCAGGACGACGTGATGCGGGCCATCATTCGCTCGCTGAACCGCAAGGAGAAGCAGATCATCCTGATGTACTACCGCGACGGCCTGACCATGAAGCAGATCGGCGCGGTGATGAACCTGACCGAGTCGCGGGTGTGCCAGATCCACAGCAACGTGATCAAGAAGCTGCAGGTGCACCTGGCGGATGTGGAGAAGGTGCTCAAGCTCTGATGGTGGGCTGACGCCGTGCGCTCGCCGGCGTAGGATCGGCGCGATGGCCGACGACGCCGGGATCGAGCGACGACTTGCGGGGCACCGCGTGCTGCACTTCGCGCACGTGGGGTCCACGGGCGACGTCGTGCGCGAGCAGCTGGCAGCGGGGCGATTCGCGCCCGGCGACGTCGTGGTCGCCGACGCGCAGGACGCCGGGCGAGGCCGCCGCGGCCGGTCCTGGGTCACGGTTCCGGGGCGCTCGCTGGCGGCCTCCGTGCTGCTGGCACCCCCGGCGCTGGCCCGACCGGCGCGGCTCGTGGTGCTGGCGGCGGTGGCCGCGTGCCGCGCGCTCGAGTCGCGCGGGGCGCGCGGCCTGCGCATCAAGTGGCCCAACGACTTGGTGCGGGCCGACAGGAAGGTGGGCGGCCTGCTGGCGGAGACGCTGGAGAGCGCCCGGGGACCCCGCGTGGTGCTCGGCGTCGGCATCAACCTCGCCCTGCGGCCCGGCGACCTGCCTGCTGAGCTGGCCGCACGCGCCGGCGATGCCGGGCTGCCAGAGGGCGCCTCCGAGCGCGACGCGCTCCTGGCGGCGCTGCTGGTCGAGCTGGACGCTGCGCTGGCCGAGGTGGGCACCTCGGCCGACGAGGCGCGCGGCGCCGAGTACCGGCGGCGCTCGTGGCTGACCGGCCGACGCGTGGCGCTGCGCGTCGCGGGGCGGGCGGTGGACGGCGTGCTGGCGGACGTCTCGCCCGACGGCGACCTGCGCCTGGCCGACGGCCGCGTGCTCGCCGGCGAGACGGCCGAGTTGCTGGCGGTGGAACCGCGTTGATCGGCCGCTGAACCGGCCCCTATACTTGCCCGGCTCGCCCAGGTCCGCCGACGCGGCCCCTGCTGTTCCCGCACCCCACCCGGTCCGCCCCATGCCCCTCAAGCGACTCGATGGCCGCGCTGCCGGCCAGCTCCGGCCGCTGAGCTTCCAGCGCCACTGGCTGCCCAACGTGCCCGGCTCGGTGCTGGTGGAGGCCGGCGGCACGCGCGTGCTGTGCACCGCCATCGTCGAGGAGGGCGTGCCGCCCTTCCTCATCAACAGCGACCAAGGCTGGCTCACGGCCGAGTACTCCATGCTGCCGGCCAGCACCGGCGAGCGCCGCGGCCGCGACCGTGCGGGCAAGACCGACGGGCGCTCGGTGGAGATCCAGCGCCTCGTCGGCCGCTCGCTGCGCGCCATCGTCAACCGCAAGGCCTATCCCGGCCGCACGGCGTGGGTGGACTGCGACGTGCTCTCGGCCGACGGCGGCACGCGCACGGCGGCCATCAACGGCGCCTACGTCGCGCTGCACGACGCCTTCTCCGCGCTCAAGGCCGGCGGCGCCCTGCGCGCCTGGCCGCTGCTCGACTCGGTGCGCGCCGTCAGCATCGGCCTCATCGAGGGCGAGCTGGCCGCGGACCTCACCTACTACGAGGACAGCCAGGCCGAGGTGGACATGAACCTGGTCATGACCGGGGCCGGGCGCCTCATCGAGGTGTCGGGCGGCGCGGAGCGCGGCACGTTCACGCTGGCGCAGCTGCACGCGCTGATCGAGATGGGCCAGGAGGCGCTCGCGCGCGTGGGCGCCGCGCAGGAGGCGGCGCTGGCGCGGTGAGCCGCGCGGTGTACGGCCCATGACCCGCCTGCTCGTGGCGACCACCAACCGGGGCAAGCTGGCGGAGCTGCAGCCGGCGCTGGGCGCGCTGGGCTGGGAGCTGTGTGGCTTGCAGGAGTTTCCCGGCGTGCCCGTGGCGCGCGAGGACGGCTACAGCTTCGCCGAGAACGCCCGCGACAAGGCCCTGCACTACGCGCGTGCCACGGGCCTGGCCGCGCTGGCCGACGACAGCGGCCTGTGCGTCGACGCGCTGGGCGGCGCGCCCGGCATCCACAGCGCGCGCTACGCCGGCTCGGCCGCCAACGATGCCCAGAACCGCAGCCGCCTGCTGGCCGAGCTGCGCGGCCATGAGAACCGCCGAGCGAGCTTCGCCTGCTCGCTGTGCCTGGCCGAGCCCGTGGCCGGCGGCGACGGGCGGCTGTCGCTGACGGAAGTCGAGGGCCGCTGCGCCGGCCAGGTGCTGGACGCCGAGCGCGGCACGGGCGGCTTCGGCTACGACCCGCTCTTCGTGCCCGACGACCCGGCCGCCGCCGGCCGCAGCTTTGCCGAGCTGCCGCGCGCAGACAAGCAGCGCCTCTCGCATCGCGGCGCCGCCCTGGCGCTCCTGCTGCAGCAGCTGGCCGCGCGCGCCGCCGGCGGACCGCGCGCCATCGAGCCGGGAGCCGCGCGATGAACCGCGAGCTCATCCGCAACTTCTGCATCATCGCGCACATCGACCACGGCAAGAGCACGCTGGCCGACCGCTTCCTCGAGCTCACCCACACCATCGCGGCCCGCGACGCGCGCGCGCAGGTGCTGGACGACATGGACCTCGAGCGCGAGCGCGGCATCACCATCAAGGCCAAGGCCGCCTCGATGGACTATGAGAAGGACGGCGTCACCTACCGCCTGAACCTGATCGACACGCCCGGCCACGTGGACTTCAACTACGAGGTCGAGCGCGCGCTCAACGCCTGCGAAGGCGCCATCCTGCTGGTGGACGCGACGCAGGGCGTCGAGGCGCAGACGGTGCACAACGCGCTGCTGGCGGACGCGGCCGGCCTCACCATCATCCCGGTCATCAACAAGATCGACATGTC
This sequence comes from Planctomycetota bacterium, assembly GCA_036274635.1. Taxonomy (GTDB): domain Bacteria; phylum Planctomycetota; class B15-G4; order B15-G4; family B15-G4; genus DASUFI01. Next base: position 10,965 of record DASUFI010000056.1, read on the forward strand.
CACGGCGCGCCCGGACGCGGTGGCCGAGGAGATCGAGAACGTCCTCACCCTCGAGCGCGAGCGCGTGCTGCTGGCCAGCGCCAAGGCCGGCACGGGCGTGAAGGAGCTGCTCGACCGCATCGTGGACGAGGTGCCGCCGCCGCAGGGCGACCCGGACGCGCCGCTGCGCGCGCTGGTCTACGACGCCGAGTTCAACGACTACCGCGGCGTCATCGTGCACATCCGCGTCATCGACGGCGCGCTGGCTGCGGGCGACAAGATCAAGCTCATGGCCGGCCAGACGGGCCACGAGGCGCTGGAGATCGGCGTCTTCCGCCCGCAGCTCGTGCCGCGCAAGCGGCTGGAGACGGGCGAGGTCGGCTACCTCATCGCCAACATCAAGACCCTCTCCGACGTGCGCATCGGCGACACGATCGTGGGCCTCAAGGACAGCACCTCCAAGGCGCTGCCCGGCTACAGGCCCGCGCGCCCCATGGTCTTCTGCGGCATCTATCCCGTGCAGAACAAGGACTTCGAGCAGCTGCGCGCGGCCCTCACCAAGCTGCAGCTCAACGACTCGGCCTTCTCCTTCCTGCCGGAGACCTCGGACGCGCTGGGCTTCGGCTTCCGCTGCGGCTTCCTCGGCCTGCTGCACATGGAGATCGTGCAGGAGCGCCTCGAGCGCGAGTCGGGCATGGAGATCGTGCAGACCGCGCCCAACGTGACCTACGAGCTGCTGCTGCGCGACGGCACGGTGACGCGCATCGAGAGCCCCAGCCAGCTGCCGGACATGGCGCAGGTGGAGGAGTTCCGCGAGCCCATGGTCAAGCTCAACATCATCACGCCCGACCAGCACACGGGCGTGCTCATGAAGCTGGCCATCGACCGGCGCGGCAAGTTCGCGCGGCAGGAGTACATCGGGCCCGGGCGCGTCATCCTGGGCTTCCGCATCCCGCTGGCCGAGATCATCTTCGACTTCTTCGACAAGCTGAAGTCGGCCTCGCGCGGCTACGCCACCATGGACTACGAGCTGGACGGCTTCGACGCCGACGACCTGGTGAAGATGCGCATCCTGGTCAACGGCGAGGAGGTGGACGCGCTGTCCGCCATCTGCCACGCCAGCCACGCCGAGTCGCGCGGCCGCGCCATCCTCAAGGTGCTGCGCAAGGAGATCCCGCGGCACCTGTTCAGGATCCCGCTGCAGGCGGCCGTGGGCGGCAAGATCGTGGCCCGCGAGGACATCGCGCCCGTGCGCAAGGACGTCCTGGCCAAGTGCTACGGCGGCGACATCACCCGCAAGCGCAAGCTGCTGGAGAAGCAGAAGGAAGGCAAGAAGCGCCTCAAGATCGTGGGCAACGTGGAGATTCCACAGAAGGCCTTTCTCGCGGTGCTCAACACGGGCGAGGAGGAGTGAGGCGACCACGGCCAGCATGCACGACTCGACAACCCAGCCGGTACACTGGCTCCATGGACAGGACGAGCCAGCACCGCTACCCGCTCGGCGAGAATGAGGACGCGCTGGCAGAGCGGGACGTGGAGGACGCGCTGGCCGCGACCCCGCAGGAGCGCATGGAAGCCGCCATCGCCCTGCTCGATGCGGCCATCGAGGTCTGGACCTCACGGGGATTCAGCGATGGCCAGGGACTTTGCCGACTTCCTCGTTTCACTCAACAGCGAAGGCGTGGCCTACGTCGTGATCGGCGGAATGGCCGTGCTGGCGCTGGTCCCCTACCGCACGACGCGTGACCTGGACGTGCTCATCGAGCCCACGCTCGAAAACGCCGAGCGAACGCGCCGAGCGGTGGCCAGCTGGAGCGGTATCGAGCCGAAGTACTCGCGCGAGGATTTCATCTCGGGCGACATCCTCTCGTTTGGAGGGCTCCTCCGCATGGAGGTCCACTCCAATGTCCCGGACGCGGAGTGGAAGGGGGTCCGGGAGCGAAGCAGCGTCGGCGACTTCCAGGGAGTTCCGACGCGCTTCGCAAGCCTCGAGGACCTGATCGCCGTGAAGGAGGCGACCGGCCGACCCGAGAAGGATCTGCCCGACGTGCGCCGGCTGCGCAAGCTGCAACAGCGGAAACGACCGCGTCGATGAAGAAGCCGCTGGACCTCACCATCGCGGACCAGCTCGAGGCCCTGGCCATCGCCATCGCCATGGCGCTGGTGCTCAAGTTCTTCCTGGTCGAGGCCTACGAGATCCCGTCCGGGTCCATGCAGCCCACCATCCTGGGCGACCCGGGCACGGGCATCTTCGACCGCGTGCTGGCCGACAAGCTGACCACCATGCTGCGCGCGCCGCGGCGCTGGGAGGTCATGATCTTCCGCTTCCCGAACGACGAGCGCGCGCTGTACGTGAAGCGCATCGTGGGCCTGCCGGGCGAGAAGCTGGCCATCCGCGGCGGCGACGTGTGGGTGGACGACAAGATCGCGCGCAAGCCCGACCCGGTCGTGGACTCGGTGCTCAAGGACGTCTTCCGCGCCGACGACGGCGGCATCGACCTCAACGTCTTCAGCGCCGGCCCGGGCGTGCGCATCAGCGGCACGCGCGCGGAGTTCGCGGCCGACGCCACCGGCGAGCTCACCCTGCGCGCCTCCGTGCGTGACGACTTCCTGCACGGCTACGACCCGAGCTGGGGCATCCAGGCGAATGACCCCGGCATGCGCTACGCGGTGGCGGACCTGGAAGTGAGCGCAGACGTGCTCTTCGGCAAGCTGGGCGAGACGAACACACCGGAGAGCCGATCTCCGCGCACAGTGAAGGTCGGCATCGAGTCGGACGAAGGAATGGCCGAATTCGAGGTGGCCTGGGGCGACAGCGGTGGGCACGCTTCGGTCGCGTTCCGAGCGTCCAACGGCGAGGCTCCGATCGTGAGCCAGTCGCGCAGCAACGACGAGATTCTCTCGTATTTCGGGAACTTCGTGGGGCCCGGCACGCCGTTTCGCCTCCTCGCCCGGAGCGTCGACCACGAGCTGGTGTTGTGCATCGACGGCAAGGAGATCCTGCGCGTCCCCGATGACATCTCCGGCGCGCGCCCGGCGCACCCGAAGAAGGCTCTCGTGCACATCGGCCTCACCGGCGGTGGCACGGTCTCCGACGTCCGGCTCCGGCGCGACATCTTCTACACACCCGCGACGCAGGGCGACTCGACCTGGGACATCCCCGAGGGCCACTACCTCGCGCTGGGCGACAACACGCAGGGCAGCCTCGACAGCCGCGGCTGGAAGCAGCGCACTCTGTTGCTGCGGCCGGGCTCCACGCACACCGCCGACGGCACGGAGGTCGAGTCCTGGACCGGCTTCGACTTCGACAACCCGCGCGCGCCCGACGCCAACCCGCACCGGCTGGGCGGGGGGCAGCTGGCCTTCGCCAACCTGCACGGCGACGTGATCCACGTGCGCGAGGCGGACGTCGTCTCGCAGAGCCTCGAGCCCGCGCCGCTCATCGACCAGCGCTACCTGCTGGGCAAGGCGGTGGCCGTCTTCTGGCCCGTCTTCCACCCCTTCCGCTGGAAGCTCATCCGGTGACGCTGCTCGGCGCCGAGGGCCTCACGAAGCGCTTCGGCGCCCGCACCGTGGTGCGCGACGTGGGCTTCGAGGTGCACGAGGGCGAGATCGTCGGGCTGCTGGGGCCCAACGGGGCCGGCAAGACCACCACCTTCCGCATGACCGTGGGCATGATCCGCCCCGACGCCGGGCGCGTGGTGCTCGATGGCGTGGACATCACGCACCGGCCCATGTACCAGAGGGCGCGGCTCGGGATGGGCTACCTGTCGCAGGAGCCCTCGATCTTCCGGCACATGTCGGCCCGCGAGAACCTGCTGGCGGTGCTGGAGGCCCTGGGGGTGGACCGGGAAGGCCGCCGCAAGCGCTCGGAGGAGCTGCTGGACGAGTTCGGCCTCACCCACGTGGCCCGCAGCCAGGCGGTGACGCTCTCCGGCGGCGAGCGCCGGCGCCTCGAGCTGGCCCGCACCCTGGCCCTGCAGCCCAGCATCATCCTGCTGGACGAGCCCTTCTCGGGCGTGGACCCCATCGCCGTGGAGGACATCCAGGGCCAGCTCTTCCGCCTGCGCGAGAAGGGCATCGCCGTGCTCATCACCGACCACGCCGTCCGGGAAACCCTTGGTACGACGGACCGCGCCTATATCATCTACGAAGGCTCGATCTTCCGGCACGGGACGTCGGCCGAGCTGGCCGCCGATCCGAAGGTGCGCGAGGTCTACCTCGGCACGTCCTTCTCGTTGCCGGAGTCGGTGCCGCCCGCCGCGCCAGCGACGGGCGACTGAGCTCGTCGGGAGGCTGGGCATGGAGGAGTGGCGGGACCTCGAGCGTTCGGCGGTTCTGGTGGTGGATGACGACGAGGGCGTGCGCAAGGCCATCACGCGCTTCCTCGAGCTCGAGGGCCACGCGGTGCTGGGCGCCGCGGACATCGCCCAGGCGCGCCAGCACCTGTCCGCGCACGACGTGCACGTGGTGTTGTGCGACGTGACGCTGGCCGGCGAGAACGGCCTCGACCTGCTGGCCGAGCTGCGCCAGACGCACCCGGACCTCGACGTCCTCGTGATGACCGGCAACTCCGACGTGCAGTCCGCGGTCGAGGCCCTCAAGCGCGGCGCCTACGACTACCTGCGCAAGCCCTTCGCCTGGGACACGCTGCGCCTCGCGCTGGCGCGCGCCATCGAGCGCCGCCGCTTCGTGCAGAAGCGTCAGCTCCTGCAGCAGCTCGAGGAGCGCCGCCACGCCGACGAGGAGAACATCCGCCAATTCCTCGGCTCGCTGGCCACGATGATCGACGCCAAGAGCGCCTACACGGCGCGCCACTCCGAGCGCGTGTCCTCGCTCGCGCGCCTGCTCGGCGAGCAGCTCCACCTCTCGCCCGAGCGCGTGGAGCTGGTGTCCCTCGGCGGCCGCCTGCACGACATCGGCAAGATCGGCACGCCCGACGACATCCTGCACAAGAAGGGCCCGCTCACGCGCGAGGAGTTCGCGGTCATGAAGTACCACCCCGTGCAGGGCGACGAGCTCATCGCCCCCATTCGCTCGCTGCAGCCTCTGCGCCCCATGATCCGCTGGCACCACGAGAGCCTCGACGGCCAGGGCTACCCCGACGGCCTGTGCGGCGCGAACGTGCCGCTGGAAGCCTGGATCGTGAAGACGGCCGACTACTGGGAGGCCATCACCTCGCGCCGCCCCTACCGCGCCCCCATGCCGCTCGACCTCGCCGTCCGCACGCTGCGCAGCGAGGCGGGCGTGCGGATCCCGGTCGAGGTGGTCGAGACCTTCCTCGACGCGATCGTGGACGCGCCGATCGCGCTGCCGGCTGCGGTCTGACGCGGAGAGGGCGGGTTCGGGGTCGGGCGGCCCATCACGACGCGGGGGATGAAAGCCGCAGGGCTGACTCGACCTCGGGCGGGGCGCGAGGCGGCAGATCGCCTCGCGCCACGAAGTCGGTCGAGTCGGCCCTGCGGCTTCCACCCCCGCTGTCCAACCCCACATGTCGGCGAGCCGCGAGCGACCCTCCGCTCAGCATCTTCGTGGCGCACGCTTCGAGAGGGACAGGGGCTCAGTTGTATTCCTCCACGATGAAGTTCCGACCGATGGCATAACCCTGTGTCGCGCTCTGGAACGCCATCTTGGTGAGTGGGAAGACCGTCTGGGACTTGGGCGCCGTCCACGTCCCGGAATCACGGAAGAGGGCGACTCCGGTGTCGCCTCCGATGCGGATATAGGTTCCGCTGCTGAGGACTTCGACATCGTAGAGATTCTCCGTCTGGCCAAGCCCCGTGATGACCCGCGAGAACCCTCTGTCCGACGCGCCCTTCTCGTAGATGACCCCGTCATCTCCGACGATCATCGCCGCCGCCCCGTCTGTGCCCCAGGTCCCCCAGGCGACAACGTCATTGAAGTTCTTCGTCGGCGAACCTTCCACGCTCACGGCGGACCAACTCGAGCCGCCATTGCTCGTCCCGTAGACGGTTCCGTGGTTACCCGCCACGTAGCCATGGCTCGCATCGAGAAACGACACACCGTTCAACGCGTACGAGCCGGCGGACGTCACCGACGACCAGTGCGCTCCGCTGTCGGTCGACTTGATGACCTTGCCGCTGCCTCCCACGGCATAGGCCGTCGTGGAAGAGCTGCTCGGCTCGAAGGCTACCGCGTTGAGGTCGGGCAGGTTCGACGGGATCTGCGGTGGCGACGCCTGCGAGCTCAGCTGCGTCCACGAGTCGCCGCTGTTCGAGCTGTAGGCCACGAAACCCGCATTGCCGACGGCCACGCCATAGGTGCCCGACGGCGAGAGGTCGATGCCTGTCCCCTCGGCGCTGTCGCCACCGCAGGACCACGCAGAGGCGTTGCGCCAGTATTCGCCGCCGTCCGCCGTGAGGAAGATCTGGTAGTTTTGCCCGATGGCGAGGCCGTAGTCGGCATCAGCAAATACCGCGTCGTTGAGGCGGTTGAAATAGGTGGTGGCACGGTCCACGATCTCGTTGGACGCGCCATTCTCAAACGTCGCGATCCGCCCGAACATGCCAACGACGCAGCCCCTCGTGTCGCTGATCCGGGCGACGCCGAAGAGCGGCGGCTGTTGGCCGCAGTGGTTCTCGCCGTCGTTGGTGGTGTCCTTCTCGACCCAGATCGGGCCGCTCGGGGTGCAAGAGGATGAACAATCCTCAGCGCATGCGTTGAAGTTACCCGCGATCGAACCGCCGCTGTTGAGGCGGACGAACGTCTGTCCCCCGTAACCTCCCATGATTCCCCAAGGCTGAGCGCTCGCTCCCATGATGGCCACGTCGTACATCGTCGCGTAATCGCAATTGTGCGCCTCCTGGACCGAGGGATCGAGAACGTCGAAGCACGACTCCTGAGTCCAACTGTCGCCACCGTCGTCCGTGCGGAACAAATAGCCGGCCGACGTGCCAGCGCCGCCGGCCATCCAGCCGTCCGAGCTCGGATCGTCGGGATCGGTGAACGCCATATGCCACAACTCGATGTAGTGGTTGTTGGGGCAGGAGTCGCTCGGAATGGCGTTCCATGACCACGTGGCGCCACCGTCCGACGTTGTGTAGTAGGCCCGGGCATCCCCGCAGATGATTCCGTTCAGCCAGTGCGTCGACGCTGCCGGATCACGGAAGAAGTGAATGTCGTAGAGATCGTCGGGGCCATCGGGTTGATCGCTACAATCGATTTGACTTGGCAGGCCGCTTGACGGCCTTGTCCACGTCGTCCAGCCGTTGGACGTTTTTGCAATCGCGCCGTCGTACCCGATGACCCAGCCGTGGGTCGAATCGGTCATGAAGATCCCCTGCAACGCTGCCGGGTGCTCGCCGCAGTCGAAGTCGGCCGTGACCAGCGTATCCTTGATGCGGTTGCTTGGCGACGTGGCCTCTGTCCATTGCTGGCCGTTCGTGGACGCAACCGCCTTCAGGACGATTCCCTGATCGCCAGCGACCCAGCCGGTATTCGTGTCGTTGTCCAAGAAGAAGATGTCGAACAGGTTCGCCCGAATGTTCGGCGGCACATCCGCGAAGGCCCATGTCTCGCCTCCGTCAGTCGTGTAGCGGATGCGCCCGCCGTCCTCCGCGGCGAACCCGTTCTCTGAATCGGTGAACACGACCCTGTTAATTCTGCCGCCTTGGAGGTGGTGAAACGCCGCTTGTGCGTCGGCTTGCCCAAGGATCGTTATTGTCGTCACGACGACCATCGTGCTGGCACACCTGATCATCTTGTATGCAGTCATGAGTTCACCCTCCAACGTGCCATTCTTTGTTTTCACGTGAAATCGCGGCGCCACCATGGTCCCGCGAAGTTACGAACGAGGCTATCCCGATGCCGACTGGCATCGCATTCCGCCAATCCCTCCCTCCTGCATTCCTCTATCCTCCTCGGGCGACTCCTACTGCGCGGTCAATTGCAGCGCGTTACTCGCGCTCCAATCGTGGATCGCCCCGAGATCGTGAATCCAGATCTGCGTGGTTAGATCGATCCCCGGCGGAACCGAAGGCCACGTGAACAACAGGTCGAGCGCGCCCTGTGCGTTCGTGACAACGGGCAATAGCAGGTCAGCTGCCGGAACGAGCACGCCACCCTTGAACGGCGCATCGATCTCGGACAGACCCGCGACGAGGATCGCGGCGGCGCTCGGCTTGGCGCCGCGAGCCGAGATTCGTGCAGGCGATCCAGTCGTCAGGGCGCCCGATCCCGCGAGGCTTGTCGTGTCTGCCGCACCCTTCAGTCCGCCACCCAGGACCTTCCACGGGAACAACGGCAGGCTGAACTTCGCGACCACCATGTCGCCCCCGCCGCCGCCGTAGGTCCCGTCATAGGCTCCCGTCGTCACGGGGATGTTGGTCGAGGACGAGAGGCAGCCCAAGTACGGCTGCTGGGCAATATCAAGTCCAACCCTCGACAGGTAGTCCGTCGAGTTCCCGCCAAACCAGGTCGAGTACACGAGCGACTCGCCGAAGGCGTCCAACTTGGTGAGGTGGCAGTCCGAGGCCGGCGTCGGGCCAATGAGCATCGACTGAAAGGCGTCTGGCGTCGTGGGGAAGCCCGAGACGTTGGATTCGCCAACGACGATGGCATTTCCTGCCGTGTCAACCGCCACGTCTTTCATGAGACTTGTGCCACTTGGAGCACTGGCCCCGAGATAGGTCGACCAGACCAATCCGCTGCCATTGGGAAGGAGCTTGGTCACGAAGCCGTCGCCGGGTTCGGTCAGGGCCATAGCGAAGGCACTCGGCGTGACCGGAAAGTCGTCGGATGTGGTCAGCCCATCTAGATAGACCGCGGACGCCGCGTCGACTGCGAGCCCGATCGCGCTGTCGTCTCCCTCGTCGCCACCAAGGTAAGTGGCCCAGAGGAGTTGCGTGCCTGTCGTATCTAGCTTCGCGACATAGGCTTCGTTGTTCGAACCCGGCGGCATCACCGTCTTGAATGCCCCCGGCGTTGCTGGCAGCGGCGCATCCTGCGCGAGGATCTGACCGCAGAACACGATCTGTGAGTCCGCGTCGAAGGCGATGTCCGATATGCTGCTCGCCTTGAAGTACGTCTGGAAAACCAGCCGCGACCCATCGGCCGAGAGGCATGCGATCAACTGGTCGCCCGGATCGAAGCTCGTGTCGAAGGCGCCCGGCGTCGCCGGCGGGTTCACGGTGTCCGACTCGCCGGCGAGCAGCACGTTGCCCGAGGGCATCAGCGCCGACGCCCAGAGCACCTTGTTGTCCGGGCCCCCGTAGTACGTCGACCAGACGAAGGTGCTGCCGTCCGCCGAGAGCCGCGTCGCGAAGAAGGCCTGATTGTTGGGAACGCCGGCGTTGAATGGCTCTAGCACGCCGGGCGTCGTCGGGAAGTCGGTGGACGACGTGACGCCTGCGACCACGACCGTTCCGTCCTCGTCGACGTCCACGCCGATCGGCGTCTCCGCGTCGCTGCCGCCGACGTAGGTGCCCCACAGCAACGATGCGCCGCCGGATGCCAATTCGCCGATCCATGCATCCGTGGCGCCGCCGAGAAGAGGCTGCGCGCTGCCGTGCGTCGTCGGACTCGGCGAAGTTGAGCGGCAAGTCAAGTAGACACCGCCGTCGGCGCCGACCGCCATGTCCGCGAGCTGCTCCTGGGCGCCACCACCTACGTACGTGGCGTACACGAGGCTTGGGTCGATGACCAGTGACCGGGCCGGGTCGTGGCCCGCGACATCGAATCCGAAGTGCAGCGCGCCGTCGGTGGACGGCAACAGACGAAACTGGCCCGCGACCGGCGTGCGTGCGCCACTCGAGTCTGCGTCCCAAGATGAGCCGATGCGTTGCTCGACGCGCCCCGCTGCAGTCTGCATGGCCAGCACGCTGCCCTCGATCGAGAGGCTGTCCGCACCGTCTACCGCGAGCACGAGATCCCCGACGTCTGCCCCTGGCGCGGCAAGGACGTCGTACTCGAACCCCTGCGAGCCAACGTGCACCGCGAGGTCGATCCCCGGAATCACGTCCCGGTACACGACCCTCTCGAAACCGCGCGCGTGGCTGACGCGGATCGAGCCCAGCAGGAAGTTGTGCTGCGTCGGCAGCGGCCCCTCGCCTTCGGCCGTGAGGCCGCGCGGCAGGCGCAGCACGAGTGGTGCCGGCCACTCGCCCGTCACGCGGTCGGGCACGGGCCGGAAGACGAGCGCATCCGGGAGCAGCGTCAGGCCGATCCCGCGGTCGCACGCGAAGAACAACACTTCGTCCGGCCACTGGCCGGAGTTCTCGACGAAGCCGTTCAGCGGCGCGATGACGGGCGCCCGCGCGACAGGCGGTGAGGTGGCACGAACCAACTCAGTCTGCGCGGAGGCAGCTCCTACGCAGCCAGCCGTCGCGATGACGAGGCCCACGAGGCGCCCGCCCCGCGGGCGCGGACATTCCGCGGCCCGCGCACCCCCAGACGCACCCCTTCGCTTCAGCATCCGGACGGCGCCCCGGTCCATCGGTACGACCCTCGCGGGCCCGGTGTCCCAGTTCGAGCCCACAGGCAGGGTAGTCGATCGGCCCCTTCTGTCCAGCAGTGCCCCAGCGATGGCAGGATTTGGCCCAAACGGGCTCTTGGCGCAAGCCCCGCCCAGGCGGGGGCCGCAAGACGACATTCCCCCAGCAGGACGAAGCCGCTGCCGCGGCTGCCCGGCCCATGTCATCCCGATCAAAGCTCACCCCCCGCGCCCCGGGCGAATGCCCCATGGCGGGCGCGACCAACGGAGAGCATCGAGAGCGCTTCCGCGGGCAAGATCATCCCCGGGCACTGAGCCCGGCCACGCCCGCCTCACCGGAACTCCGACATCGAGAAGGCGCTTTCCCCCAGCCGCGTTCTCTCGGCCGCATCAGGTGGCCCCCCCAACGCCCGGCGCGCGGCCTCTCGATGCGTGGAGTTGGACAGCGAGGGGTGAAAGCCGCAGGGGCGCTTCGACCGACTTCGGGGCGCGAGGCGATCTGCCGCCTCGCGCCCCGCCCGAGGTCGAAGCGCCCCTGCGGCTTTCACCCCCGCGCCTTGATCGGTGCGCCGCGCCGGCCGTACATTGGCGCGCCCATTTTCGCGGGAACCAGCGCCTTCCGATGAAGATCGTCGCCTGCATCAAGCGTGTCCCGGCCACCGACACGCGCGTCAAGATCGCCGCCGACGGCACCGGCCTCGACCCCACGCAGGTCGAGTGGATCATCAACCCCTACGACGAGTTCGCGGTCGAGGGCGCGCTGCGGGTCAAGGAGGCGGCCGGCGCGGGTGAGGTCATCGTGCTGACGCTCGGGCCCGCCGACGCCAGCAAGGAGCTGCGCACCTGCCTCGCGATGGGCGCGGACCGCGCCATCCTGATCAAGGACGCCGAGGCCGGCCGGCGCGACGCCACCGCCACCGCGGCCGCGCTGGGCGCGGTGCTAGCGGAGCTGAAGCCCGACCTCGTGCTGTGCGGCAAGCAGGCCATCGACCGCGACCAGGGCCAGGTGGGCCAGCGCCTCGCGCAGCTGCTGGGCGTGCCCTGCGTCACGGAGATCAAGGCGCTGGCCGTGGCCGGCGGCAAGGCCAGCGTGGAGCGCGCGGGCGACGACGGCACCACCGAGAAGCTCGAGGTGCCGCTGCCCTGCGTGCTCACCTGCACCAAGGGCCTCAACGAGCCGCGCTACGCCTCGCTCAAGGGCATCATGGCGGCCAAGAAGAAGCCGCTCGAGGAGCGCGACGCGGCGGGCCTGTCCGACCTGCTGGCCACGCGCGCCATGGAGCTGCCGGCGGCGCGCCCCGAAGGCCGCATCCTGGGCGAGGGCCCCGCGGCCGTGGACGAGCTGGTGCGCGTGCTGCGCCAGGAAGCCAGGATCCTCTAGAGCGCGGCCCCCGCGCACCCACCGCAAGGAGACTCACGTGGCCGGCGAGATCCTGGTCATCGCGGAGCAGAAGGACGGCGCGGTCAAGAGCGCCTCGCTGCAGGCCCTGACGGCCGCGGCGGGCCTCGGCGCGCCCGTGGCCGCGGTGGTCTGCGGGCCGTCCGCGGCCGGCGCGGCGCCCGCGCTGGGGCGCCACGGCGCGGCGCGCGTCATCACCGTGGACGTCGACACGCGCGACATCGCGGCCTGGGCGGCGTCCGTCGCCGAGGTCGCGCGCGCCGCCGCGCCCTCGGCCGTGCTGCTGGCGCACACGCTGCGCGGCAAGGACCTGGGCCCGCGCGTCGCCGCCGCGCTGGGCGCGCCCATGGCCTCCGACTGCATCGAGGTGCGCGCCGAGGGCGGCACGCTCGTGGCGCGCCGCCCGGTCTACGCCGGCAAGGCGCTGGTCACCGTGGCGCCCAGCCAGGGACCGCTCGTGGTGAGCCTGCGGCCCAACGCCGTCACCGCGCAGGAGCATCCCGCCGCCGGCGCCGTCTCCTCCGCGCCGCCCGCGGCCGCGCAGCCCGCGCTGGGCGCCGTCATCAAGGAGGTCATGGCCGCCGCCAGCAAGAAGATCGAGCTCACCGAGGCCTCGATCATCGTGTCGGGCGGGCGCGGCCTGAAGGGCCCCGAGAACTTCGCCATGATCGAGGAGCTCGCCGCCGCCCTCGGCGGGGCCGTGGGCGCCTCGCGCGCGGTCGTCGACGCCGGCTGGCGCCCGCACACCGACCAGGTGGGCCAGACGGGCAAGACCGTCTCGCCGCAGCTCTACATCGCGGTGGCCATCAGCGGCGCCATCCAGCACCTCGCCGGCATGCGCACCAGCAAGTACATCGTGGCCATCAACAAGGACCCCGAGGCGCCCATCTTCAAGGTGGCCGACTACGGGATCGTGGGCGACGCCTTCGAGGTGGTGCCGAAGCTCACCGCGGCGGTGAAGGCCCTCAAGGCGCAGCACTGAGCGCGCGGCTCAGGGGCTGCGCATCTCCAGCGAGAAGCCCTGCTCCTCCACCCAGCCGGCCGACACCGCCGGTGCCTGGAAGAAGCGCTCGAAGAAGGCCCGGTCCACGTCCGGGAAGGCGTCGGCCGCGTGCTGCTGCGCCTGCATGAAGGTGCCGAAGAGCCCGTCCCCGAACAGCGCCATCGCGTCCGGGTCCGTCTCGCCGCTGCGGTGCTGCTTGATGCTTGCCACCATCCACTCGATGCCGTCGGCGTAGCCGACGAAGCCCGGCTGGGCGTGCAGCGCCGCGAGGCCGCTGGCCACGTCCTTGCGCGCCACGAGGTCGGGCAGGTCCGGCGTGGCGGAGCGCCGCAGCGCGTCCTGCACCAGCGTCGGCGAGGCGGAGAGCAGCAGCACGTCCGGCAGGATGGCGTAGTCCAGCGCCACGCCGGGGAAGACCGGCACGTGGCACACCTGGAAGCCCAGCATGTCCGTGCACTGCCGCGTCGCGTGCAGGCCCGCCTTGCGCAGCTGGGCGTCGATCAGCTCGCGCAGGCCGTCGGCGTCGCTCACGCCCAGCGCCAGCAGCATGTTGCGCTTCTCGAACAGCGGGCCCATGCCGGGCAGCGCCAGGCCCTCGCCCTGGGGGACGTCCGCCATCGCGAAGGCCACGCGGCCGTCGAGGCGTGCGAGCAGATCGTCCTTCAGGTCGAAGCCCAGCGCGTCGTGCATCTCGGCCAGGCCCGCCGAGACGGTGGCCGCGTCCATCTGGCCGCCGACCATCACGCAGCGCACGATGTCGTCGAAGGCGTCCTCCCACGAGGCGACGAGGCCGCACGCGAAGAGCGGCCGCTCCGGCACCAGGGCGAGCAGGGAGCCCTGGCTGCCGCCCGTCACGAAGCGGCCGAGCGCGTCGCGCACGGGCGATCCCGCCGGCCAGTCGACGCGCACCACGCTGTGGCTCACGTCATGGGCCCACGTGGCGCGCAGCGAGGCCGAGCGCAGCTCGTCGAGGCCCAGCCGGTCGAGCACGCTCAGCGCCTCCTGCAGCCGCGCCGCCGCGCGCGCCTCGCCGCCGGCCATCGCCGGCGCCAGCGCCGTGAAAAGCTGGTAGATCCTGGCGGCGTCGATCCAGCCGCGGATGTCCGCGCCCCCCGGGCCCGCCGGCGTGGCCTTGAGGTCCGACCGCGAGGCCAGCGTGTCGCCACCCTTGCCGTCGAGATCGTCCATGAGGCGCGCCATCCAGTCGGCGCGCGCCGGGCCCAGCTCGTGCGTGATCAGCAGCGTGCCGGCGTGCACGGCGAGGCGCGTGGCGCTGCTGCTCGAGGCTGCGTCGTCCTCGCCCTCGTCGGCGTCCGGTTCGGCCCGCAGCGTGATGATGTCCGTGTCGCCGTCGGTCGCGCGGGTGGCCAGCAGGCCCTGCTTCGGCGCCGCCTCCGCGATCTTGTCCAGCAGGTCCTGCGCCTCGGGCTCGTGGCCGCTCACGCCCAGCACCAGGGCCAGCGAGAGGCCCGGCTCGGACGCGCCCGGCGGGGGCGCGGCCAGGTCCAGCACGGCCAGCGCGCAGGGCCCGTCCACCCACTCCTCCAGCGTCTCGACCTTCAGGTCGAGCCCGGGCAGCGCGACGGCAAGCACGTCGTCGATGCTCGCGCGGTAGGCCTTGCCGTACTCCGCGAACTCGGGCGTCGCGTACATCCGACCCGTGGCCGAGTCGCTCCATGCGGCGGCGAGGCCGCGCGCGTCGTCGGTGCCGAGGAAGGCCAGCGTGCCCGCCGGCAGCACGTCCAGCAGCGTGTGCGCGGGCGCCGCCTCCTGCGCGCGCAGCGCGGCGGCAGGGACGAGCAGCAGGGTTGCGAGCAGCCAGCGCGTCCTCATGGCGACACCGCCTCCAGCATGAGCCCATTCTCGTCCACCGACAGGGCCGCGACCGTCGCGCCCTTGAAGTGCCTGTCGATGAGCGCCTCGTCCACCTTCGGCAGGCCGGTGAGCAGACCGCCGAGACCACCCATCGAACCGACGTCGATCCGCTCCAGCAGCTCGCCCACCGAGTCGAGCATGTGCAGGGCGGCCTTGGCGTTGGCGGCCGTGTCCTGGTACTCGAGCAGGCCCGGCGCGCGCGTGAGGCTGGCGAAGCGCGCCTGGAACTCCTTGTCCTTGGCCAGCGAGGGCAGGTCGGGGTCGGCCTTGCGGCGCAGCACGTCCTGCAGCAGCGCGCCCGAGAGCGACAGCACCGCGAGGTCGGGCAGCACCGCGTAGTGCACCTCGAAGCCGGGGAACACCGGCACGCCGAACATCTCGTAGCCCTGGAACTCCGTGCGCTTGCGCGCCGCGTGCAGGCCGGTGCGGCGCACCGCGTCCTCGATGATGCCGTTGACGCGCGTGCCGTCCTTCAGGCCCACCAGCAGCAGCATGTTCTGCGGGTCGCCCTGCAGGCCGGGGATGGCGTCCTCGGGCGGCACGGCGCACTGCACCAGCGTCACCTGCCCATCCAGCGCCTCGAGCAGGTCGTCGCGCGGGTTGAAGCCCAGCGACTCCTCGGCCTCGGACAGGAAGCCCACCACGTCCGGCATGGTGACCGCGCCGGAGTCGATGAGCGCCTTGACGGCCGCGTCGAACAGCCCGCCGAAGTCCACGCGCGCCGCGAAGGCGGAGAGGCAGTCGGCCGGCACGACCCCCAGCGTCGTGGGCGGGCCCGACACGCAGGCCAGCCGCGCGAAGCTCTGGATCCAGCCGCTGCCCCACCAATCGAGGCGCAGCCGCATGCGGCTGCCCGCCTTCTCGTAGGCGGAGTTCATGGACAGGCAGCCCAGGTCGAACAGGCCGGTGCGGCCGAGGAAGTTCGCGCGGTCGTCGTCGCCCTGCTGCACCAGCGCCTCGCGCACCAGCCCGAGGATGCGGCCGCAGTCAATCCACAGCTGCGTGCCGCCGGTCTCCGCGGCGAGGCTGCCGGCGAAGCGCGGCACGTCGGCCAGCGACTCGCCCGGCTCGCCGTCGAGGCGCGCGATCAGCGTCTCCAGCGCCTCGGCCTGCATGGGGTGCAGCTCCAGCGTGAGCACCAGCGTGTCGCCGTGGAAGCCGTGCTTGAGGCGCAGGCTGGGCTCGTGCTCGTCGCCGTGCGCGAGCTCCAGCACGGAGATCTCGGTGTCGCCCGTCACGGCCGACTTGCGCACGGCGCCCAGCTCCTCGGCCAGCCGGCTCTCGAGCGCGGACACCAGCGTCTCGCACGCGTCGTGGTCGGGCCCCACATCGGCCAGCAGCGCCAACGCGAAGCCGTGCGGCGGGCCCGCCTGCAAGTCCTCGACCCGCGGCAGCCCCACCGTGGTGAGCGCCAGCCGGCCGTGCAGCATGTCCAGGAACTTCAGCGGGTCCACGCCCAGCTCGGCGTGCATCTGGGCCGTGAGGCCGTCGATGCGCGCCTCCAGCGCCTCGCGCAGCGGCGCGTTGGCGGGGTCGTACCAGAAGCGCCCCGCGGGCGACGCGCGGAAGTTCCGGCCGAACTCCTCGACGTCCGAGACGCCCACGAAGAAGACCGAGTCGGACGGCACGACGTGCTCGAAGCCGGGCTGGGCAGGCGCCTTGTCCTGGACGGCCGCAGCGGGCGCGGCCAGCACCAGCAGCAGCGCGAAGTGGCGGGCGTTCATGGCGGCGCCTCCTGCGGGTAGACGACGAGGCGGTCGTGCACCAGGATCGCGACGTCCGCGAGCCCGTCGCCCGTGAGCTCGGCCACCACGACCTCGCGCGGCTCCTGGCCCATGCGGCCCGCCTCGAACAGCCGCTCCTCGTAGACCGGGAAGCGCAGCGCGAAGTCCAGCGCCTCGCGCCCTGCGCGCGCGATGACCAGCTGGTGCTTGCGCGTCTCGGTCATGACCAGGTCCGTGGCGCCGTCGCCGTTCACGTCGCCCAGGGCGATGTCGTTCACGTAGGCATCCTTCACCGGGACCTCGAAGTCGAGGTCCGACAGGAATGTGGCATCGCCCGCGGCGTGCGCGGCCAGGACGCCGAAGCGGTCCGGCGCGGCCAGGAGCAGGCGCTGCGCGCCGTGTGGCGAGCGGTCGGCCAGCAGCTGGCGCGGCACGAAATCGGGCAGCTCGGCCCGCGCCAGCACCGTCCAGCCGCCGTCGGCGCCGTGCCCCAGCACGTGCAGCACCTTGGCGGCGCGGTCGGCCAGCACCATCTCCACGCGGCCGTCGCCGTCGAGGTCCAGCGCCGTGACGCAGCCCACCGAGGCGGCCGGGTCGGGCAGGTTGGCCTGGTCCACCACGACCGGCTGGCCCGCCGCGTCGAGGTGGAAGGCGCGCGCGAAGTTGGGGCCCGGCACGAGCAGCTCGGGCTGCCCGTCGCCGTCCACGTCCGTGAAGTCGAAGGCGCCGCGCGGCAGGCCGTCCAGCAGCCCCAGGCCCGGCGACTGCGCCACGTTCAGGTCCTTCCACGCGCCGCCGGGCTGCGCCAGCAGGATGCGTGGCGCCTCGCCGGGCAGGCACAGCAGCGCGTCGGCGTCGCCGTCGCGGTCGAGGTCCGCGACCAGCAGGTCGCGCGGATCGGTCTTCACGTTCTCCAGCTTGCTGGACGCGAGCAGCTTGCCCTCGGTGTCCAGCAGCGCCAGCAGGTGCGCGCGCGCGCGGCCCTTGCCCGCGGCCACCACGGCCCAGATGCAGCTGCCGCCGCCCGGCGCGGGTCCGACGTCCAGCGCCAGCAGCTCCGGGTGCCCCGCGTCCGCGCCCTCGCCCACGGCCGGCAGCGCCAGCGCGCGCGGGAAGGCGGGCTGGCCGTCGGCGCCCAGCGCGGCCACGCCGATGGCGCCTTCGTCCGGCGCGGCGACCACGAGGCTGGGCCCGCCCGGCACGCCCGCCGGTGCAGGCAGCAGCCGCGGATGGCTCGCGCCCAGCAGCGACGGCACGACGTGCGCGCCACCGTCCACGCCGCGGTACAGCACCACGCGCGCGGCCGAGGGCTCGGTGACCAGCAGGTCCTGCCGTCCATCGCCGTCGAGGTCCGCCAGCAGCATGTCGCGCTTGTCCGGCTCCTTGATGGACTCGAGCGGCTGCACGCGCACCGCGCCCAGCGCCAAGCCGCCCGCGCCCGCCGTCTCCGCGCCGTAGCGCAGCAGCGAGACGCGCCCGCTCTGCCGGCGCACCAGCGCCAGCTCCGGCCGGCCGTCGCCGTCCGCGTCGCCCACGGCCCAGGCGCGGATGGGTGCGAAGTGCGCCGAGCGCTCCTCCTGGAAGCCGGCCGCGCCGTCGCCGAGGCGCCAGCGCAGTGGCCACTCGGACTCGGCCTTCACCAGCAGCAGGTCCAGGTGATTGTCGCCGTCGATGTCCAGCAGCTCGAAGCCGTCCGCCCCCGCGGTGGCCAGCGGCACGGTCTGCGGCTCGCCGAAGCTGCCGTCCGACCGCTGCCGGAAGAGCCAGGCCGCCTCCGCGCCGCACACCACCAGGTCGGCGCGGCCGTCGCCGTCCGCGTCGCCCCCCCGCACGCGCGCGGCGCCCTCCGCCGGCAAACGCAGCCGCACGCTGCGCGCCGTGCCGCCGCGCACGCCGGTCCAGGCGATGGTGGCGCGGCCGCTGTCGCCCGTGAACAGCAGCTCGCAGCGCCCGTCGCCGTCCATGTCGCAGAGCGCCAGCGAGCCCACCTTCTCCTCCACCGGCACCGACTCGCGGTGGAAGAAGCTCTCGTCGGCCAGGTCGTTGACCTTGTCCGCGTCGGGCACCGTGCCGTCGCCGGCCTGCTCGCCCTCCCGGCGTCGCAGCAGCAGCTCGATGCGCGCGCGGCCGTTGTTGATGACGGCCAGGTCGGCCACGCCGTCGCCGTCGAGGTCGCCGGTCTGCAGCCGCGAGAGGCCGTCGTTGAAGCGGCTGACCTCGGGGCCGAGGAAGCCGTAGTGCTGGCCGAGCTCCGTGGGGAGGCCGGCGGGGTCGTCGGCCTGGGCGGCGAGCGGCGCGGCAACGAGCGCGAGCAAGAGCGCCGCGCGCGGCAAGGAATGCATGTGTGCCCCCGAAAGGCCGGTGCCCGGCCGGGCGGGCAGCGTAGCCGAGGAGGCGCGTGGCGCGGAAGGGGGGCAGGCGGCCGATCCCTCCGCCAGCGTCGGGCCTGCGCGCTTGCAAGGACCCAGGCCGAAGCGGCTCGCACGCGGACGAGCGCGATCGCCTCCGCACGCGTGGCGCGCCACCGCGCATCGTGGGCACATTGAAGAAATCAGTCGGAGTCGCGACTCCGACT
>DASUFI010000057.1:0-2259 GCA_036274635.1 Planctomycetota bacterium
CGTGCGCGCCTCGCGCTGAAGCCGCTGGATGGCGCGGGTCTGCTCGCGCCCCTCGTCGACGGTGAGGACCACGCAGCGATTGAGCAGCTCCTCGTCCACCTCGATGCTGGTGGTCGTGAGCATGACCATCACCGGGCCCTGCACGCGGTACTCCTGGGTGACCAGGCGGCCGGTGGCGGGGTCCTTGCCGGTGCTGGCGATGGTGAGCTCGCCGGAGCTTTGCAGGATCTTGAGCGCGTAGACGGCCTTCTGCGCGCCCTGCTCCTCGGCGATGGCGAGCACCTTGTGCTGCAAGTCGAGGGCGCCCATGTAGAAGGGTGCCGTCCCCCAGCTGGTTGAAAATGAAATGCCGTATCCTTCCGTCGACGCAAAACCCGGTCGCTGGCAGGCGACCCACGGAGGGATACGGCAATGGGGAAGACTACCAGGAAGAGCGTGAAGACCACCAGGACCGCCGAGCCGCCGCCGGAGGCGGTGCCGACGCCGGAGCTTGAGGTGTTCGGGCCCGACCCGCTGGCGGAGCGCCTGCGTGGCCTGGTGGGCGGCTTCATCGAGCAGCTGGTCGCCGAGGAGCTGGAGCAGGTGCTGCACGCGCCGCGATACGGCCGGCCTGGCGATGGTGCAGCGCGAGCCGGCTACCGCCACTCGGTGAGGACGCGGGAGCTGACGACGAGTGTCGGCACGACCCGCGTGCGGGTGCAGCGGGCGCGCCTCTTCAACGAGGAGGGCGAGCCGACCGTCGAGTGGCGCTCGGAACTGCTGCCCCGGTACGCGAGACGCGCCAAGGCGGTCGACGACGGCATCGTGATGGCGTACCTCTCGGGTGCGAACAGCCGGCGGATCCGTGGCGCACTCAAGCCGCTGCTCAAGGACGCGCCCCTCTCGAAGAGCGCGGTGAGCCGCGTCGTGCGCCACCTCAAGCAGTCGTTCGACGAGTGGCGGGGGCAGCGCTTCGACGAGAAGCGCATCGCCTACGTGTTCCTCGACGCCATCAGCGTGATGGTCCGCGCCGACCGTCGGGTCCAACGGATGCCCGTGCTGGTGGCGTTGGGCGTCCACGAGACGGGCGAGAAGGAGCTGCTCGGCCTGATGCTCATGCAGAGCGAGTCGAGCGCCTCGTGGGCGGCGATGGTCGAAGATCTGGCAGCGCGTGGACTCGGCGCGCCCATGATGTGCGTCATCGACGGCAACGCCGGCTTGCGGAGCGCAATCGCCCGGACCTGGCCGCAAACGAAGGTGCAGCGCTGCGTGGTTCACAAGCTGCGCAACCTTGAGGCGCACTGTCCGAAGCGCGCCCTCGATGACCTGCGGCGAGACTTCCACGGCATCACGGAAGCGAAGAGCGAGAAGGCCGCGCGCGCGGCGTACGCCTTCTTCGTGCGGACGTGGACACCGAGGAGCGAGGGCGTCGTGAGGAGCCTGGAGGAGGCTGGCTCCGAGTTGCTGACCCACTACAGCTTTCCGTCGTCGCAGTGGAAGTCGCTGCGGACGACGAACTGCATCGAGCGGCTCCAGGGAGAGTTCCGGCGGCGGATCAAGACGCAGGCATCGCTGCCGAGCGAGTCGAGCCTGCTCTACTTGTTCTACGCCCTGTACGCGAGCGGCCAGATCCGCATGAGGCGGATCGACGGCTGGCAGGACATCGCGAAGGCGATCGTCAAGCATCAGCCCGAGCGGTTGCAGCAGGCCGCGTGAAGGAGTAGCGTGCGCTGTCTCGACGGGCGGAGCGGCTTCTCAACCAACATCGGGACGGCACCGAGGGCTGCGCACCTCGCCGCTCAGGCTGACCATCGAGCTGCCGCCCGACGTGCACACGCACTCCGCTCGCCAGACGCTCTGGCTCGCCGACGACGGGCTCATCCTCCGGCACGACTACGTGGCGGAGGTCGTCGGCCGCTGGGCGCACGGCGCCCACTTCTGGCTCGACTACCAGGACGTCCGCGGCGTGCCCATCGCCCTGCGGCGGCGCGTTCACGCCCGCGTCGGGGAGCGGGTGCTGTCGGCCGTGGTGCTCGATGCGCGCTTCGGCTCGGCGCGCTTCGGCCCGCGCTTCGCGTGACCCCGGGCCCGGCGCGTCGGCCCTCCGGCGGCCCGCTCGGCGAGGTACTCGCACAGGACCACGGCGCCGTTGTGAAGCGTGTCGCGCGCGGCGTAGACGAGGGTCACGGGGCCGAGCTTCGCGGCGGCGAGGATCGGCTCCCAGGCGTCGGGGCGCTCGTCGAGCTCCTGGCGGTAGCGCCGCCGGAACTCCTCCCAGCG
>DASUFI010000058.1:0-17484 GCA_036274635.1 Planctomycetota bacterium
ACCGCGCCATCCTCGAGCGCTACTACCCGGGCGCGACGCTCGCCGCCGCGCCGTGAGCGGCGCGGCCGAGTTCCGCATCACGGCCCGCGCCGGCGCGGCTCGCGCGGGCGTCCTGCGCGTGCGCGGCAAGGAGTGCCCGACGCCGGCCTTCCTGCCGGTGGGCACCTACGGCGCGGTCAAGGGCGTTCCGCCCGACCTGCTCGGGCGCCTCGGCACGCGCATGCTGCTGGCCAACGCCTGCCACCTGCACGACCGGCCCGGCGCGGACGTCGTCGCGCACGCCGGCGGCCTGCACCGCTTCATGGGCTGGGACGGCCTCATCCTCACGGACAGCGGCGGCTTCCAGGTCTTCTCGCTGCTGGCCACCTCGCGCCTGGACGAGGAGGGCGTCACCTTCCGCTCGCCGGTGGATGGCCGCGAGCTGCGCCTCGGGCCGCGCGAGGCCGTGGACGTGCAGCTCGCGCTCGACAGCGACGTGGCGATGGTCTTCGACCACTGTCCCCCGCTGCCCGCCGAGCCGGCGCTGCTGGCAGAGGCCGTCGAGCGCACCACGCGCTGGGCCGCGACGGCGCGCGCGCGTCACGCCGAGCGCAGCCAGCGCGGCCAGGCGCTCTTCGGCATCGTCCAGGGCGGCCTCGACGATGCGCTGCGCGCGCGCTCGGCGCGCCAGCTCGTGGAGCTGGACTTCGACGGCTACGCCATCGGCGGCCTGTCCGTGGGCGAGTCCAACGCCGAGCTGCGCGCGGCGCTGCCGCGCTTCGCGCCGCTGCTGCCGGCCGAGCGCCTGCGCTACCTCATGGGCGTGGGGCGCCCCGCCGACGTGCTGGCGGCGATCGCGGCCGGCTTCGACGTCTTCGACTGCGTGCTCCCCACGCGCAACGCGCGCCACGGCATGCTCTTCACGCGCGCCGGGCCGCTGCAGCTCAAGAACGCCCGCTGGCGCGACGCGACCGGGCCCATCGAGGCCGGCTGCGACTGCCCGGCATGTGCCGGCTGGCCTCCGGCCGGTGCCGGCTGGCCTCCGGCCGGTGCCGGCTGGCCGCTCGCTGCCCTGCGACACCTCTTCCTCGTGGGCGACCCGCTGGCGATCCTGCTGGCCTCGGCGCACAACTTGCGCTTCCTGCACCGCCTCGTGACCGCAGCGCGAGAGGCCATCGCGGCCGGGCGCGACGCGGCGGCGCTGCCGGAGTACGCGGCGCTCGATGCGCCCGCCGCCGCCGCCGACTCCTGACGCTCAGAGCGGCTTGTACGAGACGATCTTGTCCACCACGAGCACCGGGCCGGTGACCGTGGCGAGGTACAGCTTGCGGCCGTCGAACTCCACGTGGCGGCCGACGAGGGCCTGCAGCGTGGCCACGTCCACCGGCGCCGTGAGCTTGAGGATCTCGCCTTCGGTCGTGTGCAGCGTGTAGACCGGCGCGTCGTCGAGGCCTTCGCGGTGCACCGAGCCGGCGCGTCGCACGGTCTCGCCGCGGCCCTGGTAGCGGAAGCCCAGCGAGAGCATGCGCGACTCGCGCCGCGCCGAGCCGTCGGGCGTGAAGTCCACCGGCTCGTCGCGCGCCTGCTCGGCCACCTTGCTCGTGGACGTGCGCAGCGACTGCACCTGGTCGATGTCCTGGTCGAGCTTGTCCAGCGCCGTCTGCGTGTCGGCCCACGAGGCCTGGCCGCGCAGGCGCGCGATCTCCGCGCGGCGGTCGGAGAGCGCGGCGTCGTCGAGGCGCGTGACGTCCACGTCCGCGAGGCGCTCGGCGCGGTCGAGCAGCGCGGCCTCGCGCTGCCACGACGGGTCGGTCGTGCGCCAGGTACCCACCGCGGCCGCGCGGCGCGACTCGCGCGTGGCGACAGCGGCGTTCCAGCGTGCCGGCAGGCCCGGGTCGTCGGCGGGCTTGACGGCCTCGTCCGGCGCGAAGAGCGGCCGGTCGATGGGCGCGAGGACGCGCACCCACTCGCCGGACTGCTCGAGGTAGACGAGCGGACCGGTGCCCTCGGCGAGCTGGCCGATGGGCAGCAGCCCTTCCGTGGAGGGCAGCAGCCGCATGTTCACGCGGTCGCCTGTCACGGTGACGGTGGCCGAGCTGCGCGTGACCGCGACGTAGTCTGAGTGCATGAACACCGGGAAGCCCTGCGGCACGAAGACCTCCCGGTACGTTCCGCGCAGCTCGCCCACGCGCACGACGGCATCACCGTCCAGCGTGAGCACGCCGGGGAAGTCCAGGCCCGGCCCGGCGCGCAGCACCGTGCCGGCGGGCGGCAGCGCGTACGCGGTTCCGGGGAGGTCGCCGGCGCGTGCGGCCGGCAGGCAGCAAAGCACGACGCTGAGGATCAAGCTGGTCTTCATGCCGGCCGATCGTAGCTTGGTGAATTGTCGATTCGAAGCCTGAGGTGGATTCCATGCTCGAGATGCTTCTGGCCCTGCCGCTCGTTTTGGCGATGTTCCATGGCGGCCAATACATCCCGCCCGCGCCGGACCCCGGCGTGCCGCCGCCGGTGAACGGGATCGTGGCGCAGCCGGGCCTCGGGCCGCAGCTGGAGTTCGACCCCTCGCGCTGGGAGTGGTGGTTCGACTTCAACCAGGAGCCCCTCCTGGACGTGAAGAACCGCCTGCCGGCCCGCGCGACCACCGCCGGCGCCCGCTACGAGCCCATCACGGCCGACGACCGCACCTCGCTGGTCCTGCCCCTGCTGGTCGACGCGCTGCGCGACAAGATCTCCGTGCGCATGGTCGCGCCGCGGGTCAACACGCGGGACGTGCGGGCGGCCGCGGTGCTCTCCCTCGGGCGCCTGCAGCGCACCGAGGCCGTGCCCTACATCGAGCTGGTCGTGGAGAGCGATCCGGACCTGTTCGTGCGCACCCAGGCCCTGCTGGCCCTGGGCTTCTGCGGCAGCCCGCAGGCCGTGGAGACGCTCGTGCGCCTGTTCCGCGACGAGGGCCAGGGCGCCGAGATCCGCACCTACGCCGCCGCGGGCCTGGCCCTGCTGGGCACCACCGAGGCCCTCGACGTCCTGCGGGCGGCGCTGGCCGAGAAGGCCCTGGCGGGGGTCAACAACCAGCTGCGCGGGGCGGTCATCTACGCGGCCGGGCTCACCGGAGATGCCGCGCTGGGTGCGCCCCTGCGGGCTCTGGCGGAGAGCCACCTCTTCGGCTCGCAGGCCGACGTGCGGGCGCTCATCGCCTTCGCCCTGGGCCGGCTGGGCGAGCCGGCTTCCGTGCCGCTGCTGCTCAAGCTGCTGGCCGACTCGGACAACCAGGTGCGGCGCTCGGCAGCGACGGCCTTCGAGGCCTGGCCGGGCACGCTGCAGCCGGGCGAGGTCGAGGCGCTCATCGCGCGCGCCGCTGAGGAGAATGACGCCTCGGCGCGGCGCGTGCTCTTCCACGCCCTGGGGCACACGCGCACCGAGCCGGCCCGGGCCTGGCTGCAGGCTGCGCTGCCCGACGGCCGCTCGGACGACCGGCCGCACCTCGCGCTGGGCCTGGCGCTGGACGGCCACTTCACGAATGCCGCGCCGCTGCTGGCCTCGCTGAAGGACGAGCACGAGGCCAGCCACGTCGGCGCCCTGGCCATCGCCCTGGGCGTCCTGGCCTCGCCCGATGCCGTCGACCCGCTGCTGGAGCGCTTCAACCAGGCCCGCGACCCGCTGCTGCAGTCCAACCTCAGCCTGGCCATGGGCCTGCTCGACGCGCGCACGCCGGAGGTGGCGCAGCGCCTCGAGGACCAGGCGCGCTCGTCCTCGGACGTGGAGGTCGTGCGCTCCTCCATCATCGGGCTCGGGCTGCTGGGCGACCGGGCGCGCCTGGCCGCGCTGGCTGGCGACATGGCCAAGCTGCCCGGCGCCGTGCACCGTGCGGCCGTGCTGCACGGCCTCGGGCTGGTGGGCGACCGCTCGACCCTCGCGCCGCTCATGGCCGTGGCACGCGACGAGTCGCAGCCGGCCTACGTGCGCGCCTACGCCATCCAGGCCTTGGGCGAGCTGACCGACCCGCGCCCGCTCTCGCCCTGCTGGCGGCTCTCGGCCGACGTCGAGATGAACCTGGACGTCGGCTTCCTGTTCGAGCTGTACCGCGTGCTCTGAGGCCGAGCCGCGTTCAGCGGCGATAGGCCTCGTCGGTGGGCCGCAGCGGGCGGTTGAACCACAGCGGCCGGCGCAGGCCAGCGGGCGCGCGATCGCCGCGCGTCCAGGACAGCCACTCGCGGAAGACGGCCTGGCTCTTGTCGAGGTCCACCACGACGTCGCCGTAACGGTCGTCCGGGCCGGCCGGAGTGACGCGCACCTTCTGGTGCCAGCAGTGCATGCCGGAGAGCGGGTCGGGGTGCACCGCGTGCGTGATGTTCTGGTGCACGCCGCCGTCGCGCCACCAGAGGCGGCGCGTGTCGGGGTCGGCGCTGTCGGATGGCTGCGGGCCCGACACCGTGCTCATGCGCCAGCGCCGGCCGTCGCGCTCGAGGCGCACGGTGTTGGTGGCCCAGCGGTTGGCATGCGGATCCTGCGCCCGCCGCCAGCGGCCGATGTGGTGGCTGCAGCACACCACGCCGGGGCGCACGCCCTCGGTGACCCACACCTTGTCGATGAAGTGGCCGATCTCGGTCTCGAGGCGCACGAGGTCGTCGGTCTTCAGGCCCAGCGCGCGCGCGTCGGCGGCGTTGATCCACACCGGGTTGCGGTGGCTGATCTCGGTGAGCCATTTGCTGTTGCCCGACCGCGAGTGGATCAGGTTGGGCAGGCGGAAGGTGGGCAGCAGCACGAACTCGCCGCGCGCGGCGTCGAGGCGCTCGGGGTGCACGTGGCTGTGCACGTAGCCCGGCACGGCGTGCTCGGGCCAGCCCCACTCGGCCATGGTCGGCGAGAAGAACTCGAGGCGGCCCGAGGGCGTGGGGAAGCCGCGGCGCGCGGCGCCGTCGGCGTGGATGCCGCGCAGCGCGCCGTCGGGCCCGAGCACGCGGCCGTCGTCCGTGGTGCGGGCGCCGGCGAGGCTGGCCGCCGGCAGCTCCTCGCGATGCTGGCCGCTGGTCTCGCGCCGCACCTCGAAGGCGCCGAAGCGGCGCATGTAGCCCAGCGGGTCGAGTCCCGCGGCGCGCGCGGCCTCGGGCAGGCCGGGCACCTTGTCGAAGATGGCGGCGTAGTACTCCTCCACCGACACGGCCTGACCCTTGCGCAGCGGGCTCTCGAAGTGGCGGCGGATGCCCAGCTGGCCGTCGGCGTCGAGCCGCCAGGAGAGCTGGATCCAGAACTCGTCCTCTTCCCAGACCTCGCCGGGGTTGGCCTCGTAGGTGAACTGCACCGGCTTGCCCAGCCGGCGCAGGGCCTCGCGCCGCACCGGCTGGCGGAAGGCGATCCACACGCCGTCGTGCGTCTCGTAGCTGTTGAGGTCGTGCCGCTCGGGGCCGTGGCCCATGGGCAGCACCCAGTCGGCGTAGAAGGCGGTCTCGTTCCAGGTGGGCGTCAGCGCGATGTGGCAGCCCACCTTGCTCTCGTCGCTGAGCATCTCGATCCACGCGAAGCCGTCGGGATAGGTCCAGACCGGGTTGAAGACGCGCGTGAAGTAGGTGTCGAGCCGGCCGCGCCCCTCGCGCAGCAGGTGCGGCAGGACGAAGCTCATCTCGTAGTGGCATAGCGGCCACTCGGGCGGGTAGTGCAGGTCGTTCCACACCTTCTGCGGCGGCGGGTTGTCGAAGAAGGTGGGCACGAACTTGTTCCAGCCGGCGGGCAGCGTGCCGCCCTTGGTGCCGACGGAGCCGGTGAGCACCGAGAGGAACTGCAGCGCGCGCGCCACGCACCAACCGCCGAGGTTGCCGCTGCCGGCCGAGCGCCAGGTGTGCGCGGCGAAGCGGCTGCCGGCCGCCCCCACGCGCCGCGCCACGTCCACGATCTGCGCCGCCGGCACGCCCGACTCCGCCGCCGCGAACTCCGGCGTGAACTCCGCGTAGTGCTCCAGCAGGGCGGCCACGAAGGCGTCGAAGTCCGCGCCCGGCTGCCCGCGGTGCGCCATCCACGCACGCCAGTTGACCCACTCGCGCACGAAGTCGCGATCGAAGCGGCCTTCGGCCAGCAGCACGCGCGCCATGGCCAGCAGCACCGCCGCCTCGCTGCCCGGCCGCGTGGGCAGCCAGTGCGTGGCCATCGAGGCCGTGTTGCTGAGCCGCGGGTCGAGCACGGCCAGCTCCGCGCCCGACTGCATGCCCTCGATGATGCGCTGCGCGTGCGGGTTGAAGTAGTGGCCCGACTCGAGGTGCGCCGAGATGAGCAGGATGAAGCGCGCGTGCGCGTAGTCGGGCGAGGGCCGGTCGTACTTCTGCCACAGCGCGTAGCCGAGGCGCGCGGCGCCCGAGCAGACGTTGGTGTGGCTGTTGTGCCCGTCGATGCCCCAGGCCTTGAGCACGCGATCCATGTAGCCCTCGTGCCCCGGGCGCCCCACGTGGTAGATGACCTCCTGGCCGCGTCCCTCGCGGAAGGCGCGCGCGATACGGCCGCCGATCTCGGACAGCACCGTGTCCCAGCCCACGCGCTCCCACTCGCCGCTGCCGCGCGGGCCCTTGCGGCGCAGCGGGTACAGGATGCGGTCGGCGTCGTGCACCTGGTTGATGGTGGCCGGCCCCTTGGCGCAGGTGCGGCCGCGCGAGGCGGGGTGCCTGGGGTTGCCCTCGAAGCGCTGGATCTCCAGCGTCTCGCGGTCCACGTAGGCCAGCAGGCCGCAGGCCGACTCGCAGTTGAAGCAGGTGGTCGGCACCAGCATGCGATGGCGCGCGCGGCGCTCGGGCCAGCTGCGGGCGTCGTACTCGGTCCAGTCGTCCCACTGCGCGTCGGGCGGGAAGGCCGAGAGCCCCGTGGGCGAGAGCGGCGGCAACGGCTCCTCGCCGGGCGAGAGCTGCTCGATGAGGCCCAGCGACTCCGCGAGCCGCTCCACCCACCCGGCGTGCTGCCCCGGGCGACGCGTCACGAGAGCGGTACCTTCTGGCCCGCCCGCACCCACAGGTCGTTGCGGGCGACGAGCACGAGCAGCGTCACGATGGCGCCCGCCGCGCGCGCGTCGAGCGCCCCCACCAGCGCGGCCGCCAGCAGGCTGCCCAGCACGACCAGACCCCAGAAGCGC
This sequence comes from Planctomycetota bacterium, assembly GCA_036274635.1. Classification (GTDB taxonomy): domain Bacteria; phylum Planctomycetota; class B15-G4; order B15-G4; family B15-G4; genus DASUFI01. The sequence goes on from DASUFI010000058.1 coordinate 7,088, forward strand.
GGCGCGGCCTCGCCCGCGTGCAGGTGGCGCGCGGCGGCGGCGGCGGCCTTGGTCGGGTGCGGCAGCGCGATCTCGGCGAGAGCCAGCAGCACGTCGAGCGGCAGGCCGAAGAGCAGGATGCGCGCGGCCACGTCCCCGAGGCCGGCCGACGGCGCCAGGCAGGCCTCGAGCAGCAGCACGCCCGCGGCGCCGGCGAGCAGCGCGTGCAGGGCCATGTGCACCGGCTGCAGCGGGCTCTGCCACAGGTCGCGTCCCTTGGCCTGCGCGAAGAGGAAGGCGGTGTAGACCGCGGCGCAGGGAGCCAGCAGCAGTGACAGCCAGCCGAAGGCGGAGGCCGCCACGGGCCACTCCCTCCACGCCGACAGCAGCCAGAGCGTGCTGGCGGCGCCGAAGGCGGACAGGATCCACGCGCCGCGCACCAGCCAGCTCGAGCTGTTGCCGCGCAGCAGGACGTTGAGGAAGCGGTCGGGACGCTGCAGGTCCGCGACGAGCAGCGCGGCCGTGGCCGCCTGCATGAGCAGCGAGGCCACGCCGCAGGCGAGCAGCAGGGCCTGGGGCACGTCGCGCCCGAACACCAGCGCCGCGCCCAGCGGCAGCAGCAGCAGCCCCGCCGCCAGCGCCTTGGTGACCAGGTAGCCCGACACGTGCCAGCCCCACGGCGGCGACTTGGGCGCGTCGTAGCTGACGCGCGCGCCGCCCGCGCCGTCGAGGGCGCCGAGGACGCCCAGCGCCGCCAGCGGGCGGCCGTCCTGCGGCACGTCCGTCGTGGTGCAGCGCCCGCCGCGCGCCGCGAGCGGATCCAGCGCCGCGCCGTCGCCCTCGATGTAGTACAGCGACGGGCTCGTGCCCTTCTCCGGCTTGCGCACCTGCACGGGCTGGCCCGCGACGAGCTGCGCGATGAGGGTGGATGGATCGGCCAGGTCCCCCGCCACGATGGCCTGCTCGGGACACGCGACGACGCAGGCCGGCAGCAGGCCGCGGTCCACGCGGTGGCTGCAGAAGTTGCACTTGGCCGCCGTGTCGTTGCGCGGGTCGATGTACAGCGCGTCGTAGGGGCAGGCCTGCAGGCAGCCCTTGCAGCCGATGCAGCGGCCGTTGTCGAAATCGACGATGCCGTCCGGCCGCACGTACAGCGCCGAGACCGGGCAGATCTCCACGCACGGCGCGTCGGCGCAGTGGTTGCAGCGCATGACGTGGAAGCTGCGCCGCACCGCGGGGAACTCGCCCGTCTCCACCTGCTTCACCCAGGTGCGGTTCACGCCCAGCGGCACGTCGTGCTCCGACTTGCACGCCAGCGTGCAGGCGTGACAGCCGATGCACTTGCGGTTGTCGATCAGGAAGCCGAGGCGCACGTCAGGCTCGCGCGGCCGCGGCGCGGGGCGCGCGGCGCATCAGGCCTTCGCCGTTGCGCGCGCCGAGGCCAGGAAGCCGGCGAAGCGCTTCAGGGCCTCGCGGATGTTGTCGACCGAGTTGGCGTAGCTGAAGCGCAGGAAGCCGTCGCCGTGCTTGCCGAAGGCCGTGCCCGAGAGGCAGGCGACACCCGCCTCGTCCAGCAGCCGCGCCGCGAGGTCCTTGCTGCTGAACCCGGTGCCGCGGATGTCCGGGAAGACGTAGAAGGCGCCCTGCGGCTCCACGCAGCTGACGCCGTCGAGCGCGTTGAGCCCGGCCACGATGACGTCGCGACGCTTGCGGAACTCGGCCACCATGCGGTCCACCGCGTCCTGCGGGCCGCGCAGGGCCTCGACGCCGGCCATCTGCGTGAAGGCCGCGGTGCAGCTGGTGGCGTTCGTCTGCAGCCGCGCCATGTGCGTCGCGAACTCCGCCGGCATGATGCCGTAGCCGAGGCGCCAGCCCGTCATCGCGTAGGTCTTGCTGAAGCCGTCCAGCACCACGATGCGCGACGGGTCCCCGTAGCGCAGCACGGTGTCGTGCGCCGCGCCGTACAGGATGCGGGCGTAGATCTCGTCGGCCAGGATCCAGAGGCCCTTGTCCGCGGCCAACTTCGCGATGCCCTTGAGGTCGTCGCTGGTGAGCATCGAGCCCGTCGGGTTCTGGGGGCTGTTGAGGACGATGATCTTCGTCTTCGGCGTGACCAGCGAGGCCAGCTCGGCCACGTCCGCGCGGAACTGCCGCTCCTTCCGGAGCGGCAGCGGCACCGCCTTCGCGCCGGCGTAGTTGATCATCGACTCGTAGATCGGGAACCCCGGGTTGGGGTAGATGGCCTCGTCGCCCTCCTCGAGCAGGGCGAGGAACATGAAGAACATGACCGGCTTGGCGCCGGGGTAGACCACCACCTGCTCGGGCTTCACCCCCACGCCGCGGCGCTTCGTGAAGTCTTCGGCGATCGCTTCGCGCAGCCCAGGCAGGCCGGCCGACGGCCCGTAGTGCGTGAACCCCTTGCCGAGCGCCTCCTGGCCGGCCTTCACGATGTTCGCCGGCGTGTCCATGTCGGGCTCGCCGATCTCGAGATGCACGACATGCTTGCCCTGCGCCTCGAGCGCGCGGGCGCGAGCCAGGACTTCGAATGCCGTCTCCGTCCCGAGACGGCCCATGCGTGCTGCGAGCTTCATCCAGCTCATCGTAACCGGCCGTGCGAAAGCTTCCCAGCGGCCGGGGCGGCTTGGATGGCCCGCGGGAGCAACCCACAATCGGCCCATGGCCGCCCCGTCCCTGCCCGCCGATCGCGGCACGCGCACCTTCCGGATGTATTCCGCCCTCACCTTCGCCTTCGCCTGGGTGCCGGTGATGTACACGCACTTCACGGTGACGCGCGGCTGGTCGCCGGACGAGTACGCGTCGCTGTGGTCCACCTACTACCTGGCCATGGTGGCCTGCGAGCTGCCGTGGGGCTGGTTGGCCGATCGCATCGGGCGTCGGCCGGTGCTGGTGGCGGGGCCGCTGGTGCTGGGCGCGGCCTTCGTGCTGTTGGGGCGGGCGCAGTCGCTCGCCGGGGCGCACCTGCTCATGGCCGTCGTGGGCGGTGCGCACGCGCTCATCTCGGGGGCCGACTCGGCCTGGCTGTACGACCACGTCACGGCGGCCGGGCGGCCGGCGGACACGTTCCGCGAGGAGTCGCTGGCGCACCGCTGGCGGCTCTTCGGGGTGTGCGTCCTGGACGTGGTCGGCGGCTGCGTCGCCTTCTGGCTGGGTACGCCGGCGGCCTTCGAGCTCGCGGCGGGGGTCATGGTGGTCTCGGCCCTGCTGGCCGCGCGCCTGCCGGAGGAGCGGGCGGCGAACGGGCGCCCGAAGCCCAGCGTCACGGCGGCCCGCGCGGCGCTGGGCGCGCCGGGAGTGCCGTGGGTGCTGGGCTGGTTCGTGGCGGTGTTCGTGCTGCTGCGCATGGGCTTCCAGCTCTACCAGCCGACGCTGCTCGCGGCCGGCGCCACCGACCTGCGGCTGCACGGGCTGGTGCTGGGCGGCCTGAACCTGGCGGCGGGCCTGTCGGTGTACGTCGTGCTGCGGGTGTTCGGGGCGCTGGGCGAGCGGCGCACGGCGGGCTTCGTGCTGCTGCTCCTGGCGGTGTCCTTCGCGGGGCTGTCGGCGGCGCCGGGCTGGCTGGTGCCGGGGCTCTTCGTGCTGCAGCAGGTGGCTTTCGGCTTCCTGCAGCCTGTCGGGCGCACGTCGCTCAACCAGCGCATCCGCGCCGGCGAGCGCGCGTCGCTGCTCTCGGCCCAGAGCCTGCTGGCGCGCCTCGCCTTCGCCACGGTGCTCTTCGCCGTGCCGTGGGACGCGGCCTTCACGGTGCGGCTCCCCGTGACCTACCTCGTGCTGGCGGGCGTCGCGCTGCTGGCCGCGGTCCTGGCCATGACTCTGCATCCGGAACATCGGACCAGACTTGAATCGGCCCTGCGCGGCTGAAAGCATTGGCCGCACGCGATGAAGATCAGCCTGCTCCCGTGCGTCCTTCTCATCGCCGCGGCTGCAGGCGGCTGCGCTGCGACGTCTCCGCCGGCGGCCCGCAGCGGCAAGGCCCCGCCCGCGGCGAGCCCGGCCGAGGCCAAGGCGCAGCCCCTCCTCAAGCAGCTGCAGGCGCTCGCCGACGCCGGCCACCATGACCAGGTGATCGATCGCGTCGACGCCGAGCTGCCCAAGGTGAGCGACGCGGCCACGCGCACGCGGCTGCAGCTGCTCCAGGCCCGCTCGCTGCAGGCGGATGGCAAGGGGCGCTCGGCGGTGCTCACCTTCCAGCGCGCGGTCGAGGACCTGCCCAGCACCTCCGGTGCGCTGGCGTGCGAGACGCTGCAGTCGCTGGCCGACGCGCAGGCCGCCCTCGGGCGCTGGCGCGACGCCCAGAAGAACTACGGCCGCGCCCTCGACGCCGGCGCGCCCGGCGCCCGCGCCAAGGAGGAGCTGCAGTACTCCGCCTACGTCGCGGCGCGCGAGGCGCACGATTCGTCGGCCGCCAGCGAGTGGAAGGGTCAGATCCGCAGGTTCAGCGCGACGCGCCTGGCCTCGGTGGAGTCGCGCCTGCTCCCGGCCTCCAAGGCGCCGCCGGCCCCGGCCGAAGCGAGGCCGCTGCTGCCGGGCGAGCTCCCCGACGATCCCACGCGCCTGCTGGCCGGCATCCATCGCCGAGCCGAGTGGAGCGCCGCGCCGGTGCGCGCCAACGTCGACCCGATGCTGCCGGTGACGCACGTCACCGTCCACCACACGGCGATGGACTCCACCACCACCTGGCCCAAGGCCGTGGCCAGCGAGATCCGCGAGATCCAGGCCGCCCACCAGGAGAAGGGCTGGGCGGACATCGGCTACCACTTCCTCATCGATGCCGGCGGCGGCATCTGGGAAGGCCGGCCGCTGCGCTGGCAGGGCGCGCACGAGGGCGCCGGCCTGAACCGCGGCGCCGTCGGCGTATGCCTCCTGGGCAACTTCGACGACCAGCCCGTGCCGCTGGCGCAGCAGGCGGCGCTCTCGCAGCTGCTCGACGCGCTGTGCCGGCAGTACGCGCTGACGGCCAACGACATCCGCACGCATCGCGAGGTGCGGCCCGATCCCACCAACTGCCCCGGCCGGGCGCTGCAGGCCGTCGTGGACCGCTACCGCCGCAACTTCTCGGCGGCCTCGCTCGCGCGCCAGTAGTCCAGCACGTCGCCCAGCGTGCGGCGCAGGTCGAGCACGAGGCGCACGCCCGTGTCGCGCGCCAGCTTCTCGGCGCTGCCGTGGATCACGGGCACGTCCAGCGGGCGCATGCGCGCCGGGTCCTGCTCCACGCGCACCGGCCGGCGCGACTGCGCGCGCAGCTCGTCCAGCAGGGCCTGCACGGCCACCGCGGTTCCGCTGGTGACGTTGTAGGTCTCGCCGGCGCGACCGGACTCGGCGGCCCGCACGTAGGCGGCGGCGACGTCACGCACGTCCGCGAGGTCGCGCACGGCGGCCAGGTTACCCACGCGCAGCACCGGCTCCTGCAGCCCCGCCTCGATGCGCGCCAGCTGGCGCGCGAAGGCCGAGGCCACGAAGTCGTCCGACTGCCCCGGCCCCACGTGGTTGAAGGCCCGCAGCACGACCACGTCGAGGCCGCGCGCGGCGGCGTGGTGGCAGGCCATCTCGGCCGCGGCCTTGCTGACGGCGTAGACGGTGGCCGGCTGCAGCGGCCGGTCCTCGACCAGCGGCGGCGCGTCCGGCGGCACGCGCCCGTAGACCTCGGAGCTGCTGGCCAGCAGCAGCCGCGCGCGCGGCGCCTCGCGCAGGCAGGCCGCCAGCAGCGCGCGCGTGCCGCCGAAGTTGATGCGCAGGCACTCGTCGGGCTCGGCCTCGGCGCGCCCCACGTGCGCGTAGCCCGCGAGGTGGAAGACCCAGTCGGGACGCGCATCCGCCAGCGCCGCGCGGCAGGCGCCGGTGTCGGTGACGTCGAGCTCCCGCCACGTCGCGCCCGCGGGCGGGCCGTGCGGTCCGGGCAGGCCGGCCGCCGTCACCGCGTGGCCGCCGCGCGCCAGCGCCGCGCACAGGTGTCGCCCCGCGAAGCCGGCCGCGCCCGTGACAAGCGCGCGCACCTCAGCGGCCCTGGGGCGCCACGAGGGCGAGGTCCGCGTCGGTCATCATCTTCACCAGCGTGGGGAAGTCGACGCGCGGCCGCCAGCCCAGCACCCTGTGCGCCTTGCCCGCGTCGCCCTGCAGCAGGTCCACCTCGGCCGGGCGCAGGTGGCGCGGGTCCGTGACCACGTGCTCCTGCCAGTCGAGGCCCGCGTGCCGGAAGGCGATCTCGCAGAACTCGCGCACGCTGTGGGTCTGGCCCGTGGCGATGACGAAGTCGCCCGGCTGCTCCTGCTGCAGCATGAGCCACATGGCCTCGACGAAGTCGCCCGCGAAGCCCCAGTCGCGGCGCGCGTCGAGGTTGCCCAGCACCAGCTTCTCCTGCAGGCCGTGCCGAATGCGCGCCACCGCGTGGCTGATCTTGCGCGTCACGAACTGCAGCCCGCGCCGCGGCGACTCGTGGTTGAAGAGGATGCCGCTGCTGGCGTGCATCCCGTAGGCCTCGCGGTAGTTCACCGTGATCCAGTGGCCGTAGACCTTGGCCACGCCGTACGGGCTGCGCGGATGGAAGCGCGTGTCCTCCGTCTGCGGCGTCTGGGTCACCTTGCCGAACATCTCGCTGCTGCTGGCCTGGTAGAAGCGCGCCTGGGGCCGCACCTGGCGCACGGCCTCGAGCAGGCGCGCCACGGCCACCGCCGTGAACTCGGCCGTGAGCACCGGCTGGCGGAAGCTGGTGGGCACGAAGCTCTGTGCCGCGAGGTTGTAGACCTCGTCGGCCTGGCTCTGCTCCAGCGCGCGCACCAGCGAGGACGGGTCGAGCAGGTCCGCGTCCACGATCGCGACCTTGTCCACGAGGTGGTCGATGCGCTCGTAGTGGTCGGTGGACGAGCGCCGCACCACGCCAGTGACCGTGTAGCCCTTGGAGAGCAGCAGCTCGGCGAGATAGCTGCCGTCCTGTCCCGTGATGCCCGTGATGAGCGCGCGCTTGGCCATGGCTCCCTGCCCGGAGGGGCCGGGAGCATACCGCATGACCCGCGCGCGGCGAGCGGTCGGCCGACGGGCTAGCCGGACGTGGGCATCCAGCCGCGCAGCAGGGCCAGCACGAGTGCTCCGCCGGCGACCAAGCGCCACCAGCCGAAGACGCCGAGGCCGTGGCTGTGCAGCCAGCTCACCATCCAGCGCACGGCGATGACCGCCGTGACGCAGGCGGTGGCGAAGCCGATGAGCAGCGGCGGCCAGCCGTACTCGTGCAGCATGAGCCCGCCCGACTTGAGCGCGTCGTGGACCGTGGCGGCCGTCAGCGTGAGCAGGCCGAGCAGGAAGGAGAACTCCACCGCCGCCGCGAGCGAGAGCCCGACGCCCACGCCCGCCAGCAGCGTCACGAGGCTGCGGCTGGTGCCCGGGATCATCGCCACGCACTGGGCGAGGCCGATGAGCAGCGCCTGCCGCGGCGCCAGCGCCTCCAGCGGCGCGCCGCCCTCCGGCCGCACGCGCCCGCGCAGCGCGAGGATGAGCAGGCCGCCCGCGATCCACGCGCAGGCGATGGGCCACGGCCCGAAGAAGGTGCTCTTGAACCACCCTCCGGCCAGCCCGCCGATGATCAGCGCCGGCAAGAAGGCCACCACGAGCGCGATCGCCAGCCGCCGCCCCGCCGGATCGCGCCCCGCGATGCCGGCCAGCGCACTGCGCACACGCCCGCCGTAGAGCAGCAGCACCGCCAGGATCGCGCCCGCCTGGATGCAGATCGCGAAGGCATTCGCCGCCTCGTCCGCCGGGATGCCCAGCAGCCTCTGCGTCACCAGCAGATGCCCCGTGGAGCTGACCGGCAGGTACTCGGTGACGCCCTCGACGAGGCCGAGGATCAGCGCGGCGAACCAGTCCATGCAGCTCCCGGCGTCGAGGGTCAGGCCACCGGCAGGCCGGCGTGACGCAACACGGTATGGCGCAGCTCGCTCAGTTCGAAGGGCTTCCTCATGAAGGCGTCGACGCCGCGCTCCAGCACGCGCGTCACGTCCTCGGGCGGGAGGAAGGCCGACATGACGATGACTGCGGGGTGGTACAGCGGGTCGAGTCGGCGCACGCCCACGGCCACGTCCTCGCCCGTCGTGTCGCCCAGGCGGTAGTCCAGCAGCAGCACGTCCGGCCGCCAGGCGGCGGTGCGCAGGCCGGCCTCCCAGCCCGACGAGGCGGTGGCCACCTGCAGCGTGCCCAAGTCGGCCAGGCTGCGCTCGATGAGCCGCAGCACCGCGGAGTCGTCGTCGGCCACGAGCACGCGCGGCGCGCCGTCGGGCGCGCGGCCCAGCAGCTCCATGGGCATGTCGTTGGCGCGCAGGAAGCGCTCGAGCGCCGAGCGCGTGAAGCGACGGTCGCGCGAGCCCGGCAGCTTGTAGCCCTCGAGGCGCCCTTCCTCGAACCACTTGATGACGGTGCGAATGGTCACGCCGCAGGTGCGCGCGACGTCGCCGGTGGTGAGCACGTCCTTCGCCATTTCGGGTGGGTCCCGCCTCACTCTATCCCGTCGCGGCGAGAGCTTCACTTTCAGGGCGGCCAGGCCAGGCAGGTGCGGCAGGGAGAACGGCCCGCGGCCAGCGCCGTGGCCGCGTCGGGGCACAGGTCGGCCGCCGCCCCCTCGCCTCGCACCCAGGGGCAGCCGGGGCGGTGGAAGCGGTGCGCCGTGACCAGGAAGGGCCCGTGCGCCCGGTCGAGGCGGGCGTGCATGCCGCGGCGCGCCCCCACGGCCTGCGCCTGAAGCGCCAGCAGGCGCGGCGACTCGCTGTCGTAGACCGTGGCCAGGCCCGCGGACAGCAGAGCCTCCTGCAGGCTGAAGCCATCGAGCAGCACGTCGGCGAGCAGGCGCCCGTAGTGGTCGTGCGGCGGGTCGGCGGGCGCGAGGCGCACGTCGGCCGCCGCGGCCAGGCGCGCCGCCGTGAGGTCGCGGGCCTGCGCGGCGCAGGGACGACCGAGCTCGGGCGTGTCCACGGCCGGCAGGCGCACGCGCCGGCCGTCGGGCAGACGCAGCGTGTCGCCGTCCAGCACCGCGAGGCGCCCCAGCGGCGTGCCGACGGCGAGCGTCGCGCGCGGCGCCGGCGGGCGCAGCGCCGAGAGCGCCGCGACGCCCGCCGCCAGCAGCAGCGCCAGCGAGCCGCGCCGGCGCCAGAGCGCCGCCGCCAACCTCAGGCCAGGACGGCCTCCGGCTCCACGGACTTGCGGCCGAAGGCCTCGGCCACGCCGCGGTGCGTGATGGTGCCGTCCATGACGTTGAGCCCCTTGCGCAGCGCCGGCTCGGTGCGCAGCGCCTTGCGCAGCCCGTCGCGGGCCAGCACCCGCGCGTAGGGCAGCGTGACGTTCGTCAGCGCGAAGGTGCTCGTGCGCGGCACGGCGCCCGGCATGTTGGCCACGCCGTAGTGCACGATGCCGTCCACCTCGTACACCGGGTCGAGGTGCGTCGTCGGACGGATGGTCTCCACGCAGCCGCCCTGGTCCACGGCCACGTCCACGATGACCGCGCCCGCCGGCAGCAGCCGCAGGTCCGGACGCGTGACCAGCTTGGGCGCCTTCGCGCCCGAGATCAGCACGGCGCCTACGACCAGATCCGCCGACGGCAGTTCCTCCAGGATGGCCAGTCGGTTGGAGTACCGCGTGATCACGTTGGCGGGCAGCACGTCGTCGAGGTAGCGCAGGCGGTCCATGTTCGTGTCCATGATCACGACGCGCGCGCCGAGGCCCGCGGCCATCTTGGCCGAGTTGATGCCCACGATGCCGCCGCCCAGGATCAGCACCGAGCCCGGCTTCACGCCCGCCACGCCGCCCAGCAGCACGCCGCGGCCGCCCATGGGCTTCTCGAGGTACTTGGCGCCCTCCTGCACCGCCATGCGGCCGGCCACCTCGCTCATGGGCGTCAGCAGCGGCAGCGTGCCGTTGACCTCGACCGTCTCGTAGGCCACGCACGCGGCGCCGCTCTTCACCATCGCGTCCGTGAGCGTCTCGCTGGCCGCGAAGTGGAAGTAGGTGAAGATGAGCTGCCCCTTGCGGCAGCGCTTGTACTCGACCTCGATGGGCTCCTTGACCTTGACGATCATCTCGGACTGGGCCCAGACCTCGTCGGCCGTGGCGAGCAGCGTGGCGCCGGCCTTCACGTAGTCGGCGTCGGGGATGCCGCTGCCCAGCCCGGCCCCCTGCTGCACGAACGCCTGGTGGCCGTCGCGCACGAGGATGTCGACGCCCGCGGGCACCATGGCCACGCGGTTCTCGCTGGGCTTGATCTCGGTGGGCACGCCGATCTTCATCGAAGGGTCCTTGGGGTGTGCGGAAGCCCCGCGCAGGGCGGTCAATCGAGCCCCGGAGTCTATGACAGCCCGGGCCATCGCGACAAGGCGCGGCGGTGAAACCCGAGGGGCCGGGCGTGCCGCCCGCTGGGCGCAACGGAC
>DASUFI010000059.1:0-2410 GCA_036274635.1 Planctomycetota bacterium
AGCTCGGCCACGCCGCTGCGCAGCAGCCCCGCGCCCGTGGCGACCGTGCCACCCCGCGGCGCGCGCGGCGCGCGCAGCAGGCCGCCCTGCACCAGCTCGCGCAGCAGCCAGGCGCCCGCGTCCTGCAGGCGCGGCGGCAGCGCGACGCCTGCGAGCACCGCGCGCTCCAGCAGCCGCTGGCGCAGCGGCCGGCTCGCCGCGCCGTGCAGGTGCTCGCGCGCCTCCGACAGCCGTTCGCCGTAGCGCACGCCCGAGGGGCACTCGGTCTCGCAGGCGCGGCAGCCGAGGCACAGGTCGAGGTGCCGCACCAGCTCGGGCCCCGGCGCGGCGCGGCCGGTGAGCAGCGCGTCCATCAGGACGAGACGGCCGCGCGGCGTGTCCATCTCCGTGCCCAGCGCGCTCCACGTGGGGCAGGCGGGCAGGCAGAAGCCGCAGTGCACGCAGGCGGTCTCGCTGGCGAGAGGCAGCGGCGCGTCGCTCATCGCGGGGCCTCCGCCCGCGCGCGCGCCGTGCGCAGGTCGGTCACGGGGAAGCCCGGCGGCGCGCCGCTCGGCGGCCCGAGCGCCGCGGCGCGCGCGGCCAGCTGCGCCCGCTGATCGTCGGCCAGCCCGCCCGCGCTCAGCGCCTGCCGCAGCCAGAAGGCCGCGAGGTCGCGCTGGCCCGCGCGCTCGGCGTGGTCCGCGAGCCACAGCGCGGCGGCCAGCAGGTGCGGCTCCAGCGTGAGCGCCGCGGCCATCTCCTGCCCGGCCCAGTCGTCGCGGCCGGCCGCGGCGTGGCACAGGCCCAGGTTGAAGCGCGTGGGGGCCGAGCGCGGCTCGAGCGCCGCGTGGTGCTCGAAGGCCGCCTCGGCCTCGGCGTAGCGGCCACGCGAGAGCTCCACCAGGCCGAGGTTCGCGAGGGCGTCGGGGTCGTCGGCGTAGCCGGCCAGCACCTGGCGCAGCAGCCCCGCCGCGCGCTCGAGGCACGCGGCGCCCTCCGGCTCGTCGCGCGGCGGGGCGCCGGGCGGGGGCGGGTCGAGGCCCAGCAGCAGCCGCCCGCGGCGCAGCTGCACCAGGGCCTGCTCCTGCAGCGCGAGGTCGGGCAGGCGGTCGCGCGGATCGGGGAGGCCGGCCAGGGCGTCCGCGGGCGGTGCCGACGAGCCGTCGCCCACGTAGCCCAGCGCCCGCAGGGCCGCGCTCTCGGCGGCGTCGGGCGCGCGTGGCTCGGACCAGTCGGCGCCCGGCGCGGCCAGCAGCGCGTCGCGTTGCGCGCGCAGCGCCGCCAGCGCCTCGGGACGCGAGGCGGACAGGTCGTGCAGCTCGTGCGGATCCTCGCCCAGCGCGAAGACCTCGGGGCGCGCGCCGTCCACCAGCTTGAGGCCGTGCCACACGACGCCGTCGAGCGGGTGCCAGCGGTAGCTCTGCCACGGCAGCCGGGTCTCGAGCAGGAGCGCGCGCTCGGCCGCGGGCCGCGCGTCGCGGAACAGCGCCAGCAGCGAGACGCCCTGCTGGTCGGGCAGCAGCCTGGACGGGAGGCCCAGCGCATCCAGCAGCGTGGCGGCCACGTCGATGGAGCCGGCGGGGGCGTCCAGCACCCCGTGCGGCACGCCGGGGCCGGCCAGCAGCAGCGGCACGCGCAGCGTCGCGTCGTGCAGCAGCAGGCCGTGCGTGGGCTCGCCGTGCTCGCCGAGCGCCTCGCCGTGGTCGGCGACCACCAGCACCAGCGGCTCACGCGGCGCGAGCGCGTCCAGCAGCCGACCCGCCTGCTCGTCGCAGAAGGCGATCTCGCCCGCGTAGGCGTCGGGCACCAGCGACAGCAGGCGCTGCGGCGGGCGCAGCGGCTGGTGCGGGTCGTAGCAGTGCACCCACAGGAAGAGCGGCCGGTCGGGCGGCACCTGCGCGAGGAAGGCCAGCGCGTCGTCGACGACCTGATCGGCAGGGCGCTCGACCACCTCGGGCGCCGCGCCCAGCGCGCCGGTGGGCGGGCCGTGGTAGGTGTCGAAGCCCTGCGCGAGGCCGAAGCGCGCGTCCAGCACGAAGCTGCCCACGAAGGCCGCGCACAGGAAGCCGCGCTCGGCGAGCGCCTCGGAGATGAGGCGCGCGCGGCTGCCGGCGGCGACGCCGGCGTTCACGCGCAGGCCGTGCCGCGCGGGCCAGGTGCCCGTGAGCAGCGTGGCGTGCGCGGGCAGCGTGATCGGCGCAGGCGCCCAGGCGTGCTCGCAGCGCAGCCCCGCGGCCGCGAGCGCGTCGAGGCGCGGGGTGCGCGCGGTCGCGTCGCCGTAGCAGCCGAGGCGGTCGGCACGCGTGGTGTCCAGCGTGAGCAGCAGCACGGTGGGGGCTGCCAGCGACGGCGACGCAGGCCCCGGGTCGCCGCCGCAGGCCACGAGCAGCAGCGCGAGAGCCGCGGCACGCCGCATCACAGCCCTCCGACG
>DASUFI010000060.1:0-8416 GCA_036274635.1 Planctomycetota bacterium
GACGGTCGCGGCACCCGTGCAGCCCGTGCCGCCAAAGCCGACCGCGCCGATCGCGCCGACTGCGCCGCAGCCCGACGTGGCGCGCTGGCTGCTCGAGGTGCTGGCCGACCAGCGCAACGTCGTCTCGACGCCCGCGTACGAGTCGCCAGCGGCGCCGGCTGAAGTGCCGCCGCAAACGGCGCCGCCCGCGCTCGACGCGAGCGCGCCGGTCGCGACGACCGACGCATGGCAGGGCCCGCCTGCTCCCGCATCGCTGCTCGGCAAGCCGCGCGGCGCGCGGCCGCCGGACATCGGACTCTTCGGCGACGGCGACGGACTCGGCGCTGGATTCGGTGCCAGCGTCGGCGCGGCCGACGGCAGCGCGGGCCACGGCGGCGGCGAGGGCGGAGGCGTGGGCACGGGCGTCGGCCCCGGTCCCGGCGGCCACGAGGGCGGCACAGGCCTGTTCCCCATCCCCCTCGGCGGCAACGTCGCGCCCGAGTATCCGCTGGCCGCGCGCCAGGCCGGCGAGGAAGGCCTGGTCGTCATCCATGCGCTGGTGCTCGCGGACGGCAGCGTCGCGGACGCGAGCGTCGGCGAGTCCTCGGGCTACGAGCGCCTCGACGACGCGGCCCTGGCCGCCGTGCGGAGCTGGCGCTTCCAGCCGGCGCTGCACGATGGGAAGCCCGTGGCGCAGGCGGGGGATGTGCCGATCCGGTTCAGGCTGCGGGCGCGCTGACGCGACGAGGCGCGCGGGCGGCGGTTGAACCGGCGCTACGATGCGCGCCGGGCACGCGCGGCGTCGGGCGCAGGACCGGAGGATCGGGATGCGGCAGCGGGATTGGCGCACGGCCGGCGGCCTCGTGCTCATCGGCATCGCGGTGTGGATCGCGGCGTGGTTGCTTGGGCCGGGCGATGGCGGCGGAGCAGCCGTGCCCGCTGGCAGTGAGCCATCCCTCGCGTTGCCCGCGGCGCCTGGCGCTCACGACGCCGCGAAGCCCGGCGACGCCGCGCCGGTGCTGCCCACCGCGCTGCTGGACGCGCGCACCGCACCCAACGTCGAGGCCGACTGGCCCGGCGAGGCCCTGCATCTCACCGGTCGCGTCGTCGATGCGGCCGGCCAGCCAGTCGCCACCGCGCTCGTCACGCACTGGCCCACGGAGATGGAGCGCTCGCAGGTGGGGATCCGTCGCGGCGACACGTTTCGGGACGGCATCGAGTGGTCGCGCGTCGCCTCCACGCATAGCGACGCGGACGGGCGCTTCGCCCTCGACGTCCACGACCAGACGCTCGAGCGGCACGCGCTGACCGGTCAGAGAGCGATCCCCGGCCTCTTCGCGGACGCGGCCGAGGCGCGGCCGATCCTGATCGTCGAGCACCCGGAGCACGCGACGCTGGCGCTGCGCCTCGTCGTCGCGCGCGCGGGCGACGTCGACGTCGGCACCGTCGTGCTCGCGGATGGCACCACGCTCACGGGCCGGCTGGTCGACCCGAACGGCCGTCCGGTCGCTGGCGTGGCGCTGAGCCTCGAGCTGGACGAGTTGCTCGTCGAAGAGGAGAAGAAGTTGCTGGAGCTGCAGCTCGGGCGCGTCGCCGCCGTGTCGGACGAGGCGGGCGACTTTCGCATCACGGGACTGTGGCCCGGCACCTTCACGCTCGAGACGCCGCCCACGACGTACGCCCCGCTCACGCGCAAGGTCATGATCACGCGCGCCGGCGAGCGGGCCCTCGGCAACGTGCCGCTCGCGGCGGGCGGGAGCATCCGCGGCATCGTCCTCGACTTGCAGGACAAGCCGTTGCCGGGTGCGCAGGTGCGCGCGCGGCCGGGATTCGGATCGCATGCCGACGCCGACGCCTATGCGATGTGGGACGTGCCGGTGCGCTACGGCAATCGAATCCTCCGTCACGACAGCACCGCGGGCGACGACGGCCACTTCACGATCACGGGCCTGTGGGATGCCGGCCCCGACTTCCAGGTGCTCGCGCGGAGCGACGGCTTCGATCCGACCTGCCTCGTCAAGGTCGCCGCGGGGAGCGACGTCGTGCTGCGCCTCGAGCCGCAAGCGGTGTGGCGCCTGACCGTGGTCGACGCGATCAGCCACGAGCCGGTGCGCGACGCCACCGTGTCGGGACTGCGCGGTGCCAGGCAAGGGGACTTCATCGGCCGTATCACGGCCGAGGCCGATGGCGACGCCTTCCTGCTGCGCGGCGCGGGACGCGACGGCAGCGTGGCCATCGTCTCGGCACCGGGGCACGCGCTGCAGTCCTTCCCGCTGCCCGGCCTCGCCGCAGGCGCGCGCGGTGAGCAGACGCTCTCGCTGCGACGCGAGTCGGTGCTGGCGGGCCGTGTGGTCGACGACGCTCACCAGCCCGTACCGGACGCCATCGTGAGCCTCCAG
Organism: Planctomycetota bacterium; assembly: GCA_036274635.1. GTDB lineage: Bacteria > Planctomycetota > B15-G4 > B15-G4 > B15-G4 > DASUFI01. Next base: position 2,379 of record DASUFI010000060.1, read on the forward strand.
CCCCCCGCCGAGCTGCACGACGAGGCGCGCCAGCTCTTCGCGGACGAGCAGGGCCATTTCCGCTTCGAGGGGCTCGGTTCCGGCCAGTGGGCCCTCGGGACGGCCGCGCACGGCTGCGTGCCGATGGGCGGCGCCTACGCGGTCGCCCTGCAGGATGGGGAGTCCCTCGAGGAGCTCGAGCTCGTGTTGCTGCGCGGCGCGACGATCACGGGCGTGGTGCTCGGCGAGAGCGCCGAGCCTGTCCCGGACGGCTGGGTCTTCGCCGAAAGCAACTCGCCCGACGCGATCGCCGCCACCGCGCTCTCTGGCCGGCCGCAGGACGCGATGCCGGACGCCACGCCCTGGCCGAGCTTGAGAGCCACCAGCTTCACGGACGCGGAGGGCCGCTTCGAGCTCGCCGGTCTCGCGCCGGGCGCATGGCACGTCGATGGGCAGGAGGGCGCGGAGGCCTCCGTCACGCTGGCGGCGCGCGACACGGTGGACGTGGTGCTGAAGCGTGCTCAGCCATCGCGCGTCGCCGGCCGCGTCACTCGTGAGGGGCAGGGGGTCGCCGACGCGCTGGTGGAGCTGGGATGGGGCCCCGAGATCGGGAGCGGGTGGCAGACCCTGGCGACCACGCACACCGATGCGGGCGGCAACTACCTGTTGCAGCACGCCTCGGACGAGGCGGTTTACCTGCGCGCGAACTCGGACGGCCACGCCTCGCGCGCGCAGCCGGTGAAGTTGGAGCTGGGGCAGACGCAGCACGTCGACGTGGCGCTGCCGACCGGACGCGTGCGCGGTCGAGTCATCGACTCGGCCAGCGGTGCACCGGTCGGCGACGTGCCGCTGCAGCTGGGCGATCCGGCGCGCCTCGCGAAGGCTAGCGAGGACGTCTTCGGCCTGCAGACGGTCAGCGCTCCCGATGGCAGCTTCGCCTTCGAGCCGGTGGGGGCCGGCACCTGGCTGCTCGTGGCCGATCCCGGCGCCGCCTCGTGGTCGGCCGCGACGCGGCAGGCGCTGACGCTGGTCGAGGGCCAGCCGTTGCCCGACGTGACCGTGTCGCTGCAGCCGGGAGCGAGTCTCGAGGTGACGGCCGTCAGCAGCGCGAAGCTGCGCGTCGGACTGCGGCCGCCGGAGGGCGGCGGCGGGGAGGCGTATCCCCGGCGGACATCCGCGGGCACGTACCTGTTCACGCGCCTTGCCGCCGGAGAGTGGGAGCTCACGGTGCAGCGGCTCGAGAACAAGAAATGGCCGCTGGTGCACTCGCAGACCGTCGGCCTGAGCCCGGGTCAGGCACTGCAAGTGCAGGTCCAGCTCTCGGACTGAGCCGGTGACGCCGCCGTCAGGCCTCCTCTCCCCGTCGAGCTATCCTGTCCGTGCCGTGAAAGGGTCGCCTCCCAACCGCCCGCCCGCCGCCGCGGCCGCGCCGCGCGAGATCTCCGAGCGCCACGTCGAGATCCTCACGGCCGCGGACATCGGTGGCTACTGGTGGTACGAGGTGCGTCTCGCCCACGTGCGCGAGGCGCTCGCGCCGGTGGGGCGCGGCGGCGACTTGCGCTACCTCGACTTCGGCTGCGGCACGGGCGGCGTGCTCTCCACCGTCGTGCGCGAGCTGCAGCCGCGCCTCGCGCTCGGGCTCGACGGGACGCAGGAGGCCGTGGACGTGGGTCACGCGCGCGGCTTGCCGGTACGGCTCGCGGACTTCCGCCGCCCGATCGAGCTGCCCTTTCACCCCAACGGCATCACCTGCCTCGACGTGCTGGAGCACATCGAGGACCCGGTCTCCGCGCTGCGCAACCTCGCGGCGGTGGCCAGCCCGGACGCGCTGCTGGTCGTGACGGTGCCCGCCATGCCCTCGCTGCGCAGCCGCTGGGACGACTTGGCCGGGCACCATCGGCGCTACACGCGCGCGCTGCTCGCGGTGCACCTGCGCGAGGGCGGCTGGCGCGCGGGGCGCGTGAAGCACTTCTTCAGCTACTGCGTCCCGCCGGCCTTCGTGCAGCGGCGCGTGCTGAGGCGCGTGCCGCAGATGGAGTTCCCGCCCGTGAGCCGGCCCGTGAATGCGGCCTTGGCGTGGGCGGGCCGCGTCGAGCGGCGGCTGGGGTGCCCGCTGCCGTTCGGGACCAGCCTCGTGGCGGTGGCGCGGCGGGCCTGAGTCCTAGAGCGGCTGCCGCCCCGCAAACCCGCTGTCCACGTGGTGCCAGGCCTCGAAGCGCTTCTCGCCGCGCTTCCAGCACAGACACACGAGGTGCCCGTCGCGCACGTGGTACAGGTCCACGAGGCCGGCCTCCACGTCCTTCACCGTGGCGGACAGCTCGGCCAGCTCCTGCAGCACCGCCTGGAACTGCTCCTCGAGCGCCTTGAGCTGCTTCACGAGGTGCACGCCCTCGCCGTGGTCGGGGCAGTCGTCGTCGTTGATGCGGTTGCCCCAGATCATCTCGATGGCGGTCAGCTTGATCTTGGTCTGGCGCAGCTGCTCGCGCAGGGCGTCGAGGCGGTCGAAGTGCTTCTCGAGCTCGGGCACGAGCGCCTGGGCCTCGTCGACGGTGTAGACGCGCGGTCCGGTCATGGGGCGAGCAGGATCGCAGAGGCTGGCCGACTTGTCACGCGCCGTCGCGCCGGGCGTGTAACGCCGCGCCCGTGCGTCCGACTGGCCTTCCGTGAGGGCCGCACGTCGTGGCCCTCGTGCAAGGAGGTCCCATGAATCCCATCCGTACGTCCATCCGCCGCGCCGTCCGCACGCGGGGCACGCGCCTCGCCGGGGTGCTCGCCTGCCTCATCGTGGCGGTCGGCGCCGCCTCCGCGCTGGACTTGCCCACCGAGCCCAAGGCCCCCCTCGCCCCGTCCGGCGAGTGCGAGCAGGACTGCTTCGACAACTACGCGGACAACATGGGCCGCTGCAACTCCATCTTCTGCACCCACGTGCTCTTCATCACGCTCTACTGCGACGACGTGGGGCTGAGCCAGTGCGGCGAGAAGGCCGGCGAGGTGTTCGACGCCTGCATGGCCCACTGCAACGAGACCACGGCCTGATCGGCCGCTGAGACGGAAGGAGGTCCGATGAGCATGCGCGCGAAGCTCGTGGCTGTGCTGTTGCTCTCGCTCGGCGTACTGGGCGTGCTCATCCTCGCCACGTCGACGCGCCGGCAGCTCGCGCAGCCAGCCGCCGGCGGAGTGGTCGAGCGATCACCTCCGCCGGCGGCCGACGCGGAGCGCCTGCCTGCGCCGGTGGGCGCGGCCGCGGCGCCGGCGGCGCTCCTCGACGAGGTGCCGGGGCCACCCTCGGACGCCAGCCTCGCGGCCCGGCGCGCCGCGGCCGAAGACCTCGCGCGTCGCCTGCGCGAGCAGCTGGAGGGGCTCGCGGAGCAGTCGCCCGCCACGTTCCACGAGGAGGCGGTGGGTCCGCTGCAGGACTTCGCGGCGGCGGCGCTGGCGGCCGGCGCGCCGGAGCCGCCCGTGCTCGTCGCCGCGCTCCGGAGCCAGGCCGCCCTGGCGAGCGCGCCCGTCGTCTCCGGCGGGCTGCTCGCCGCGGCAGGGGGCGTGGGCGAGACCGCCTGGGCCCTGCAGATGGCGGCGGGCGAGGAGCTGCGCGACGGCCTCGCCGGCCTGGCCTGGAATGCGGCCTCTCCGCCGGGCGACGACGCGCTCGTCCTGCACCCCGAGGTCTTCCTGCGCATGCAGCCGCGCGCCGGCCTCGCGGTGCTGGCCCTGCCGTGGAGCCGGCAGCCCCAGGAGCCCGTGCTCGACTGGGCCTGGTCGCTCGTGCGCGAGCCGGCCACGGAGCTGGAGACGCTGCTCGGCCGCGAGCTGGCGGTCTTCCTCGTGGGCACGCGGGTCGACAGCGATGCGGGCACGCTGTCCATCTTCCGGCAGCTGCTCTTCGACCTCGACCCTCGCAGCCAGCAGCTGCGGCCGGCACTGGTCTTCGTGCTGGCGCAGGCGCGCGGCGAGGCGGCACGCGCGGTGCTGCAGGACTTCCTCAACGACCCGCAGGCGGGCGAGCACGGCAAGACGCTCGCGCGCTGGTGGCTGTCGAAGGGCGTGCCGCGGCCGGGCGACGTGTCGGCCCTCGTGGCGCCTTTGCTCGACCCCAGCAGCAGCGCGCCGGACCGCACCATGGCCGCCGGCACGCTGCTGGCGCGCATCGGGCAGGCCAGCGGCGACGAGCTGGCTCAGATGGAGGACGTGCTGTCGCTGCGCGCCCTCGACGAGGAGAATGCCACGGCAAGGCTGGGAGCGGTGTCGGTGCTGGGCAAGCTGCCCGGCGGCTTCCAGCGTCTTGCGGCGTTGTCGGACGTGCTGCGGCGCGACGCCAAGCCCAACATCCGCTCGACCGCGGCGCACGCGCTCGGCAGCACGCCCGAGCCCTTCCGGAGCGAGGCGCTGGCGCAGCTGCGCGCGGCCTTGTCCACCGAGACCGACCCGGGCGTCCGCGAGATGATCGCGCGCATGCTCGCGGAGGCGGGCGGCTGATGAATCTGCGGCTGCCCGCGCCCATACTGGTCCGACCATGCACCCCCTCGCCGACATCTCCGAGGCCGCCGCCGCGCTGCACCGCCGCGCCCTGGTCATGGACGCGCACGCGGACACGCTCACGGAGATGACCGACCGGGGCTACGACCTCGACGCGGCGCCCGAGGGCCGGCACCTCGACCTGCCGCGCTGCGCCGGCGGCGTGCTGGACGCGCAGGTCTTCACCTGCTTCGTGCACCCGCAGTACGTGGGCCATGGCGCGGCCGACCGCGCGCGGGCCATGCTCGACACGCTGGACCGCCAGCTCGCGCGCTTCCCGGACCGCCTCGCGCTGTGCACGGCGCCCGGCGACGTCGCGGCCGCGCGCGCCGCGGGCCAGCTGGGCGCCGTCCTCGCCGTCGAGGGCGGGCACGCCATCGAGAACGACCTGCGCGTGCTGGAGGAGTTCTTCCGGCGCGGCGTGCGCACCATGACGCTCACCTGGAACAACTCCAACGAATGGGCCGACGGCTGTGGCGACGCCGGGCTGCACGGCGGCCTCACGGCCCGCGGCCGAGAGGTCGTGTCGGCGATGGACTCGCTGGGCATGGTGGTGGACATCAGCCACGTGGCGCCGACCACGTTCCGCGACGCGCTCGAGGTCGCGCGCCGGCCCTGCATCGCCAGCCACTCCTGCGCGCGGGCGCTGCGCGACCATCCGCGCAACCTCACCGACGAGCAGCTGCGCGCGCTGGCGCAACGCGGTGGCGTGGCCTGCCTCAACGTCTACCCGGTCTTCCTCGTGGCCGAGGGCGAGGCCACGCTGGAGCACGTGCTCGACCACGCCGAGCGCTTCCTGCGCGTCGCGGGCGAGGACCACGTGGGGCTGGGCTGCGACTACGACGGCATCGGCGTCACGCCCGTGGACATGCCGGACGTGGCCGCGCTGCCGCGCCTCACGGACGGCCTGCTGCGCCGCGGCTGGAGCGAGCGCGCGGTGGAGAAGATGCTCGGCGCCAACCTGCTGCGCGTCTTCGAGGAGTGCCTGCCAGCGCGCGCCCCTCGCGCCGCGACGGCCGGTGCCGCGGCCGCGAGTGCCGCCGCGCCCGCCGCCGGAGCCGCCTCGTGACGCTGCCCGTCGTGGTGCTCGGCCGCGAGGGCGTGCTGCACCTGCGCAACGGCCATCCGTGGATCTATCCCGGCCACCTCGCCACGCGCGGGCCGCCGCAGGCCGGCGTCGTCGCGCTGGAGGGGCCGGCGGGGCGGCCGCGCGGCGTGGCCGTGCGGAACCCGGCCAGCAAGATCCCGCTGCGCGTCGTGGCGCGCGGCGCGGAGACGGTCGCCGACCCCGTGTGGGAGGGCGACGCCTGGTGGCAGGCGCGGCTGGACGCGGCCATCGCGGCGCGCAGCGCGGAGCTGGCGCCGGGCGAGCAGGCCTGCCGCTGGGTCCACTCGGAAGCCGACGGCCTGCCGGGCCTGGTGGTGGACCGCTACGCCGATGTCGCCGTGCTGCAGGCGGGCTGCGCATGGGCCGACGCCGTGGCGCCTGCGATCGCGCGGCGGCTGGTGCAGCAGCACGGCCTGCAGGGCGTCCTCGCGCGCCA
>DASUFI010000061.1:0-4498 GCA_036274635.1 Planctomycetota bacterium
TGGCGCGCGAGCCGCGCGCGGCCGCGCGGCGTGCGCGGCAGGTCGTGCACCTCGGCCGCCAGGCGCTGCACGTCGCGCTCGCGCAGGCCGTTCACCAGCGTGGTCAGCGTGTAGTGGTCGCGCACGAGGATGGCCGTGTCGCGCTGCACCGCGGCGCGCGCCAGCGCGCGCCAGCCGAAGCTGGCCGACTGCACCAGGAAGGGCAGGCGCTGCAGCGCGGGCGGGAAGAGGTCGATGGTGTCCAGGCTGCTGATGCGCTGCACGCCGAAGACGCGCCGCACGCCGTAGTGCGTCCACGGGTCGATGTCGCGCCACGGGATGCGCCGCGGCACGACGACGTCCACGGCCAGGCCGGTGTCGGCCAGCGCCTCGGCCATGGCCGCCACCTGGATGCCGTGCGCGCGGTCGCCGGGGAAGCGGATGTTGACCACGAGGTCGAGGCGCGTCAGCGCGCAACCGCTCACGAGCCGCAGCCTCCCGCAGCGCCTCCGGCGCCCGGCGCGGGCGGCGCGGCGTGCGGGGCCACGGGCGGCAAGGTCTCCTCCTCGTTCTGGTTGGGGCCGAGGTAGCCGGTCTGCGTCAGCCGCTTCTCCATCTCCGGGTCGTCCTCGTAGTGCTGCGCGCCCTGGAGGCTGGGCTGGGTCAGGTCCCAGGCCGCGAGCCGCGCCAGCAGGTCGCGCGTGAGCGCGTCGTCGTGCAGCGGCGCCATCTCGTGCGGGTCGGCGCGCAGGTCGAAGACGCGCGGCGGCAGCTCGGTCTCCACGCGGTTGACGATGATCTTGCTGCGCCCGTCCTGCATCGCGACGTAGCGGTTGTTCTCGGAGAAGACCCAGCGCTGGTCCTCGGACGGGTGCGTGCCGTGGCAGTCGGGCAGGAGGCTGCGCCCCGAGACGGCGTCGGCTCCCGGATCCTCCGGCGTCGCCAGCGAGCCGTGGCCCGTGACCGCCAGGATCGTGGACGGCAGGTCGATCAGCTCCACCGGGCAGTCCACCTTCGTGCCGGCGCAGGCGCCGCCCGGCAGGCGCATGACCAGCGGCACGAGCAGGTTGGTGTTGAACATCCAATCGTGCTCGAAGACGCCGTGGTCGAAGAGCTCCTCGCCGTGGTCCGCGGTGACGATGACCAGCGTGTTGTCCGCGATCCCGAGCTCGTCGAGCCTGTCCAGCAGCGCGCCCACCATCTCGTCCGCGAAGGCCACGCCGCCGTCGTACAGCGCCAGCAGGTGCTGGTGGTCGCGCTCGGTGAAGACCTCGCGGCCCTCCTTGCGCTGGCGCAGCACCTCGACGCCCAGGCTCTGCGTGAACGGGTGGAAGGGGCCCTTGTAGTCCGGGTCGTAGCGCCAGTCGTAGGGGGCCGGCGGGTCGTAGGGCGTGTGCGTCTCGTAGTAGTGCACCATGGCGAAGAAGGGCCGCCCGGCCTGTTCGGCCATCCAGTCCAGCGCCATCGTGTTGACCAGCCGCGGGTCCAGCGCCTGGCGCAGCTTGTTGCGCAGCTTGCGCAGCAGCAGGTCGCTGCGCACGATCGACCACTTGCTCGCGCGCGTCACCGGGTCGTGGCCGACCAGCGCCTCGAAGTAGGTGTCGAAGCCGGCCAGCAGCCCGCTGTTGTTGGAGAGCGTGCCGGTGAGGAAGGCGCCCGTGACGTAGCCGGCGTCGGACAGCGCCGCCGCGATGGTGCGGTTGGCCTGCGGATCGAGGCGCTGGTTGGGCAGCATCTTCATCAGGCCGTGCTTGCGCGGGTACTTGCCGGTGAGGAAGCTGCCGAAGGAGGTCCAGGTGAAGGGCGCCTGCGTGACGGCGCGCTCGAAGAGCACGCCCTGCTGCGCCAGCCTGTCGATGTTGGGCGAGACGGGCGGCTCGCGCACGTTGCCGTAGCAGCCCAGGCGGTCGGCGCGCATCGCGTCGTTGATCACCAGCAGCACGTTGGGCGCGTCGCCCGCGGGGCGCACGCGCTCGGAGTGGTCCAGCAGCTGCCGCTCGCGCCACGTGGCCCAGCCGCCGCCCAGCGCCAGCACCACCACGACCGTCACCACCGAGCGCGTGCGGGGCACGGCCCACCAGCCGGGCCGCAGCGTCGCGAGCGCCAGCAGCAGCGCCGCGCTGACCCAGCCCAGCAGCGCCGAGAGCCGCGCCTCCGGGCCGGCGTGCGCGAGCTTGCCGGCCATCTGCCCCAGCCAGCTCGCGTGATCCGTCGCGAGCAGCCCGATGGCCTGGTCGGGCGCGACCAGCTCGAGCAAGGCTCCCAGGAGGCCCAGGCCGAGCAGGCCGAGCGCCAGCAGCCAACGCCACGGCGCCGGACGGCGCGGATGCCTCACCGTGGCCCAGGCCACCCCCGCCGCCAGCGCCGCCCACAGCGCGCACAGCGCGAGGCGCTTCGGGTGCAGGAAGGGCAGGCCCCAGCTGAAGGCCCACCACGGCTTGGTCCACCAGTAGAGGTTCACGAAGACCGCGCCGGCCACCAGCGCGCGCGGCGCGGCCAGGTCGTGGTCGTCCCAGGCGCCCAGCAGGCGCGCGACGGGCGCGGCGAGAATGGTGAAGAGCGCGACCACGAGCGCATAGTCCAGCGCCGCCAGCACCGTGACCGAGAGCACGTCGACCAGCCGCGTGGGCGGCGCCACGCCGTGCTGCAGGGCCATGGGCAGGCCCGTGCGCAGCAGCGCCAGCAGCGCCTCGAGCGCGCCCCATGCCGCGCCGCCCACCAGTCCCGTGGCCAGGGCCTGTCGCAGCAGCTTCACGTGGTCTCCACAGCCGGCGGCGCACGGCGCGACCGGCAGCCGGCCGCGCGCACCCGCACTCTACCCTCCGGAATCCGCGAGCCCATGTCGAGCGGCGGGCGGGACATCCGCCCGCGTCAGCGCCCGGCCAGCGGGTAGTGTCCGCTGATGACCAGCTCCACCTCGCCGCCCCGCGCGGCGACGCGCACCTCGCGGCCCGCGCGCCGCGCCGTCGCGCCCTGGCACGCGACCTCCACGCCTGCCAGCGCGCGTGGCAGCCGGTAGCGCAGAGCGCCGCGCACGCCCGTGAGCTTGACGGCGTCTCGCAGCTCCACGCGGTCCTCGCGGAAGGTGTAGCGCCGCACGGTGGCCGCGCCGGGCCAGCGCGCGCCGCGGCGATCCGCCAGCCCGCCGGTGAACTCCACCACGTCGCCCTCCACGCGCTGCCCGGTCTGCAGGTCGCGCTGGCTGGCCAGCCAGGGCGACGCCTCCTTCAGGCTGCGCACCAGCCCGTGCCGCAGCGGGTAGACCAGCGCGTGCAGCCACTCGTGCGCGTCCCACTCGACCTTGGTCACGAACAGGCGGAAGCGGAGCTCGCCCTTGTCCGCCCGCAGCACCTCGCGCAGGCGGCGCAGGCGGCCGGGCGCGCCCGCGGGCCGCAGCGCGAACTCGCCCTCGGGCACGGGCGCGAAGCGCTCGCGCGCGACCAGCTCGCGCCCCTGCGCCACGCGCGGGTCGGGATAGGCCACCAGCGACTGCAGCGCGCCGCCGCCGCGGTCGCAGCCGAAGAGGTTGCCCGCGGCCTGGTGCCGGCCGCGCAGCACGGCCACGCAGCGCGGCCGCTCGACGTGCACCAGGCCGCTGGCGCGCAGGTCGAGCGTCAGAGCCGGGCGCGGCGCGGCGTGCAGCGGCACCTCGTGGATGACGCGCGCGACCCAGGCGGCATGCGCGCTCCAGAAGATGCGGCACTGGAAATCGATCCCGCGGCCGTGGTGGCTGAGCACCCCTCCGTCGGGCCCGACGTGCGCGATCCACTCCTCCAGCGCGCGCCCGGCCTCGCTGCGGTACAGCGGGCGCTCGAGCAGCGCCGCGCCGTGGTGCAGGGCCCACACGTCGAAGACGTGGCTGGCCACCTCGTAGTCGCCGTTCCAGTACCAGGCCTTGGCCTCGTTGTGCAGCACCTTGCGGCCGTTGCCGTCGCGCAGGGCCACCAGCGCGTCGAGGGCCGCGCGCAGCCGCTCGCGCTCGGCCGCCGTGAACGGCTCGCCCAGCACGTCGTGCACGTACATGACGAAGCCCGGCGTGCGCGAGTGATAGAAGGTGGACGTGTCGGCGAGGCCGGGGTGCGTGCAGTCCTGGCTGCCCAGCGGGATGTAGGGTGCGATGCCGTCGGGCGCCAGCTCCGCCAGCGCGAGGCGGCAGCCGGCCAGTGCGTCGGCGGCCCAGTCCTTGCGGCCCAGCAGGCGCGCCGCGCGCGCGACGCCGGTGGCGGCCCACAGCCGCTGCGCGGGGATCGGACGGTCGCGCGCGCTGTGGCGCAGGTAGCCCTCCACGTGCCGGGTGAGCGCCTCCTCGCAGCGCTCGCGGTCGGTGGCCGAGAAGGCCTGGGGCGCCTCCTCCAGCAGCGTCGCGATGCTGTCCGCGCACGCGCCGCCGTCGATGCTGTTCGTGCTGGCGTTGCGCGGGTCCACGCGGCCGGGCAGAAAGACCGGCACCTGGCTCTCGGGATCGAGGCCGAGGTTGTCGACCGCGCGCAGCACGGCGCGCCGTGCGCGCGCGAGATAC
>DASUFI010000062.1:0-6955 GCA_036274635.1 Planctomycetota bacterium
TCGAGCGCGTGCACGCGGATGTAGGTGTCGCTGCTGGACAGGCCCTCGGCCAGCAGCGGCAGCACGTTGGGGCCGAGGTTCGTGAGCACGAAGCGCGCGCCGTCCACCTGCCGCAGCTGGTAGGCCGACAGGTGCGCCAGCACGAGGTGCACGCGCGCGGCGATGGACGGGTCGTCCGCGGGCGCGGCGCTCCAGAGCGCCACGCGATGCTCGTCCCACCAGGCGCGCGCCTTGCGCAGGGCCTCCTCGCGCGCGGGCACCGGCGCGCCGGGCACGTAGCCGAAGTCGGTGCCGGCCAGCGCCACGAGGCCGGGCAGCGCGAGCTCCTGCAGGTAGACCACGCGCTCGGTGCGTGGCCATTGCAGGTCGTTGTCGGACACCTGTAGCGGCGTCACCTCGGCCAGCACCGTGAGGATCAGCGGGATGCCCGCGGGGTTCCCGAGGCCCGCGAGCGCGGCCGATTCCGCGCAGCGCACCGCGGGGGGCACGTCGTAGTCCACCGGGTAGGGGCCCAGGCCCAGGAGCAGGCGCGGCAGGCCGACCTGGTAGCCGCCCTCGGCCAGCAGGCGCGCTGCCTCGGCGGCCACCGCGATCTGCTTGTCGTCCAGCGCGGCCAGCAGCGTGGCGGGCGCGGCCGGGTCGTGCGCGGCGACCAGCGCGGCCAGCGCGTCCATGCGCGCGGAGGGCGGCTGCAGCGCGAGCACGTCGGCGCGCGGCGCCGGCTCGCCGGGCAGCGGGCGGCCGATGACGTCGCGCCACGACCACTCGCGCGAGCCCTCGGGCACGCCGGGCAGCGGCGGCAGCGCGACGGGCGCGGGAGGCACGGCCGGCACCTCGGGGGACTTGCCGCACGCGCAGAGCAACGCGAGCAGCAGCGTGGCGGCGCGGTGACCCATGCGATCCGAGTTTGACACGGCGGCCGGCCGACCGGTATTCCAAGGGGCTGCCCAAGGTGCCGGAGATCGCCTGATGACCGCCCCCGAGCTCGACAAGGATCTGCTGGCGATCCTGGCCTGTCCGGAGACCAAGGAGCCCGTCTCGCTGGCCGAGGCGGCGCTGGTGGCGCGCGTCAACGCCGCGATCGAGGCGGGCAAGGTCAAGTCGCGTGACGGCCAGGCCGTGACGCGGCCGATGGAGGCGGCGCTCGTGCGCCAGGACCGCAAGGTGCTGTACCCCGTGCGCGGCGGCATTCCCATCATGCTCATCGACGAGTCCATCCTGCTGGACGCCGTCGGCGGCTGAGCCCCGCCCGCGCCGCCATGGAAAAGCGCCTGCCGCTGGCTCTGGTGCTGAGCCTGCTCTTCATCTGGATCTACGTCGGCATGACGGGGGGCATGGGCTCCAAGGACGCGGCCGCCGCGCCCGCCGGACAATCGACGCCCGCCGACCCGAACGCCGCGCCGCCCCCCGGCGCGCTGCCCGACGGCACCACGGCCCCGCGTGCCGCGCAGGAGGACTCGCGCGAGACCAGCCAGCCGCTGCCCTTCTCCGGCGAGGGCTACGTCGCGCAGTTCGAGACGCGCGGCGCGGGCCTGACCTGGCTCGAGCTCACCGACTACCACACGGCGCCCGGCATCGACGACCACCTGCGGCTGGTCGGAGCCACGGACGGCAGCACGCTCAACCTGCTGCTGCGCGACTTCTCCGACGCCTACGGCCTCGACCGCAGCAACTGGGAGGTGCAGGCCGGCAAGAACGAGCTCGGGCGCGACCGGCTGGTGTTCACGCGGCGGCTGGACAACGGCCTCGTGGTCACGCGCACCGTGGACGACCGCGGCGTGCGCTACGCCTTCGACATGTCCCTCGAGGTGCGCAACGAGGGCAGCGCGGACGTGCCCGGCACGCTCACGCTGGTGCAGCAGGGCTCGCACGGGCTGCTGGACGAGAACGACGGCGGCACGCTCATGATGACGCCGCCCACGGCGCTGGCCGTGGTGCGCGGGCCCGACGGGCCGTCGGTCACGAAGTGGTCGGGCAACGACCTGGCGAGCGGCACGCCGCGCAAGCTGAGCGGCGAGGAGGTGCTGCTGGCGGGCGGCTCGATGACCAACTACTTCGCCGTGCTCCTGGTGCCGGCGCATGACGCCGCGGTGGCGCAGGTGCAGCCCGAGGCGGTGCGCGACGCGCGGCGCCTCGAGGCGGCGGTGGAGGCCAAGCACCCCGTCGACGACGCCGGCCGCGCCGCGCTGCGCGCCGAGCTGGCCAAGGACTACACCAAGAACGCCGCCGCGGACCTGCTGCTGGCCAGCACGCCGCCGGCGCCGGGCAAGCCGCTGCGCTGGGACTTCAGCGTCTACGCCGGCCCGCTCGACGGCAAGCTGGCCGCCGAGCCCCAGCACGCCTACCTGAAGCCGGTGGTGGAGGAGCGCTACGGCAGCATCAAGTGGCTGCGCTGGATCAACCACACGCTGCTGGCCGTGCTGCGCGTCTTCCATTCGGTCACCGGCAACTGGGGCGTGGCCATCATCCTGCTCACGCTGCTGGTGCGCATCCTGCTGTTCCCGCTCAACCGCGTGCAGCAGTCCAGCATGCAGCGCTACGGCGCGGCCATGCAGCGCCTCAAGCCCCAGCTCGACGCGCTGAAGGCCAAGTACAAGAACAACATGCGCAAGTACAACGAGGAGCAGATGCAGCTCCTCAAGGCCGAGGGCGTGCGTCCGCCGCTCGGCGGCTGCCTGCTGATCTTCCTGCAGTTCCCCATCTGGGTCAGCCTGTTCCAGATCCTGCGCAGCAACATCGAGCTGCGGCACGCGCCCTTCATCCTCTGGGTGCACGACCTCTCGAGCCCCGACCGCATGCCCTTCCCCATCGTGGGGACCATCCACCTGCTGCCCATCCTCATGGCCGCGGCGCAGGTGATGCAGATGCGCCTGCAGCCCAAGCCCGCCGACGACAGCCAGGCGCAGATGCAGAGGATGATGGGCTTCCTGATGCCCATCATGATGCTGTTCTTCCTGTACACCTATCCGTCGGGCCTGTCGCTGTACATCTTCACCTCCTCGCTCTTCGGCATCCTCGAGTACCAGATCGTGAAGCGGCTGTGGCCGGTGCCGGTCGTGGCGCCCGTCGCGGGCAAGGGCAAGAAGAGCTGATCGCGCGCACCGCCTGAGGGCGGTTCGCCCGGCAGCCGGTCATGCCGTATCCTTGGCCGCACATGCCCACCGCCACGTCCCGGCCGCGCCGGTCTCGCGCGGGATTGCTCCTGTTCATCGCGCTCCTCGGACTCGCCGCGTGGGAGGTCGTGGGACGCGTCGCTCTGCCCGGCAGCGTCACCCCGCTGAGCTTCGCGGGCGCGGCGTGGTCGGTGGCCAGCGGGCACGCCGCGTCCCTCGGCGGCGCGCCGCCGCCCACGGACGAGCAGATGCAGAGGATCGCCTACCGTCCGCTGCCCTACGTCAACTACGGCCTCAAGCCCGACTGGACGCGCACGGACCCCAAGCATCCCGACGCGCCGGTGAAGAGCAGCAACAGCCTCGGCTTCCGCGGCCGCGAGGTGCAGTCGCCCAAGCCCGCCGGCCGCTACCGCATCGCCTGCCTCGGCGGCTCGACCACGTACGACGACGCCGTGGGCGACGCCGACACCTACCCGGTGAAGCTCGAGCAGTTCCTGCGCGCCGCGCGGCCGCAGCTCGACATCGAGGTCGTGAACTGCGGCGTGCCCAGCTACACCAGCGCCGAGAGCCTGGCCAACCTGTCCTTCCGCGTGCTGGACCTGCAGCCCGACGCGATCGTGCTCTACGAGGGCATCAACGACTGGCGCGTGCGCCCGTACAGGAACTTCGACGGCGCCTACTTCCACTACCGCAAGGTGTGGGACGGCAGCACGCGGAGCTGGCAGGCGGGGGGCGACGGCGAGATGGCCGGGGGCATCAACCCGCTCATCCAGTACCCCATGCCGGAGAACAACGGCGACGGCGCCGAGAACGCCAGGCGCAACGGGCCGTGGGCCTTCCGGCGCAACCTGCAGAGCATGTGCGGCATCGCCAAGGCGCACGGCCTGAAGGTCGTCCTGGTGAGCAACGTCATCGACGACAACAACGAGTACGTGCGCAAGGAGCCGTCCTTCGTGCGTGGCATCGCCGAGCACAACGGCGTGGTGCGCGACGTCGCGGCCGAGCAGGGCGCCCTGTTCGTGGATCTCGCCGCCGTCTATCCGCGTGACGAGCAGCTCTTCGTGGATCCGGTCCACAACAATCCGCGTGGCTCCGAGATCAAGGCGCGTCTCATCGCCGACGCTCTGGTGAAGGACCTGCTCCCGTGAGACCGCGGCGATGACCGATCCGGCCGGCGTGACCCAGCCCGACCTCTCCGTCGCCGCGCCGTGCTTCAACGAGGAGGAGATCATCGAGGAGGTCGTGGTCGAATGGGACGGCGTGCTCTCCGGCTGGCCGCGCCCGTCCGAGATCGTGCTGTGCAACGACGGCAGCCAGGATGGCACGGGAGCGGTCCTCGCGCGCCTGCAGCAGCGCTACCCGCGGCTGCGCGTGGTGTCCTACGAGACCAACGGGGGCTACGGGCGAGCGCTCTCCTCGGCCATAGCCGCGACGCGCGGCCGCTGGGTGGCCACCATCGACAGCGACGGTCAGTTCGACGTGGCCGACGCCTTGCGCCTGCTGGAGCAGGCCGAGCGCGAGGGCCTCGACGGCGTGGCCGGCTACCGCCGGGGCAAGAAGGCCGGCTTCGTGCACGTGGCCGCCGACCGCCTGCTCAACCGGCTGGTGTGCTGGATGTTCTCGCTGGACCACCGCGACACGAACTGCGCGCTCAAGGTGGTCAAGGGCGAGCGCCTGCGGGGCCTGCGCATCGAGGCGCGCGGCTACCCGACGCCCACCGAGATCGTCGTGCGCCTGCTGGCATGTGGCGCGCGGCTGGGCGAGGCGGGCGTGACGCACCGCGAGCGCGCCGGGGGCGCCAGCAAGCTGCACCCCTGGCGCACCGCCTGGAACTTCCTGCGCTTCCTCGTCTACCTGCGCCGCAAATTGAAGCTTTACCGCGCGCGGATTATCGTCGAGCCATGACCACCCGCGAAGCGGACCCCCGCGAGGCTGGCGACGGTCCGCTCCTCGGCGTGATCCTGGCTGCCGGCAAGGGCACGCGCATCCAGCCCTTCTCCGAGCGCTGGCCCAAGCCCATCCTGCCCATCCTGGGCAAGCCGCTCATCCAGCACCAGGTGGAGTGCCTGCGCGAGCTGGGCGTGAGGCGCGTGATCATCGTCATCGGCCACCTGGGCTTCGAGATCGTGCGCTCGCTGGGCGACGGCGCGGCGCTGGGCGTGCGCATCGAGTACGTCGACCAGGGCACCACGCTGGGCATCGCCCACGCGCTGGGCAAGCTCGAGACGCGCATCGACCGGCCCTTCCTGCTCTTCCTCGGCGACATCTTCTTCATCCACCGCGGGCTGGAGGAGATGACGACGCTGCTCAGCCGTGACGAGGTCGAGGGCGTGCTGGCCGTCAAGGAGGAGCCGTCGGTCGAGGCCATCAAGCGCAACTTCGTGGTCCTGGAGGAGCACGGCTTCGTGACGCGCGTGATCGAGAAGCCGCAGCATCCGCGCACGCACCTCAAGGGCTGCGGCCTGTACCTCTTCGACCCGGTCTTCTTCGACGCCGTGCGCCGCACGCCGCGCACGGCGCTGCGCGACGAGTACGAGATCACGGACGCCATCCAGATCTTCCTCGACGACGGCCACCGCGTGAAGGCGGCGCGCGTGGTGGAGGACGACCTCAACCTCAGCTACCCGCGCGACCTGCTGGACATCAACCTCAAGGTGCTGGGCGACAAGGCGCTGCTGGGCCGCGGCGTCCACGTGCACCCCGGGGCGCGCATCGAGCGCTCCGTGCTCATGGACGGCGCGCGCGTCGAGCACCCCGTGGTCGTGCGCGAGTGCCTGCTCTTCCCGGGCGCCACGCTCGGCGCCCGCGCCGACGTCGAGCGCCGCATCGTCACCACGGACCACGAGATCGACTGCCGATGAGCGCGCGCGCATGAGCGAAGGGAACCACGGCCGCCGCGCCCTCGTCACGGGCGGCGCGGGCTTCATCGGACACCACCTCGTCGCGGCCCTGCTCCGCCGCGGCCTCGAGGTCACCGTGCTCGACGACCTCTCCATGGGACGCCGCGAGAACGTCCCGCCGCAGGCGCGCTTCGTGCAGGGCGACGTGCGCGACCCCGAGCAGGTCACGGTCGCGCTCAACGGCGTCGACTGCGTCTTCCACGAGGCGGCCATCGTCTCCATCCGCGCCTCGGTGGAGGGCTTCGTGCGCGACGCCGAGGTCAACCTCGTCGGCACCCTGAACCTGCTGCAGTGCATGGCCGACAGGGGCGTGAAGAAGGCCGTCTTCGCCAGCAGCATGGCCGTCTACGCCGACAGCGAGGCGCCCGTGGCGCTGGCCGAGGACTCGCCGCTGCGACCGATCTCGCCCTACGGCGTGGCCAAGCTGGCCTCCGAGCAGTACTGGCTGCTCATGGGCCGGCACTTCGGCCTGGACACCACGGTGCTGCGCTACTTCAACACCTACGGCCCGGGCCAGACGCCCACGCCCTACGTGGGCGTGATCACCATCTTCATCAACCGCCTGCTGCGCGGCGAGGCGCCCGTGATCTACGGAGATGGCGAGCAGCGCCGCGACTTCGTGCACGTCGATGACGTGGTCTCGGCCAACCTCGCCCTGCTCGACGCGGACGTGGCCGGCCGCACCTTCAACGTGGGCACGGGCCACGCCACCTCGGTCAGCGACATCGCCCGCGAGCTCACCGCGCGCCTCGCGCCCGAGCTCAAGCCCCGGCACGCGGCGCCGGTGGAGGGCGAGATGCGCAACGCCATCGCCGACGCCAGCGCCTTGCGCAAGGCCACGGGCTGGACGCCGAGCCGGCCGCGCCCGGACTTCGACCACGTCGTCGAGTACTGGCGGGCACGAGCCGCGGCCAAGTAGCCGTGGGAGCGCGGAAGCAGGTC
>DASUFI010000063.1:0-3350 GCA_036274635.1 Planctomycetota bacterium
GCGCGCGACGTGCAGGCGGCGGTGGGGCGCATGCTCGACCGGCTCCCCGCGGCGCCGGACGTCGCGCGCCTGCTGCGCTTCGCCGCGCTCGGCGGTCTGGACCCCGGCTGCGACCCGCTGCGGGAGTTCCTGGTGGAGGAGTACGTCGAGGGCGAGCAGCTGGAGGTGGACGGGCTGGTGCGCGGCGGCGTGGCGCAGGCCTTCGGCGTCACGGCCCTGCGCCTCTCGCCGCCGCCGCGCTTCTTCGTGGAGGGCTACCTGCTGCCCGCGGAGCGGCCCGCGCACGAGCTGGCCGAGCTGGAGCGCGTCGGCGTGCAGGCGGTGCAGGCGCTGGGCCTGCAGGAGGCGGGCTTCTGCGTGGAGCTGCGTCAGGGGGCGCAGGGACCGGTGGTCATCGAGGTGAACGGCCGCCTCGGGCAGGACGAGGGCCTCGCGGAGATGTTCGAGCGGGCGCTGGGGCAGGCACCGCTGCGGCTGTGGCTCGAGGCCGTGGGCTGCGGCTGGCGCGGGACGCTGCCGCGGCCGGTGCGCGCGTCGGCGCTGGCCTTCGCCTGCCACTACGCCGACGCGACGGTGCTGGCCGTGCCCGAGTCGCGCCGCGAGCCCGCGGGCGCCGACGGCAGCTCGCTGGAGGTGCAGATCGTCGTGCAGCCGGGGGACCGCGTGCACGGGCCGCCGCACGTGGACGCCTTCCCGCACCTGGCCTGCGCGCTGGCCGGCCATCCGCGCAGCAGCGGCGCGGCCTATGCGGCGGCGCGCGCCGCGGCGGACGAGCTGCGCTTCGGCTTCGCCCCGCTGGCTCCTCCGCCGCGCGAGGTCGCGGGCGAGGGCGGCGCGGGCTGAGGGCGGCGGGACGGCCGGCGGGTCGCCCTGTCACCCCGGCGCCCGCTGCGATTAGACTCTGCGCTCGACCTGTCGAGAAGGAGGACGCATGCAGGAATCGCGCGCGCTGCGCCTGTCGGCGGCCGTGCTGGGAGTCGTCGCGCTCGCGCTGCCGGCGCGCGCGCAGGGCGCGCCCGGGCTCGAGCACCGCTTCGACGACCTGAAGCTCACGGTGCGCTTTCCGCCCGAGCTGCACATGGCGGACCGCGTCGCCGGCAACGAGCAGGGCGTGCAGGCCAGCTGGGGCGGCAAGCTGGGCGCGTCCGACCTGCGCGCGCGGCTGGTGCTGATCCCGCGCAGCCAGTACGACTTCGACGAGCCGAGCCAGGTGGTGGACATGATCGGCGACGACCTCGCCAACCCGCAGAGCGGCGGCCACCCGGAGTTCCACTTCGACAAGATCGTGCACCTGCAGGGTCCCTACGGCTGGGCCAGCTACGCGACGCTGGCGCACAGCAAGGAGCAGGACGCCAAGGGCGAGGTCTCGGAGGTGCTGCGCCTCGGCGGCCTGCTGGAGGACTGGGGCTACTCGCTCGAGGTGCGCGCGCGCCCGGACCTGTCCGCCGACGACGAGAAGGCGCTCGAGGACGCGCTGGCGAAGGGGGTGAGCTACGAGGGCGCGCAGCGCGACCCGAAGTGGACGGACGATGAGGCCACGAAGCGCTGGAAGGAGTCCGTGACCGACGACCTGAAGGAGGAGATGGAGGACGTGATGCGCACCGCGCACTACGTCATCCTGACCAACTCCTCGGGCGGCAAGCAGTTCGCGAAGAAGATGGAGGAGTGCTACGCGGCCATCCGCAAGGTCTACCCCTTCGACGAGGTGGCCGGCCGCCGGCTCATGCCGGTCTTCCTGTTCCGCACCAACGACCAGTACTACGCCTTCCTCGGCAAGGCCATCGGCTGGAGCGTCGAGCAGGCCAAGCGCTCGGGCGGCGTCGCCTTCGGCGACCTCTACACCACCTGGTACGAGGCGCCCGGCGACCCGGTGCACGTCCACGAGGCCACGCACCAGATCTTCCGCAACCGCCTCGAGCTGGACGGCGGCGGCTCGTGGTTCCAGGAGGGCGTGGCCGAGTACATGTCCACCAAGGCCAACGAGCGCGGCATGGCCGCGCGCGCCGAGGCCAAGGGCAAGGCCGTGCCGCTGCTGCAGTTCGTGCAGATCGAGAGCCTGCTCATGTCGGCGCCGGCCGAGGACAAGAGCGGCGAGGACCAGGCCGGCAACCAGTACGAGCAGGCCGCGCTCGTCATCGAGTTCGCGCGCGAGAGCAAGTGGGGGAAGGCGAAGTTCCTGGATTGGGTGCATGCCATCGGAGCGACGCCGTCCAACAACGTGGCCGCGATCCAGGCGGCGATGCAGCGAACTTACGGGACGGATATCGCGGGATTCGACGCGGAGCTGGTGAAGTACTGCGCGAAGCGGTGAGCGGCGCGCTCAGGCTGAGGCCCGCCGCCCGGACGGCGCCCTACTTCGCCCGCACCGCCGTGCCGGTGAGCGTGAAGTTGTAGGTGTTGAGCAGCCACAGCCACAGCCAGTCCTCCTGGATCGTCACGTCCACGAGGCGCGTCGCGCCGGACACGCTCAGCATCGCGCGCTGGTAGGCCGTGCCAAACCGGTCGTTCTGGCCGAGCGGGATGAACTGGAAGAGCATCACGCCGGTCGAGGAGCCGGTCACCGGGCCGATGACCTCCTCGTTCGGCTGGAGTGGCAGCGTGGCGATGCGCACGGGCGTGCCGCTGCAACCGACGGTGATCAGGACGGCGGCCAGGGACAGGAGCAGGGACTGCGCGCGCATGGAGGTCTCCGTGTGGGACTGCAGGTGGTGGAAGGTCGTGGGCCCAAGGCACCACGCCGGGTACCGCGATTCAAGCACGGGTTCGCGCCGCGCGAGACGCGCCCGGAGCCGTCCGGATCTTCGAGGGCGACGCCGATGTCCGCACCAGGGCACGGCGTCGCCCTCCCCGTTTCCGGATGCACCCCATGCGCACCCTCGCCGCCACGTGTCTGCTGATGCTGTTCCCGGTTGCCGCCGCGCAGGCGCAGACCCTCGTCGGGCCCCTGCCGTACCTGAGCTCGGCCGACTCGCCCTTCGACCTCGCGGGCAACTTCCAGCTCGAGGACTTCGAGGACGGCGTGCTCGACGTCACGGGCGTCACCTCCAGCGACGCGTCCATCGTGAACCCGAGCGGGATCACGGATTCGGTCGACGCGGACGACGGCCTCATCGACGGCTCCGGCACCGGTGGCCACACGTGGTTCACGCTGAACGGGAGCGGTGGCATCACCTTCACCTTCAGCGCCGCGGCGCCGGGCGGGCTGCCGACGCAGGCCGGCATCGTGTGGACCGACGGCGGAGTGAAGAGCGACGTCACCTTCCTGGCCTTCGACGGCAACGGTGCCTCGCTCGGCACCCTCTTCCTTCCGCAGTACGGCGACGGAAGCCCCTCGGGCGCCACCGCCGAGG
>DASUFI010000064.1:0-16190 GCA_036274635.1 Planctomycetota bacterium
CGGAAGGCCGGCGCGCGGCCCTCGCTCATCTCATCACGTGAGGCGGTCATGGCGCGCGATCTCCGGGTGCCGCCGGGCCGCTGCGCGGGAGCGCCGCACGCGGCGGTCGAATGACCGCCGAGCGCCAGGCGCCCAGCCAACACCCATGGGCTGTGGGGGATATCGGCAGAGCCCGGCCGGAAGTTTTGCCCCTTCCGGCCCGGCCTTGGGCCGGCCTTCCCGGCCGATAGGCTGGAGCCATGCCGCGCCGGCTCCTCGCCATCGACCAGGGCACCACGAGCACGCGCGCCCTGCTCGTGGACGAGGCCGGCAGCGCCCTTTCCCTGGCCCGGCGCGAGCTGCCCCAGCACTTCCCGCGCGACGGCTGGGTCGAGCACGACGCCGAGCGCATCCTCGCCGACACCCTCGACTGCGTCCGCGAGGCGCTCGCCCCGCTCACCGCCGCCGAGCTGCGCGCCGGCGCGCTCTCCGCCATCGGCGTCACCAACCAGCGCGAGACCGTCGTGCTCTGGGAGCGCGCGACCGGCCGCGCGCTGCACCACGCCCTCGTCTGGCAGGACCGCCGCACCGCCGACCGCTGCGAGCGCCTGCGCGCCGCAGGCCGCGAGCCGCTCGTCCAACGCCGCACCGGCCTGCTGCTCGACCCCTACTTCTCCGCCACCAAGCTCGCGTGGCTGCTGGACTCGCTGCCCGGCGCGCGCCGGCGCGCCGAGCGCGGCGAGCTGCTGGCCGGCACCATCGACAGCTGGCTGCTGTGGCACCTGCAGGGCGGCGCCGCCCGCGGCGCGCGCCACCTCACCGACGCCACCAACGCCTCCCGCACCTCGCTCTTCGACATCGCCGCGCAGCGCTGGGACGACGAGCTGCTCGACCTCTTCGAGGTGCCGCGCGCGCTGCTGCCCGAGGTGCTCGACTCGGCGGCGGACTTCGGCGCCACGGACCCCGCGCTCTTCGGCGCGCCGCTGCCCCTGCGGGGCGTCGCGGGCGACCAGCAGGCCGCCGCCGTCGGTCAGGCCTGCTTCCGCGCCGGCCAGATGAAGGCCACCTACGGCACCGGGGCCTTCGTGCTCCTGCACACCGGCCACAGCGTGCCGCTCTCGCGCCACCGCCTGCTGGGCACGGTCGCCCTGCGCCTCGCCGGCACGGCCACCTACGCGCTCGAGGGCAGCATCTTCTCCGCCGGCAGCACCCTGCAGTGGCTGCGCGATGGCCTGCACCTCTTCGCGCGCGCCGACGAGAGCGAGGCCCTCGCGCGCCGCGCCCACCCCGCCCGTCGCGTGCACCTCGTGCCCGCCTTCACCGGCCTCGGCGCGCCGCACTGGGACCCCGACGCCCGCGGCGCGCTGCTGGGCCTCACGCGCGACACCTCGCCCGCCGACATCGCTGCCGCGGCCCTGCAATCGGTGGCCTTCCAGACCGCCGACCTGCTCGACGCCATGTCCGCCGACGCCGCGCCGCGCCCGCAGGCCCTGCGCGTCGACGGCGGCCTCGCCGCCAACGCCTACGCCATGCAGTTCCTGGCCGACGTTCTCGACCTGCCCGTCGAGCGGCCCCACGCCCTCGAGACCACCGCGCTCGGCGCCGCCGTCGTCGCGGGCCTCGGCGCGGGCGTCTTCACCTCCACCGAGGAGCTGGCCGCGCGCTGGCAACGCTCCGCCCACTGGCAGCCGCGCATGGGTGCCGACGAGCGCGCCGAGCGCCTGGCCGGCTGGCGCGCCGCCGTCTCGCGCGTGCTGACCCCTCGCTGAGATGCCCGACGCCTACGACCTCGCCATCGTGGGCGGCGGGATCCACGGCGCCTGCATCGCCCGCGACGCCGCCGGCCGCGGCCTCTCCGTCCTGCTGCTCGAGCGCGGCGACCTCGGCGGCGCCACCTCCTCGGCCTCCTCCAAGCTCATCCACGGCGGCCTGCGCTACCTCGAGCACCTCGACCTGCGCCTCGTGCGCGAGGCGCTCACCGAGCGCGAGATCCTGCTCGCCACCGCGCCGCACCTCGTGCGCCCCCTGCGCTTCGTCCTGCCCGTCGGCCCCGGCACGCGCCCGGCCTGGATGGTGCGCTTCGGCCTCGCGCTCTACGACCGTCTCTCCCGCCGCCGCACGCTGCCCGGCAGCCACGCCCTGCACCTGCGCGCCTCGCCCTTCGGCGCCGGCCTGCGCCCGGAGTTCGAGCGCGGCTTCCTCTACTCCGACGCGCGCGCCGACGACGCCCGCCTGGTCCTCGCCAACGCCCGCGCGGCCGCCGACCTCGGCGCCGCGATCCATCCGCGCACCGAGCTCGTCTCCGCCACCCGCGCCCCTCACGGCTGGACGCTCCTCACGCAGCCGCGGCCCGCGCCCAACGGCGCCCTGCCCCTCGACGTGCCCCGCGCGCCGTCCCGCTGCACCGCGCGCGCGCTCATGGACGCCGCCGGCCCGTGGACCGCGCAAGTGCTCGCCGACGTCGCGCGCGTCCCTCCGCAGCGCCACCTGCGCCTGGTCAAGGGCAGCCACGTCGTCGTGCCGCGGCTCTACGAGGGCGCGCACGCCTGCATCCTGCAGCAGCCCGATCGCCGCGTGGTCTTCCTCATCCCGTGGGACGCGACGCGCACGCTGCTCGGCACCACCGAGGTCGTCGTCGACGCGCCCGGCCCCGCGCGCCTCGAGCCCGCCGAGACCGACTACCTGTGCGCCGCCGCTGCGCGCTTCCTGCGCGACCCGCCGACCCCGCGCGACGTGCTCTGGAGCTACTCCGGCCTGCGCCCCTTGCTCGACGACGGCCGCGCCAGCGCCTCGGCCGTCACGCGCGACTACGCCCTCGACCTCGACACCTCCGGCGCGCCGCTGCTCTCCGCCTGGGGCGGCAAGCTCACCACCTGCCGCCGCCTCGCCGAGCGCGCCGTGGATCTCCTCGCGCCGCTCCTCGGCGCGCCGCGCGCCGCGTGGACCGCCGACGCGCCGCTGCCCGGTGGCGCGCTCCCCGCCGGCGCCGACGCGACGCAGCGCCGTGACGCCGAGCTCGCCGCGCTGCGCTCCGACTTCACCGACATCACGCCCGATCTTCTCGCCGCGCTCATCGATCGCCACGGCTCGCTCGCGCGCCCGCTGCTCGCTGCCGCGCCCTTCGCGACCGATCCGGCACCCGCCGTCCCCGGCCTGCACCCGCGCGAGCTCGAGTGGTGCGTCACGCGCGAGTGGGCCGCCTGCGCCGACGACCTGCTCTGGCGGCGCAGCAAATGCGGTCTCGACGCCGGGGCTGACGTGGCCGTCAGCCTCGACGCCTGGCTCGCGCGCCGCCTCGCCGCAACGTCAACGGGGCCCTGACGCCGCTTCGCCCTTTCCCACTTCGCCCACGACTTGTCCACAGCCGCCCCCCTCTGCGGGAGCCCGAAAGGCCGCTTTCGCTCAGGTCGCCCGGCGCAGCAGGTCCAGCCGGTCGGTGAAGAAGCCGTCCACGCCCCAGCTCGAGAGCAGGGCCGCGCGTGGCGCGCTGTTCACCGTCCATGCCAGCAGCGGCACCTGCCGCGCCTTCACGCTGGCTGCCTGCGGACGCGTCAGCGGGCGCTGGTCGACGTGCAGCGACACGCCTTCCACGGCGCGCAGCCGCGTCCACCAGTCGCGCGGCAACGCTTCCACGCACAGCGCGCGCCGCAGCCCCGGCTCGGCCGCGCGCGCGGCGTGCAGCGCCGCATCGCTGAAGCTCGACAGCAGCGGCGGCGGCAGCCGCGCAGGCCACAGCCGCGCGACCGCGCGCGCCACGTCCCGCCCGACAGCTTCATCGTTCCCACCCGCCGACTTGATCTCCACGTTCGCGCCCAGGTGCAGCTCCTCGCACAGCGCGACGACCTGCTCCAGCGTCGGCAGCCGCTCGCCCGCGAAGGCCGCGCCGAACCAGCGCCCCGCGTCCAGCGCCGCCAACTGCTCCCATCCGCACGCCGCCGCGAGCCCGCGCCCGTCCGTCGTGCGCTCCAGCTCCTCGTCGTGCAGCAGGAACAGCCGCCCATCACGCGAGCGCTGCACGTCGAACTCCACCCAGCTCGCGCCCAGCCGCGCGGCGGCGCGCAGCGAGGCCAGCGTGTTCTCCGGCGCATGCAGCAGCGCGCCGCGGTGGGCCAGCAGGCGAGGCAGGGGCGGGCGGGGAGCCATAGGGCGCCGCGACAGGCTGGCAGACGCGGGGCGGCGCGTCCACCGTCAGTCCGGCGCGTCGTGGAAGTCGCTCTCCCGCTCGCCCGGCCAACGCATCGGCTTCGCCGACGCGAAGCGGATCAGCTCGCCGACCGCCGCAAGCCTGCCCTCGCGCAGCAGGCACTGCTGGACGAAGCGGCCCGTGGGGCGCACGCGGTCGAGCGGCCAACGTCGCACGACGATCTGATCGCGCAGCGCCAGCAGCAGGTCGCGCGGCAGGCCCGCAGCGGCGATGCAGTTGCCTTGGCGGGCTTCCCAGCGGGCCACGGTCGTCGGGTGCACGCCGAGCACTTCGGCGAAGTCGGCTCGAAGCAGGTTCAAAGCGGCGCGGATGCGGTTGACGTCCTGGCCCGTGATCGGAGTGAGTTCGGAGGTGTGCATGACAGGCAGTCGTGGGCGCGGCGCCGGCGTGACTCCCCGAGGCGGGTACAAGAACGAGTCGAGGGGTCTCGTCGAGCGCTTCGACTGATGCTCGACTCATGCACTGCATCGGCAAAGCTTCAGTCGCATGCGGGCGCACGTGCACTGAAGCTTGACTGATGCACTGCATATGCAGTGCCTCAGTCGAAGTGAGGCGACCAAGACCTCGACATGCGACGGAGCGCACCGGTTCCGTCATCGTGGCGCGCCGGGCGACGGTGCCGGCCCGCCCGTCGCGGCTGATATCGTGGCCGGGATGGACACGGCGGGCGGGCAGGGCTGGCAGCGGGTCGCGACGGGCTGGCGGGAAGAGGCGCGGGCGCAGGCGCGGCTGGCGGGGCCGGTGGTCGTGGTGCAGCTCGGCCTGTTCGCGATGGGGATGGTGGACGTGATCATGGTGGGTCACGCGCCGGGCGCGGTGGCCACGCAGATGGCGGGCGTGGCGCTGGGCTCGATGTACACGTGGGTCATCCTGGCCTTCGGCATGGGCACGCTCATGGCGCTGGACCCGCTGGTGTCGCAGGCGCTGGGCGCGGGCGAGCGGGCGACGGTGACGCGGCACGTGCAGCGGGCGGTGGTCATGGCGCTGCTGCTGGCGGCGGGCGCCGGGCTGCTGCTGCAGTTCGCGGAGCCGGTGCTGCGGCTGCTGGGGCAGCAGGAGACGGCCATCCCCATCGCGGCCGGCTACGCGCGCTGGGCGGTGCCGGGCGCGCCGGCCTTCCTGCTCTTCGTGGTGGGGCGGCAATCGCTGCAGGCGCTGCACGCGCTGCGGCCGCTCATCGTGACGGTGGTGCTGGCCAACCTGCTCAACGCGGCGCTGGACTGGGGCTTCATCAGGGGCGCGTGGGGGCTGCCGGCGATGGGGGCGGTGGGCACGTCGGTGGCCACCTCCATCTGCCGCTGGGTCATGCTCGGACTGCTGCTGTGGATGGCGTGGCCGCTGCTGGGCGAGCACCTGCGGCCGTTCCACTGGAGGGAGGCGCGGGAGTGGGGGCCGCTGTGGCGCACGCTGCGGCTGGGCTTTCCCAACGGCCTGATGATGGACCTCGAGATCGCGGCCTTCAGCACCATCTCGATCTGGATGAAC
Source organism: Planctomycetota bacterium (assembly GCA_036274635.1). Taxonomy (GTDB): domain Bacteria; phylum Planctomycetota; class B15-G4; order B15-G4; family B15-G4; genus DASUFI01. The sequence goes on from DASUFI010000064.1 coordinate 5,669, forward strand.
TGGCTGGGCGACACGCAGCTGGCGGGGCACTACGCCGCGCTGAACCTCGCGGCGCTGTCCTTCATGGTGCCGGTGGGCATCTCGGCGGCGGCGGCTGTGCGGGTGGGGCTGGCCATCGGGCGCGGGGACGCGGAGGGCGCGCGCCGCTCGGCGAAGGTGTCGCTGTGCGCGGGCGGCGGCGTGATGTGCGTCTCGGCCGCCTTGTTCGCGCTCATGCCGCACACGCTGGCGGGGCTGTACACGTCGGACGCGGCGATCCTTGCGCTGGCGGCCTCGCTGCTGCCCATCGCGGCGGTGTTCCAGGTGTTCGACGGGCTGCAGATCGTGAGCGGCGGCGTGCTGAGGGGCAGCGGCGACACGCGCACGCCCATGCTCGTGTACCTGTTCGGCTACTGGGCCTTCGGGTTGCCGCTGGCCTACTGGCTGGGGATCGTGCGGGGGCACGGACCGCAGGGCATGTGGTGGGCGCTGGTCGCGGCGCTGGCGGTGGTGGCCACGGTGCTGGTGCTGAGGGTGCGGTCGCGGCTGGCGCGGGGCGTCGAGCGCACGGACGTCGAGCGGCGCGGCGAGGCGGCGTAGGACGGCGCCGGGGCCGCGCTCAGGAGTGGTCGCCGATGCCCTGCAGGGAGCAGCCGAAGGTGGGCTCGTGCCGCACGCCCTGGCCGTCGAGGAGCCACGTCTGCAGGACCTCGCCGTCGCCCACCTGGCCGAGGGCCGGCGTGATGCCGCCGCGATAGAGCAGCGTGCCATCCGGCGCGAAGATCAGCGCGCAGCCCGAGGTGCTCACGTTGAAGAAGCCGGCCGCCGCGCCCAGGTGGTCCTCGCGGACGGTCGCGCCGGGGATGGACTCGGCCTCGGACTTGATGGGCGAGCCCTTCCAGTGCGCGAGCAGCGCGGGGTCCTCGTACATCATGATCGTCACGTTCGCGTGGCCGGCGCAGCGCTCCATGACGTGGGCCAGCGTCTGCAGCGTGGCCTCCGTGCCGCGGCACTGCGGGTGGACGAAGAGCAGCAGGGTGAGGCGCGCGGGATCCAGCGTCAGCGGCGCGCCCTCGGGCCAGTTGCGGGACTTCGCGCTGGCCTTCTGCTCCTCGCGCGCGGCCCACAGCGTGAAGGCGACCAGGGCCACGAGCAGGCCCGCGGTCCACAGCCCGGCCTCGCGCAGGTTGACCTTCAGGCCCGCCGGCTTGCTCTTCGCGCCTCTGGCATTCCGCATGGGCTGCCCATCGGCAGGATGGGCATGTGACCTTGAGCCGCCGGCCTCGGCCGCGTGGCGAGGGCCCGCTACACTGCGCGCCATGCCGACGGGGACCAGCCGCTATGCCGCCCGCTGCGTGCGGATCGCGGCCCCGGGCGGTCCGGAGGTGCTCGCGCCGGGCAGCCGCCTGCTGCGCGCGCCGCAGCGGGGCGAGCTGCTGGTGGAGGTGGCCGCCTGCGGCGTCAACCGCGCCGACATCCTGCAGCGCCAGGGCCACTACCCCGCGCCGCCGGACGTGCCGCCCGACGTGCCCGGCCTGGAGTACGCCGGCACCATCGCCGAGGTCGGCGCGGACGCCGTCGGTCCCCTCGGCCAGCGGTGGCGCGCGGGCGAGCGGGTCATGGGCCTGGTGGGCGGCGGCGCGCTGTCGTCGCTGCTGCTCGCACCCGCCGACCAGGCGCTGCCCGTGCCCGAGCGCCTCTCGCTGGAGCAGGCGGCCGCGACGCCCGAGGCCTTCCTCACCGCGTGGGACGCACTGGTGCTGCAGGCGCGGCTGCGCGCGGGCGAGGTCGTGCTGGTGCACGCGGCGGGCAGCGGCGTCGGCACCGCGGCACTGCAGCTGGCCCGCGCGCGCGGCGCCACGGTCGCGGGCACGTCGCGCACGGCGGAGAAGCTCGAACGCTGCCGAGCACTGGGGCTGCAGCACGCCCTGACGGTGGCTCGCGCCGACCGCCAGACGCCCGCGCGCTTCGCCGAGGCGCTGCTCGCCGCCACCGGCGGCCGGCCCGCCGACGTGATCCTCGACGTCGTCGGCGCCGCCTACCTCGACGAGAACCTGCGCGCCCTCGCGCCGCGCGGCCGCATGGTGTGCCTCGGGCTGCTGGGGGGTGCGACGGCGACGCTGCCGCTGGGGCGCCTGCTCGAGCGCCGCGCGCACCTCATGGGCTCCACGCTGCGCAACCGCCCCGACGAGGAGAAGGCCGCGCTGGCCTCCGCCTTCTGCGCGCAGGTCCTGCCGGCGCTGGCGGACGGCCGCCTCGCGCCCGTGGTGGACGCCGTGCTGCCGGTGAGCGAGGTGCGCGCCGCGCACGAGCGCGTCGAGCGGGGCGAGGTGTTCGGGAAGCTGGTGCTGAGATGGTGAGGTGAAGGCGGGGACCGCGGCACTGCTCGGCGCCATGCTCGGCGCGGCGGCGACGCTGGTGGTCGTGGGCATGCTCGGCGAAGTCGCCAGCGAGTCGGTCCGGCAGGGCACGACGGCCGGCTTGCGAACAGCGCCAGAAGCCTCCTTCGCGCTGGCGCCGCGCGCCGAGCCAAGCGAGCCACGTCAGCCCTCGCTGCTGGCCGCGCGGGCTGACCGGTCTCCGTTAGTCGCTCCAGCCAGCGCCGCTCTCGACGCGCGCGTCGGCCTGCTGGTCTACGGCGCGGTGACCGAACCCTCGGGTGCACCGGTTCATGCCGACTACATGGGAATACGCTTTGTCTCGGCCGACGGCGACCAGCACCACGCCGATCTGAAGGATGATGCGACGTACTCCGTCACGGGCCTGAAGCCCGGCGCGTGGACCGTCACCGCGGGCATGGTCGGCTACCGGCCTACGAGCGCGACTCTCGATCTCGACGCGTCGCGCCCCGTGACACGCCTCGACCTCATCGTCGAGCCGGCCGTGCGGCTGGTCGTCTCCGCCTTCACGCCCGACGGCCTGCCGCTCATGGAGACGCTGCGCGAGCAGGCCGGCGCCAAGAAGGGCTGGTGGAATCTGCGGCTGTCGGCGCTCGCCAGCGTCGAGCCGCTGGGCGAGCTGCGGCCGCAGTTCGAGCGGGGCTGGGACTTCTTCGGAGTCGGGCGCTTCATTGATCGCTTCGAAGCCGTCGGCACCCTCGAGCGCAAGGTTGCGGCGCTGCCGCCGGGAGCGCTGGGCTGGCTGGACCTCTCCGTCTCGCCGCCGGTCTACGTGACGCTCGCGATGCGCAACGCCGTCCTTGCCAGTCAGCGCGTCGAGCCGGAGCAGGGCGAGGTCGTATTCCACGTGGCCCTGGACGCCGTCAGCGCGGCCTATGCCAGCCTCACGGCGCGGTTCGTGGACGCGCTCACGCGCCTGCCGCTGGAGAGCGTGACGCTCGACCTCTTCGACTCGCAACTGGCCGGCACTCCGCAGTCCAAGTCGGACGGCAACGGCCTGATTCGTTGCGAGAAGCTGCTGCCTGGTGGTCTGCGCTTCGAGGTAGAGCGCGAGGGCTACGAGCACCTGGTAGCGAACATCTCGCTCGACGCCGGCGAGCACGCCGACCTCGGCGACGTGGCGCTGGCGCCCGCGACCACTCTCTCGGGGACGGTGCTCGACGAGGAGGGCCATCCGATCGTCGCGGGCGTGCGCGTCAGCGTCGTCGATTCGAGTGGCCCGCTCACGTGGGACTACAGCGCGTGGGGCTACCAGTCGAAGGGCGACGGCACGTTCACGATCGAGCACCTCGGCCGTCGGCGCTACGCGCTGCGCATCGCCGATGACGAGCGCGCGAGTGTGCCGGTCTTCGTCGATGCGCAGGCCGGCGACGTCTCCGGCATCGTGCTGCGCGCCGAGACGGGCCAGTCCGTGTCCGTGCGCCTCGATTGGCCGGTGACTGAGCAGCGCGGCATGCGCGTGCGCAACACCGACGGCCTGTCGTGGACCGACTGGGACGGCTGGTCGGGCCAATACGTCTGGAAGCGGCGCATGCCGCGCGGGGCTTACGTCGCCGAGTGCTACGAGGGCGCAAGCGTGCTGCAGTCGCTGCCGTTCGAGGTGGCGGACGCGCCGGTCGCGCTGACGCTCACGGGGAAATGACGTGAGAGCCGTCGACGCGCTCGTCGGATGCGTCGCGGGCGCAGCGTGCGGCGCGCTGATCGCCGTGCTGCTGCGCGACGACTCGGGCGCGGGTGGAGTCCGGCCGTCGCCGGCGCCGGCGTCGCCGACCGCCGATCATCTGCCGGCCGCGAGCTCCGAGGACTCCGCGCCCGACTCCGCGCCGTCGTCACCGGCGGACGCGCCACCACCCGCCGTCGAGCCCCTGCGCCCGGGCCTCGACGCGCGCCTCGGCCTGCTCGTCTTCGGCGCCGTCGACGACGCCTCCGGCGTGCCCGCTCACGTCGAGGGCGAGCGCATCCGCTTCGTGCCCGACGACGGGCCGGTGCTGGACGCGCGCATCGACGTGTCGGGCCGCTACGCCCTCCCCGGCCTGCACGCCGGCACGTGGACGGTGGCGACCGAGTGCGAGGGCTACAGGCCCACGCAGGCGACGCTCGCGCTCGACGGCGCGCAGCTCGCGACGCGCTTCGACATCCTCGTGCAGGCGGCGCCGCGGCTGATCGTGCTGGCCGAGACGCCCGACGGGCTGCCGCTCCAGGACGTGCTGCGCGAGCCCTACGCCGCGAACGGCGATGCCTTCGCGCTGCGGCTCGGCGCGATCGCGACGACTGCGCCGCCCGACGCGCTGCAACCCGACCCCAGCCGCCTCTGGAATGGCTACGGCGTCGGCCGCTTCCACGACCGCAACGACGCCTTCGGCCTGCGCGCGCCCGACATCGCGTCACGGCCCGAGGCGCTGGGCTGGCTCGATGTGCGGGCGCCGATGCCGGTGTTCGTGTCGCTGATCCTGGCCGGCGTCGTGCTCGAGACGCAGCGAGTCGAGGCGGGTCAGGAGGAGGTGCGCTTCCGCCTCGAGGCCACGGACGTCACGGCGCGCCTGGCCGGAATGTCGGCCCGCTTCGTCGACGCCTTCACTCTCGAGCCGCTGGAAGGCGTGGAGTTCAGCCTGAACATGGCGGAGCTCGACCATCACACGCAGCCGTCCGATGCCGCGGGTCTCGTGCATGCCGAGGGCCTCGTCCCCGGGCGCACGAGCCTGCAGGCGCAGCGTCAGGACTACGAGATGGTCGACGTGACCGTCACGCTCGCGGCCGGGCGCACGACCGACCTCGGCGACATCGCGCTCGCGCCCGCCGTGAGCCTCGGCGGCATGGTGCTCGACGAGCAGGGCCGCCCGCTCGCCGCGGCCCTGCAGGTGACGGTCGTCGACGCGGCCTCGGCGCTGCCCATCGACTACTCGACCTGGCGCTGGTCGTCGGGCGGCGACGGGCAGTTCGAGCTGGCCCCCCTGGGCCGGCGCCGCTACCTGCTGCGCGTCGACGACGACGGCGTCACCAGCGTGCCCCTGCTGGTGGACGCGCGCGGCGGCGACGTGAGCGGCCTGCTGCTGCGCGCCGAGGCCGGCCAGCCCGTGTACGTACGCTGCGCCTGGCCGGGCAACGCCCAGCGCGACCTGCGCCTGCGCAGCGCCGAGGCGGCGCTGTGGGACGAGAACATCCTCCGCCGCCCGCCCGACACGTGGACCCTGCACCTCGGCGCGGGCCGCTACCTCGTCGAGTGCTGCGACGGCGACGACGTGCTGCAGTCGGTGCCCTTCGAGGTGGCGGGCAAGCCCGTGCACATCCAGCTCACCGGCCCCTGACCCGCCTCACGGCGCGACGCCGCTCACCCCGTTGCTCGCCGCCGCGCCCTGCACGCCGCCGACGTCCTTCAGCCACGCCTGCAGCACGACCAGCAGGCCGCTGGGCAGGTCCGAGGCGATGGGCGCGACGATCTGCAGCCCGCCGGAGGCGTCCGTCGCCAGTCCGCCGGCCACGAAGAGCGGCTCGGGCACCAGCGTGCCGCCCTTGAAGGGCTGGTTCGCGACGGCGGTGCCCAGGATCATCCACACGGGCGCGAAGCGCGGGGTGCTGGAGAGGGTGAAGGTGATGGACTGGCCGCCACTCAGCTCGCCCTCGCCCGTGAGCAGCGGCGTGCCGGCGCTGCCGGCGAGCGCGCCGCCGAGGTCGGTCCACACGGTGTGCGGCGTCTCCTCGCCCCAGCGCAGGGCGATGTAGGCGCGCGTGTCGTCGAGCGGCGCGTGGGCGACCGCATTGCCGTCGCACGGGCTGTCGTCCTTGAAGTCGAGCGAGCCGGTGACCGCCAGCGCCTCCGTGGCGGCGGACGGCGCGGCGTCCGTGAAGCGGGTGGAGGTGACGCGCACGACCACGCGATAGCGCCGCCCCCGCTGCAGCGTGAAGTCCACCGGCACGAAGCTGCGGTTGTTGCGCACCGAGCTGACGGCCGCCGCGGTGCCGTTCGGCAGCAGGACAGGCTGGCTGGCGGAGGTCACGTCCCACACCGCCACGTTGAAGGGCGGCGCGGCGCAGGTCTCCACGTCGTCGAGCCGGCCGTCGACGAGGAGCTCGCGCACGTGCACCGGCTGCGTGGCGGAGGATGTGTCGGCTTCGAGGCCGATCCAGCGGTTGATGGTGAGCGCCGGCTCCAGCCGGCCCACGCCCGCGTTGGCGCTGGGCAGCTGGAGGCCGCCGGTGGTGGTGGCCAGGTCGAGCGGCTGGTTCGCGGCCGGCTGGAAGACCTGGCCGTCGATGATGACCTTGCCGCTGCGGAAGACGCGCAGCTCGCGGTCGGCCAGCGTGGCCAGCGCGATGCCGCCCAGCGCGGGGTTCACGTGGCGGTCGATGCGGTGCAGCGTGCCGCCGACGCCGCCCGGCGCGAAGCCCGGCGCGCCGGGGAAGTCCACCGTGACGTCGAAGAGCAGGTCGACGTCCGGGTCGCGGGGGGCCGGGTCGGGCGGCAGGAAGAAGCTCAGCGGATAATCGCTCTGGTTCAGGTAGCCGGCCGAGCTGGCGCTGAACTTGCGCCGCGCGAGCATCCCGCCGCCGGGCGAGAGGCCGTCGCCCTGCACGTGCAGCGCGACCGAGGCGCCGTAGGCCGTCTGCGTGCCGCCGCCCGGCGCGCCCGGCGCGTCGTCGAGCACCAGCACCTGCACGTCGCGGCGCGCGGAGCGGTCCGCGCTGGCGGTCAGCGTGGTGTTGGTCCAGAAGCTGCCCGCCAGCAGGTAGTTGCCCAGCGCCATGTCGAGGTCGCCGTCCTTGTCCCAGTCGGCCCACGCGGGCGTGGCCGAGAAGACGTAGGCGGACGGGATGGGCGTGAGGCCCAGCTTGAACCAGCGCGTGCCCGTCTCGAGCAGCTCGTTGCGGCGGAAGACCTGGCGCGTGGAGAAGTCGATGTCGCCGTCGCCGTCCCAGTCCTCGGCGGAGAGGCCCAGGCCCACGCCGAGCATGGGCGCGTCGATGATGCCGGGCTCGCCCTCGACGAAGCTGCCGTCGCCCTGGTTCTCGAAGAGCTTGGCGCCGTAGGCCGCGTCGGCGTAGGCCACGAAGAGGTCGAAGTCGCCGTCGAGGTCGTAGTCGAAGAAGGCCGCGCCCTCGTCCATGATCCCTGGATAGGGGATGCCGCTGCTGGTCGCCGGCAGCGGCACGAAGTGCGGCGTGCCGGGCGTCGAGTCGTTCAGGTAGAGCGTGCCGTTGCTGTACAGGTCCGGGTCGCCGTCGCCATCCACGTCGCAGAACTGCGCGCCCTCGGGGCGCGCGTTGTTCAGGGGCACCTCGATCTCGGCGGGCGTGCTGACCTCCTCGAACATCGGCTGGCTCGCCGGGCCGAGGTTGTGGAAGAGCCAGTTGCCCGTGCCGTTGAGCACCCAGGGCGGGTAGGCGGGCAGGAACAGGTCGAGGCGGCCGTCGCCGTCCACGTCGGCCCAGCAGGCGGTCTCGCCGTCGGCCAGGCAGGGCTGCACGTCGAGCGCGGTGGCGGAGACGTCGGTGAAGGTGGCCGTGCCCTGGTCGTTGTGCAGCAGATGCAGGCAGGTGTCGCCGCTGATGACCTTGCGCGGCTCGGTCACCAGGTCGGGCCAGCCGTCGGCGTCGTAGTCGCCGAAGGAGGCGCCGTAGCGGATGGTGGCCTTGGGCAGGATGGGCAGCAGGTTCGTGGCGAGCGTCCAGGCCGCGCCGGCCTCGTTGCGCCACAAGTTGCCCGACTCGCACGCGAACAGGTCGGGCCAGCCGTCGGCGTCGTAGTCGCCCCACGAGAGGCCGTTGGTCGCGCCCACCTCCAGGCCGTAGGGGTGGTCGGGGTGCACCCACAGCGTGACGGGCAGATCCAGCGCGGAGAGGGACTCCTGTCCGCCGCCGGGCGGCGTGACGCCGGCGGGCACGTACCAGAAGGTGAGGCCCACCGCCTGTCGACGCGCCAGCGTGCCGAGCGACCACTGCGCCCGCGCGATCCGGCCATCGGGCTGGCGCCACTCGCGCGCATAGGTCAGGTCCGTGATCGGGCCCGGCGCGCGGTTGGTGAGGATCACCGTGACCATCACGCCCGGCACGTCCGGATAGACGCCGAGTTCGGTCTTCACCTTCAGGTCGCGCAGGCGCCCCGTGGCCACCGCGCCGCGCGCGTCCGCCACGAACTGCAGCGGCTTGATCTCGCCCCGCCCGGCCCAGTCCGGGCCGCGCGAGCCGATCGCGCCCGTGCGCAGCTCGCGGCCCTCCATGAAGGAGATCGCGGCCCACTCGTCCACGTCGCCCGCGAGCCAGGCGGGCGAGCTGCTGGGCGAGAGGCTCGTCGGGCCGCCCGCCGGCGGCGCCAGCGCGCGCACGCCCTCGGCCGCCACGATGAGTCCGGTCGGGCCGACGTCCACGCGCGCGCCGGGGGGGCCCAGCCAGCGCGGCGGCGCGTCGAGCAGACCCTGCACCGCCGCCGGGAAGGGCGGGTCGGAGGCGCGCACGCCGCCCGCCAGCGCGAGCAGTGCAACACCCAGGACAAGGAAGCGGGGGCGGCCGGCGGCCATGGTCGGGGGTCGTGCCGAGGGATCGGGCAGTACGGCGTCGGGGAGCCCCTTCGACCGTCGCGAAGGGCCCCTGATTCTGCCACGAAATACGGCTCTCGGCTGGCGGCACCGACAGCGGGGCGGTTTCCACGGGGTGGCCGGTATCCTCCGCCCACATGGCGCGCGCCCCGCTGCTGCTCGCATTCCTGGCCGCGGCGTGCGCGACCCGAACGCCCGATCTGCCTGCGCGGCTGGCGCCGCCGCCCGCCGCCGCGGCCCCCGCGGACGAGATGGCCACGGAGCCTGTCGCGCCCACCGCAGCCGCCACACGCATCCGCGACATCCAGGGTGCCGCACAGCGCTCGCCCCTCGACGGCCAGGCGGTGGTCGACGTGCCCGGCATCGTGACCGCGGTCGTGAAGCGCGGCTTCTGGCTGCAGGACCCGGCTCCCGACGAGGACCCCGCCACCTCCGAGGCGCTCTTCGTGCACCTCGACCCGCCGCAGCTGGACGGCGCACCGCTGCGCCCGGGCGACGAGTTGCTCGTTTCGGGCACGGTGGGCGAGTACGTGCCCGCCAGCCGCAAGGGCCAGCTGCCCGTCACGCAGATCGACACGCCCACGCTGCGGCGCGTCGCGCGCGACCGGCCCTGCCCCGCGCTCGTGCGCGTCGGCCGCGGCGGCCGCCGGCCGCCCACGGACATCGTGTGCGATGACGCGCGCGACGGCGACGCCTGCGCCGGGCCCTTCGATCCCGCGCACGACGGCCTCGACTTCTGGGAGAGCCTCGAGGGGATGCTCGTGGAGCTGGATGAGCCGGTGGCCTGCTCGCCCACCTCGTCACTGGGCGAGCTGTGGGTGCTGGCCGATGGCGGCGCCGACGTCACCGGCCGCAACGCGCGCGGCGGCGTCACGCTGCGCGCCGGCGACGTCAACCCCGAGCGCATCCAGCTCGCGTCGCTGCTGGCGCCCGTCGCGCGTGTCGACGTGGGCACGCGGCTCGCGCAGGACGGCCAGCCGCGAGTGCGCGGCGTGCTGGACTACGCCTTCGCCAACTGGCGCCTCGACGTGCTCGCGCCCGTGACGGCCGCCGGCGGCGGCGTCGCGCCCGAGAGCGTGCCAGCCGCGGCCGCTCCGGACCGCGAGCTGCTCGTCGCCTGCCTCAACCTCGAGAACCTCTCGCCTGCCAGCGACGCGGCCAAGCTGGCGGGGCTCGCGCGCCTGATCGGGGACAGCCTCGCGGCGCCGGACATCCTCGCGGTGGAGGAGGTGCAGGACGACAGCGGGCCGGTGAAGGACGGCACCGTCTCCGCCGCCGGCACGCTGCGCGCGCTGACTGATGCGATCGTCGCCGCCGGCGGCCCGCGCTACCGCAGCGCCGACATCGCGCCCGCCGACGGCGCGGACGGCGGCCAGCCCGGCGCCAACATCCGCTGCGCCCTGCTCTGGCGCGAGGACCGCGGCGTGCGCCTCGTCGAGCGCCCCGGCGCCGCCGCCGCACACGTCGTGCGCGAGGGCGACGCGCCCGCGCTGCGGCCCAGCCCCGCCCTCGTCGCGCCGCAGGAGCCGTGCTGGAAGGACTCGCGCAAGCCGCTGGCGGCGGAGTTTCGCTGGGGCGGCGGTGCGGCGCTGTTCGTGATCGCCAACCACTGGT
>DASUFI010000065.1:0-20614 GCA_036274635.1 Planctomycetota bacterium
GTGGACAAGAAGCGGCTGCGCGCGGCGCACGCGCAGTTCCATCCGCGGGGGTGAGCGCGGATGGGTTCAGCCGCCGACGCCCACGTGATCGCGGATGGCGCGCGCCAGGTCCGGCCCGATGCCCTTGACCTCGGCGATCTCCTCGACGCTCGCGCGCGCCAGGCCCTGCGTACCGCCGAAGGCCGTCAGCAATCGCCGCCGCAGCACCGGCCCCACTCCCGGGATGTCCTCCAGCCGGCTGTGCAGCGCCTCTTTACTGCGCGCCTTCCTGTGCGCGCCGATTGCGAAACGGTGCGCCTCGTCGCGCAGGCGCTGCAGCAGGTACTCCTCGGGCGAGCCGCGGTCCAGCTCCTCCGGCTCCTTGCGGCCGGGCAGGAACACGCGCTCGCGCTCGCCCTCCGCGAGCGTCAGCGCGCGGCCGCGCCGGCCACCCTTGGCCAGCGCCGCGAGCGGCACGGCGACGCCCGCGTCCGCGGAGGCCTGCTGCGCCGAGGAGAGCTGCCCCGCGCCGCCGTCCACCACCAGCAGGTCCGGCAGCGGGTCCTCGGCCGCGCGAGCGAAGCGGCGCTTGAGCACCTCGCGCATGGCGCCGTAGTCGTCCGGCCCCGTGAGCGTCTTGATGCGGTAGGTGCGGTAGCGCGACTTGTCCGGCTCGCCGTGCCGGAAGACGACGCGCGAGGCCACGATGCCGCCGCGGCCGGTGTGGCTCACGTCGTAGCACTCGATGGTCTCGGGCAGCGTCGGCAGCCCGAGCCGCTCGGCGAGCGACTCCAGCAGCCGGCGCTGGTGCCCACGCTGCTCGATCTCCAGCGCCAGCGCGTGCTCGGCGTTGCGGCTGGCCAGCTCGACGGCGGCGCGCCGCTCGCCGCGCTGCGGCGCCGAGACCGAGGTGCCGCCGCCGCGCCGCTCGCCGAGGAAGGCCGCGAGGCCTTCCACGTCCGGCGGCTCGACCGGCAGCAGGATCTCGCGCGGCACGGGGCGGCCCTCGGCGTAGAACTCCTGCACGAAGCCGCCCAGCAGCTCGTCGTCGGGCAGCTCGGACTCGAGCGCGTGGCCGGCGGTGGACACCAGCGCGCCGCCGCGGAAGAAGAGCACGGTGAGCTGCGCCAGCTCGCCCGCGCGGTACAGGCCGATGACGTCCGCGTCCGGCAGCGAGGTGTTCTCCACGCCCGGGGGCGCCGCGATGGCGCGCAGCGCCTGGATCTGGTCGCGCAGCCGCGCCGCGCGCTCGTAGTGCTGGGCCTCGGCCTCCGCCGCCATGCGCCCCTGCAGGCCCTCCACCGCCTCCTCGCAGCGGCCGGACAGCACATCCAGCGCCTGGTCGAGCAGGGCCGCGTAATCCTCGCGCGTGACCAGGCCCACGCACGGCGCCACGCAGCGCCCCATGTCGTGCTTGAGGCAGGGCCGCGTGCGTGCCGCGAACTCGCGGTCGCTGCAGTCGCGCAGCGGGATGATGCCGCCCAGCAGCCGCAGCGCGTGGCGCAGCGAGCCGGCGCTGGCGAAGGGCCCGTGGAAGCTGATGTCCCGGCGCCGCCCGCGCGGCCGGCGCGCCAGGCCCAGCGCGGGGAAGGGATGGCGCCGGTCCACGCGCACGTACAGGAAGTCCTTGTCGTCGCGCAGCTTGACGTTGTAGGCCGGCTTCCAGCGCTTGACGAGCTTGTTCTCGAGCACGAAGGCGTCGGGCTCGCTGGCCGTGGTCACGAACTCGATCGTGTGCACGTAGCGCTCGACGAAGATCACCGCGCGCCGGGTGTCGCCCTGGCTGCGCTGGAAGTAGCTGCGCACGCGCTCGCGCAGGTTGCGCGCCTTGCCCACGTAAGCCACCGCGCCCTGGTCGTTGCGGAAGAGGTAGACGCCGGGCCCCTCGGGCAGGCGCGCGATGACGCCGAGCAGCCGCTCGCGGCGCTCCTCACGCGTCTCGACGGGCGGGCCGGCCGGGGTGTCCATGGCCTACAGGTAGCGCAGCTCCGCGCTCTCCAGCTGGCGCACCCGGTCGCGCAGCCGCGCGGCCTCCTCGAATTCCAGCCGCTCGGCGGCCTCCAGCATCTGCCGGCGCGCGGCCTCGATCTCGCGCCGCAGCTCCGAGGGCGGCACGGGCGGCGGCGGCCGCGCGTCCACGCGTGGCGCGGCCTCGTCTGTCGGCGCCAGGCTGCGGTCCACGCTGCGCGTCGTGCTGCGCGGCACGATGCCGTGCTCGAGGTTGTGGGCCGCCTGCAGGGCCCGCCGGCGCTCGGACTCGTCGATGGCCGCCCGCATGGCGTCCGTGACCGTCTCGGCGTACAGCAGCACGCGCCCCTCCACGTTGCGCGCCGCCCGGCCCATGGTCTGGATGAGCGAGGTGGCCGAGCGCAGGAAGCCCTCCTTGTCCGCGTCCAGCACGGCCACCAGCGCGACCTCGGGCAGGTCGAGGCCCTCGCGCAGCAGGTTGATGCCCACCAGCACGTCCCAGTCGCCCAGGCGCAGGCCGCGGATGATCTCCACGCGCTCGATGCTGTCGATGTCGCTGTGCATGTACTTGACCTTCACGCCCAGCCCGGCGTAGTGGTCCGTCAACTCCTCGGCCATGCGCTTGGTGAGCGTGGTGACCAGCACGCGCTGGCCCTTGGCCGTCACCGCGTGGATCTCGGAGAGCAGGTCGTCCACCTGGCCGCGCGCGGGGCGCACGACGACCGGCGGGTCCAGCAGGCCCGTCGGGCGGATGACCTGCTCGGCCACGGCGCCGTGGCACGCGGCCAGCTCCGTCGCCGCCGGCGTGGCCGACACGTACAGCACCCGCCCCAGCAGCTTGTCGAACTCGCCGTACTCCAGCGGCCGGTTGTCGATGGCCGACGGCAGCCGGAAGCCGTGCTCCACCAGCGTGCTCTTGCGCGCCGTGTCGCCGCGGCGCATGGCGCCCACCTGCGGCAGCGTCTGGTGGCTCTCGTCCACGATCATCAGGAAGTCGTCGGGGAAGTAGGCCAGCAGCGTGGCCGGCGCCTCGCCCGGCCGCCGGCCGTCGAGGTGGCGGCTGTAGTTCTCGATGCCGGAGCAGAAGCCCGACTCCTCCAGCAGCTCGAGGTCGAAGCGCGTGCGCTGCTCGAGCCGCTGCGCCTCCAGCAGCTTGCCGCTCCCCCGCAGCTGCGCGAGGCGCTCCTCCAGCTCCGCCCGGATGCCGGCGATGGCCGTCTCCAGCCGGTCGCGCGGCGTGATGTAGTGGCTGGCCGGGTAGATGGCCACGTGATCCAGGTCCTGGATCACCTCGCCACGCAGCGGGTCCACGAGGCTGAGGCTCTCGATCACGTCGTCCAGGAACTCCACCCGCACGACCTGCGCCTCCTCGTAGACGGGGAAGATCTCGACCACGTCGCCGCGCACGCGGAAGGTGCCGTTGCGGAACTCCAGCGCCGCGCGCTGGTACTGCGTGGCGGCCAGGGCGCGCAGCATGTCGTCGCGCTCGATCCTCTGCCCGCGCTGCAGCGAGACGCGCAGGCCCTCGTAGAACTCCGGGCTGCCCAGGCCGTAGATGCACGAGACCGAGGCGACGATGATCACGTCCCGCCGCTCGAGCAGGCTGCGCGTGGCGCTGTTGCGCAGCCGCTCGATGTGCTCGTTGATGAAGGCTTCCTTCTCGATGTAGGTGTCCGTGCGCGGGACGTAGGCCTCCGGCTGGTAGTAGTCGTAGTAGCTGACGAAGTACTCCACGGCGTTCTCGGGGAACAGGTTCTTGAACTCGTCGTGGAGCTGCGCGGCCAGCGTCTTGTTGTGCGCCAGCACCAGCGCCGGCCGCCCCGTGCGCGCGATGACGTGCGCCATCGTGAAGGTCTTGCCCGAGCCGGTGACGCCCTTGAGCACCTGCCGCGAGTGACCGTCGCGGAAGCCGGCCACCAGCTGCTCGATGGCCTGCGGCTGGTCCCCGCGGGGGACGAAGTCGGTGTGCAGGCGGAACGGGCTGTCGCTCATGGAGGCGCGCCGGCGCGGGACGGCGCGCGGGCCGCGCCATGATACGGACCGCGCCCTCCCGTCGTGCACCGTGCGACACGCACCCGCGCGACGACGGTTGATTCCGTCAACTGCGCGACCCGATCGTATACACGGCGCCACGCCAGGGCGCCCACGGCAGCGCTGGAAGGAGGATTCGGACATGGGACGCTGGCTCGCCCTCGGGGCGCTCCTGCTGGGCGCCCTCTGCGCCCACGCCGCGGCGCCGGCGCAGGAGGACGAGGCCGCTGCCATGGCCCGCAAGGTCTTCGAGGCGCTCAAGGCCGGAGACACCGCCGCGCTGGGCGCGCTCGTCGACTTCGACCAGCGCTCCGCCGATCGCGTCGCCCGCTACCAGCAGCAGGACCGCTGGGCCGACATGGACGAGGCCGCCCGCGCCGACATGCAGCTGAACCTGCTCCTGGACTGGACCGAGCCGCTGCAGGACTTCAACCGGCGCGCCACCATCATCAGCCTGGAGCCCGTCGCCGACCCCGACGCCGGACAGGGGCCCGTGCCCCAGCGGCGCATCCTCAAGATCGTCGCCCGCAACCCCTTCTCCGGCCAGGTCTGCGACATCCTCGTGGTCCTGAACCCCGGGCTGCGCCTGCTGGACGTGGTCCAGGGCGATCCGTACCGCGCCGGCGAGAACCCGGCGGGCCTCGACGGCCTGCAGCCCCGCGCCTACTTCACCGCCGGGCCGCCCGACGAGTCGTCGTGGCCGAAGAACCTCCCGGACGACGAGCTCGACCACATCGACGCCTCCGCGCTGGTGGATTCCCTGCTGGGCGCCAAGCCCGGCACCTCCATCGCCGACGCGCGTCAGCAGCTGCATGCCCACCCGAACCCCTCGGTGGCGCTGCTGGTCGAGCGGCTGGGCCAGATGGACGCCCAGCCCGAGCCCGACGCCGCCCAGCAGGCGCTGTTGGTCGCCGTCCTGGAGCAGATCACCGGCCACAAGACGCCTTGGCTGCCCGCCAAGCCGCCGGGCCTCGATGACGCCACCTGGCGCGCGCGCAACCACGACATGGTGCGCGACTGGTGCCGCTGGTACGCCGCGCAGGGCTGGCACTTCGTCGTGCAGCCGCCGCCGACGGCCGCGCAGCTCGCCGCCGCTCCCGTGCCCACGGCGCCGCCCGCCGGGCGCGCCCCGCCGCCGAAGCCGCCGGGCAGCACGCGGCCTGCGGGCTCCAGCACCCCGCCCGTCGTCGCCGCGCGCCCGAGCTCGCGCGACCTGCTCCTGCCCGCCGCCGCCGAGCTCACCCTGCGCTTCCAGGGCCGTCAGGTCACCGGCCGCGAGGTCGAGCCCGCGCTCGCACCCGCCCTGAAGGAAGCGCTCAACGACTGGGCCGAGACCTGCACCAAGCTGCAGCTCACCGTGGTCAGCACCGGCAAGCCCGACTTCCTGGTCATCGGCCGCGCGCAGGACGCGACGCTGGACAGCGCCGCCAACTGGATGGACGAGGCGCTCGCGCTGCTCGACCCGGTCGTGCCCGTCATCGAGCCGCGCCAGCCCAAGACCGTCGTCGCGGTCTTCTTCGACCTCCCCGCGTCGCGCACGCCCTTCTGGGGCAGCCTGCTCGACGAGCTCGTCCGGCGTCGGCTGCTGCTCGAAACCACGGCGGGCGAGCTGCGCAGCGCGCCGGCCGGTCTGCTGCGGCGCCAGGCGCCGCTGTTCCTGCAGCCCACCTGGGACCTGGGCGAGGACTCGGCCGACGGCGGCGGCGAGTTCCAGCTGGGCAACGAAGTGGCCGGCAAGTTCGCGCAGTGCCTCGTGACCACGCGCTGCGGCGAGCTGCCGCGCCCCGTCCTCTGGGGCCTCGACTACGTGGTCGAGATGCAGCTCTTCACCACCGTGTACCAGTTCGACTCCGAGGGCTTCATGGCCACCGCAGACCACTTCGACTGGCCCGTGCGCACCAAGCAGATGCTGGCCAAGGCCATGAAGGCACGTGACTTCTCGCTGGGCGCGCTGGCCGCGAAGGACGCCAGCGCCGGCAAGCCCGAGGACGCGCAGATGATCATCTGGGCCGCGCTCGAGTGGATGCGCCGCCAGCAGCCCGCCGCGCTGGCCAAGCTGCTCAAGGACCTGGCGGCGCTGCAGACCGCGACCGGGCCGCGCTACGCCACGTCGTGGACGCCTGCGCCCGACGCGACGGCGCAGGCCATGGCTGCCACGCTCGACGCCGTCGACGCCAAGGCGCTGCACGCCTGGCTGGACGCGATGTGAGCGCAGGCTGCGCCCTCTTGACCGCGCCCCTGCGCGAGGCTTGGCCTCAGGCTCCGGGTCGCGCGGGGATGCCGGTCTTCGGCAGGCCGCCCACGACGGACTCGATGCGCACGCCGCGGCTCGTGAGGTACTGCACGGCCTTGTCGATCTCGGGCTCGGGTCCCTCGAGCTCGAGGTAGACCAGGCCGATCTCGTCGCTGATCGTGGCGCCGCGGATGTTCGGGATGACCCGGAAGTCGCGCCCCAGGTTGTAGAGGAGCGGCTCGCGGATCATTTCCTTGGGAAAGGTGCAGTGGACGAGGCGCTTGCTGGTCATGGCTACCACCCTGGGCGGCGCGTCCGGCCACGGGCCTGTGTCCCGCATTGGGGACGCGCGTTCGCAAGGCGGCATCGTAGCGGCGCCCGCAGGCGGATGCCACAGGAGCCGCCGCCGCCGCGCGGATTCGCGCGGCGGCGGCGCTCCACGCATCACTGCGCGAGTTGCAGCAGCACCGGGTTGCTCGCGCGCGCCGGCCCGCTGGCCGGCGGCGCAACGACCTGGATGACCACGTCCGTCGGCGGCAGGCCGGCCGGCAGGCTGGCCACGAGGCTGCCGAGACCCGTCGCGCCGGGCACGATGCTCAGCGAAAGCGCCTGGCCCCAGCACACGTTGAGCAGCGTGTCATGCTTCAGGATGAAGCCGCCCCACCCCGGCATCATCGGCTTGGGATCGACGACGCCGAGCGAGGCGAGCACCAGGTGCGGCACGCCGGGCTCGGCATCCGCCAGCATCACCGTGACGCTGCCGCCCTCCGGCGGGTTCGGGGCCGAGACCGTGGTGGCCGGGAAGTGCGAGACCGCCACGGACAGCGCATCGATCTCCGGCGCGCCAACAAAGCCGAAGTCCGCCTCGGCATGACCAGGCACGATGCTGCCTCCGCCCACGGTGCTGAAGACCGTGGCGTCGTCGGCCGTCGGGCTCTGCACCGTGAACAGGACCGCCCCGTTCACCGGATCGCGCGCCAGGGACAGCGTGTCCGTGGTGGTGATCGTGGACGACGAGTCGAGCGCCAGGGTGACCATCGCGTTCACCTCCGTCTCGGTGTACAGGATGCTGGCCGATGGCGCGCCGAACGGCAGGATCAGGATGTCGCCGTCCTTCACGGTGCCGGAGCCGTCGCTGGACAGGAAGGCCGAGTCCTCGTTGTCGCCGAAGGAGAACAGGATGGTGCCGTCGGCGTCGAGCTGGAAGGCGTCGACGTCCACGTTGCCGTCGGTGGCGCCGGTGATGCCCACGAAGGCGGACTCCGGGAGCCACACCGTGAAGTTGCCGTCGCCGCCGCGCAGGATGTCGCCGTCCAGGAAGCCGGCCTCGTTGCTGGCGAGCGAGATGTACAGCCCCTCGTCCGCGGTGGTGCCGCCCGTCTCGCTCACCGCGTCGATGTCGGTGAACGTGGGCCAGTTGCCCGTGCCCCCGTCGCCGGCCATGAGCGACAGCGTCTCGGACGGCCAGGCCACGTGGGCCACTGCGCCTGGCGCCTGGAACACGAGATCCTCGTCACGCACCGGGCCGCTGGGCAGCGTGTCGTCCGCCGACAGCGACACCAGCACGTCGTAGCCCTGCGCGGCCCCCAGCGGCGCCGCGACCAGCAGCGCGAGGAGCGCAGCGGCCACGCTCGACCGCGGACGCCCGGCGCCGCCCGGAGGCGCGTCGCCCTTGTCACCCTTGCCACCCTTCCCGCCCTTGCCTCCCTTGCCTTGCCTCACGATGTGCATCTGAGACTCCACGTTGGGCGCGACGCCCGGCGGAGCTGACCGCCGGAAGGCACGTCGCGCGACGGAAGGCCAGTCGGATGAGAAGGCGCGGCGTTACACGCCCGGATCGAGGGCCAAGGGCAGCACGTCCGTGAGCCGGCGCGCGCCCAGCAGGGCCATGAGCAGGCGGTCCACACCGAGCGCCATGCCCACGCACTCGGGCAGGCCGGGCTCGGCAAGGTCGGCCAGCAGGCCCTCGTCCCAGGGCGGCGCGGGGTCGTCGCGGCGCGCGGCGTCCTCTCTCCAGCGGCAGCGATGCTCGTCCGGGTCGGCCAGCTCCACGTAGCCGTTGGCCAGCTCCACGCCGCCGAGGTAGGCCTCGACGCGCAGAGCCACGCGCAGATCCTGCGGCGAGAGACGCGCCAGTGCGGCACCGAAGGCCGGCCAGTCGCGCAGGCACACGAGGCCCGGCAGGCGCGTCAGCGACGGCTCGACGCGCGCGACGAGGGCGCGACCGAAGGCCGTGGGCGCATCGTCGTCGTCGCACGCGCCGTCCACGCCGGCGCGGCGCGCAGAGGTGGAAAAGCTGCGCACATCGCCGTCGAGCAGCGGTGCGAGGTCGAGTCCCGCGAGCTCCGCGAAGGCCTCGCGCAGGGTCAGCACGCGTGGCGGCGCGGGCGCGGCCACGCCCAGTGCCGCCGCGGCCGCGCCGACGAGCCCGGCAACGTCCTCTACCAGCTCCTCGACCCGCGTGCCCGGCCGGTACCACTCGAGCATCGTGAACTGCGGCTGGTGCTGCGTGGACAGCTCGTCGCGCCCGCCGCGGAACGCGAAGCCCAGCGCATAGACGCGCGGCACGCCGGCGCAGACGAGGCGCTTGAGCGCGAGCTCTGGCGAAGTTTGCAGGAAGAGCGGGCCGGGCAGGCCGTCGAGCGTGACGCGCGGCGCGCGCAGGTGCGGCTCCTGGCCGGCGTGCGGCGCGAGGGGTGGCACGTCAGCCTCGAGGAAGTTGCGCGCGTCGAGCCAGGTGCGCAGTGCCGCGAGCAGCTTGGAGCGGCGCGCGACCAGGGCGGCCGCGTCGGGGTGGCGCACGAGGCGCGGCGGACGGCCGCTCATGTCGGCGGCTGCGCCTCGCACAGTCCGTGCAGGCGCACGAGGCGCTCGGCGCGTCGGTGCAGGTCGGGGCGGGCGGGAAGGATCCTGCCCGCCAGGTGGATCTCCTCGAAGTCCATTTCGTTCAGGCCGCGGACGAGCGGCGTGGCGTCGCCGATGAGATTGACCGTCTCGTCGTCAGCACGGTGGACAGCCAGTCCTCGCAGCAGACCCAGCAGCACGCAGCCCAGGAGGAGGATCGACATCCCGATCAGGAAGGCAAAGGGTGCCGCGCACAACGCCAAGCCCAGGGCAAAGACCGGCAGGGACTGCAAGGCGGCACGGCGCCGGGAGCGCTTCTGCAGCACCTCACCCATGAGCAGGGCGCTCGCGTCAGCCGGAGCGCAGTGATCGAGGACGCGCTCGTCCACGAGCAACTCGCCATCTCGCCACCGGAACCACCACCCACGCCGACGGTCGTGCGGCACGACCCGCGCTTTCAGTCCCGGCAGCCCCACGCGGGCGGCGGCCTGCTCGAGCGGTTTGAGGTCGAGCGTCATGAGCCGAGGGGATACCGCTCGAACACAAAGCTGGCACCGTCCTCCTTCGCCTCTCGGAAGTACTTCGCCACCTTCGGCGACTGCTCCCACGGTTCGATCCACGTCCGCTCCTGCACCGTCCGCGGCCGATATCCAGCCTGGCGGATGTAGAACTTGGCCAGATGCAAGGCGCCGTCCTGAATCGGGAAGTCGATCCAGCAGCACACGTAGGCGCCCTCGCGTCGTCGGCTTGGAGCCGCGGCTTTCACGGAGTAGATCACGAAATAGTGGAGGCCCGGCCGGCTGGCCTCGATCGGCTTCGGCTTGCGTGTCGAGGCGCGCTTGCGGGCCGGAGCCGCCGCCTTGGTCCTCACGGATAAATCTTGTACAGCATCCGCGGGAACGGAATGGTCTCGCGGATGTGGTGGTTGCCCGTGATCCACGCGACAGTGCGCTCGAGCCCCATCCCGAACCCACCATGCGGCACCGAGCCGAACCGCCGCAGATCGAGATACCACTCGAAGGCTTCCTTCGGCAGGTTGTGCTTCGCGATCTGCTCTTCGAGATACTGCAGGCTGTCCGCGCGCTGACTGCCGCCGATGATCTCGCCGTAGCCCTCGGGCGCGAGCACGTCCACGCACAGCGCGACCTTGTCATCCTGCGGGTCCCGCTTCATGTAGAAGGCCTTCACCTCGGCGGGGAAGCGGTGCACGAGGACGGGCTTGTCGAAGTCCTTCGTGAGCGCCTCCTCGTCCGGCGCCCCGAAGTCGCCGCCCCACTCGAACGTGTGGCCCGCCTTGTTCATGCGCTCGACCGCCTCGGTGTAGCTGATGCGCGGGAAGGGGCGCTTGATGGCCTCGAGCTTGGCGAGGTCGCGCTCGAGGATGGCCAGGTCCGGGCGGCAGTCGCGCAGCACGTCCTGCACGATGGTCTCGATGAACTCCTCGCACAGGTCCATGACGTCATCGAGCTGGGCGTAGGCGATCTCCGGCTCGATCATCCAGAACTCGGTGAGGTGCCGGCGCGTCTTGGACTTCTCGGCGCGGAACGTGGGGCCGAAGACGTAGATCTTCCCCAGCGCCATCGCCGCCGCCTCGCCGTAGAGCTGGCCGCTCTGCGTGAGGTAGGCCTTGTCGCCGAAGTAGTCCACCTCGAACAGCGTGCTGGTGCCCTCGCAGGCGTTGGGCGTGAAGATGGGCGCGTCCACGCACACGTAGTCGTGGCTGTCGAAGTAGTCGCGGATGGACTTGATGATGCGCGCGCGGACGCGCAGCGTGGCGGCCTGCTTGGCGGAGCGCAGCCAGAGGTGGCGGTGCTCCATGAGGAAGCCCGGGCCGTGCTCCTTGGCGCCGATCGGGAAGGGCTGCGACTCGGCCACGACGCGCACGCCGGTGACCTGCAGCTCGAAGCCGCCGGGGCTGCGCGGGTCGGCCGCCACCTTGCCCTCCACCTCCAGCGAGGACTCGACCGGCAGGGCGTCGAGGTGCTTGAAGACCTCGTCCGGCACCACGCCCTTGGGCAGCACGCACTGCACCACGCCGCTGCCGTCGCGCACCTGCAGGAACTGCAGCTTGCCCGAGGAGCGCCGGTTGGCCAGCCAGCCCTGCACGCGGACGACGGCACCGACGTGCTCCGAGAGTCGGCGCACGCGGGCGACGGGCGGGTGGCTGCTGCTCATGACGAATCTCCGGCGCGCCGCGCGGGCGGCGGGCGGCGCATGATCGGATAGCGCGCGCGGCGGGCGCAAGCGTGGGGCCGCGCGCAACGGGGGCTCCGCGCAACTTTCACGGAAGCTCGACGGAAGCACTGCATCAGGAAAGCTTCAGTTGCCGCCGCGCAGCCGGACACTTCGGCCGGCGGTCGCCCTCACTCCCGCGGCTACACTCGCAGGGATGGGCGGCGCCCTCGCACGCTTTCGCAGCTTCCCCGCGCCGGCCCGGGCCTTCCTCGCCGGCGCGGCGCTGCTCGAGGTGGCGCACGCCTTCCAGGCGGCGCTGCAGAACCTCTATGTGCTCGCGGTGGCGGGGCACTCGGTGACGGACGCGGGGCACGTCAACTCGGCCTCGGCCTGCGGCGTCGTGGCCGCCACCATCCCGGCCGCCTGGGCCTACGAGCGGCTGGGACCGCGGCGCAGCCTCTCGCTGGCCTGCGCGCTCAACGTCACGGCCGTGGCCGGGCTGGCCGTGTCCAGCCACCTCGTGCCGCTGCTGCTCTGGTCGGCGCTCTCGGGCGCGGCCTACACGCTGCACATCGTCGTCGCGGCGCCGTTCCTGGTGTCGGTGGCGCGGCCGTCGGACCGCACGGCGCTGCTGCACGCGGACTTCACGGTCACCACCGTCATCGCGACGACCGGCCAGCTCGTGTCGTGCCTGCTCGCCGGCGCCCTCGAGGTGGGCGCGACGCCGACGGCCGCCCTGCGCTGGGCGTTGCTGGCGGGCGCGGCCATCAGCCTGCTGGCGCTGGTGGCCTACCGCCGCGTCCCCG
Source organism: Planctomycetota bacterium (assembly GCA_036274635.1). Taxonomy (GTDB): domain Bacteria; phylum Planctomycetota; class B15-G4; order B15-G4; family B15-G4; genus DASUFI01. The sequence goes on from DASUFI010000065.1 coordinate 12,037, forward strand.
AGCGCGTGGCGTCCGGGGAGGCGACGGCCCGGCGCGCGCCGCGCGAGCTGCTCGACATCCTGCGTCGCCGTCACTGGCCGCTGTGGATGCCTCTGGCGCTGCCGCACTTCCTCATCGGCATCGGCGCGGGATTCTCGATCCCCTTCATCAACCTGTACTTCACGACGCGTTTCGGGCTGGGGAAGCCTGCGCTCGGGCTCGTGCTGGGCGCGGCCAGCGCGACAATGGCGCTGGGCGCCCTGTTCAGCACGCGCAGCGTGCCGCGCCTCGGGCTGGTGCGCGCGACGATCCTCACGCAGGCGCTGAGCCTGCCCTTCTTCCTGCTGCTGGCGCTGGCCACCTCGCTGCCGCTGGCGATCGCGGCCTTCGTGCTGCGCGCGGCGCTCATGAACCTGGGCACGCCGCTGTGGCGCACGCTGGTCATGGAGATCACGCCCATCGAGTGGCGCGCCTCGGTCAATGCGGCGGCGGTGCTGGCCTGGAACGTGGGCTGGGCCGTGTCCAACCTGTGGGCCGGCGCCATCATCGATCACTCGGCCGGCTGGCTGGGTGCGGGCCTCGACGGCTACGCGCTGCCCATGCTGATGACCATCGCCGTGTACGTCGTGGCCATCGGCCTGGAGGCGCGCGTGTTCTGGGGGCACCGCGAGATCGGCCGCATCCGGCCGGCGCCCGCCGCGCAGGCGCTGGCCGCCGCGCCGCCCGCCGAGGGGCCGGTGTGACGGGCTCCGGAGCCCGTCGAAGACGTGCTCAGGGCTTGAGGCCCTTGCTGTCCAGCAGCGCCCGCACCTGCTTGGCGGACTCGCCCTCGGGCTCGAGCTGCAGCACGAGCCGCGCGTACTTCAGCAGGCGGTCGTCGTTGCCCAGGTTCCCGAGGACCTGCAGGAAGGTCAGCGCGGTGGCGGCCTCCGCGCGGTGCGCGCCGGCCGTCGTGGCGTGCTCGAGCGCGAGGTTCGCGGCGCGCCAGTCGTCGGCGGAGGAGAGCTCGCGGTAGCGCGCCATGAGGGCCGCGCCGCGCACCCAGGAGAGGTCCGCGCGCAGGTCGGGCGGCAGCTCGTCGGCCGACAGGCCCGCCTCGGCCTGCGCGATGGCCTCGCTGGTCTCGTGCAGCTGCAGGTGCGCCAGGCCCGCGACCAGCGCGAGGCGCGGGTCGGCGCCGTGCTCGGCCAGCGCGGCCTTGGCCGTGCGCAGCGCGGCGGCGGGATCCGCGGCCAGCTCGGACTGCGCCTGCGCCAGCGCCGCGTCGCGGGCCTGGGCGTGCGGGTCGCTGCAGGCGGCGACGAGCAGCAGCAGCAGGACGAGCGCGCGGGCCATGCGGGGATCCGGCGAGGGGCCGCCATCCTTCCTCGCGGCGGCGGCGGAGTCCAGCCGATCGCCTCGGTAGGATGCCCCCATGCCGCGCACCTTCCTCATCGACGGCTCGGCCCTGGCCTATCGCTGCTTCTTCGCCAAGGGCCCGGGCCCGGCCTTCGCCTACGCCGGCTCGCTCATCTCGCTGGTCGAGCGCGGCCAGCCGGACTACGGGCTCGTGGTCATGGACACGCCGCACCCGACCTTCAGGCACGAGGCCTACGCGGCCTACAAGGCCACGCGCGAGAAGACGCCGCAGGAGCTGATCGACCAGCTGCCGGAGTTCGAGCGCATCGCGAAGGTGCTCGGCTTCCCGGTCTACGCGCTGCCGGGCTGGGAGGCCGACGACATCATCGGCACGCTCGCGCTGCGCGCGCGGGCCGCGGGGCACGAGGTCTTCCTGGTCACCGGCGACAAGGACTTCATGCAGGTGGTGCGCGAGGGCATCACCATCTGGAACCCCGGCAACGGCGGGGGCGACCCCACCCTGCAGGGCCTCGAGGCGGTGCGCGAGCGCTTCCACTGCCGGCCCGACCAGGTCATCGAGGTGCTGGCGCTCATGGGCGACTCCTCGGACAACATCCCGGGGGTGAAGAACGTCGGCGAGAAGACCGCCCTCAAGCTCATCGAGCAGTACCAGGGGCTGGACGACATCTACGCGCACCTCGACGAGGTCAAGCCGCCGGGGCTCCAGGAGCGGCTGCGGCTCGGGCGCGACCTGGCCTACCTCTCGCGCGACCTCGCCACGATCCGCACCGAGGCGCCGGTGACCCTGGACCTGCCGGACTTCCGCTACCAGGGCCCGCAGCGCGAGGCGGCGCGCGCGCTCTTCGTGGAGATGGACTTCCCCTCCCTGGCCAATCGCTTCGCGCCCGAGCCCACCCGGGCCACCTCCGAGACGCACGCCTGGCACGTGGTCACGACGCGCGAGCAGTACGAGGCCTTCCTGCGCGAGCTGCGCGCGGCTCGCGAGATCGTGGTGGACACGGAGACCACCTCCATCGTGGCGCTGGAGGCCGAGCTGGTGGGCCTCTCCTTCGCCTTCAAGCCGCAGGAGGCCTGGTACCTGCCGGCCAACCTGGCCGAGCCCCTCTTCGGGCCGGGCGAGCGCGGGATGACGGCACGCGAGCGCGCCGCGCTCACCGCGCCGGGCGGCGACATGTTCGCCCGCGGCGACGCCGGCAAGCTGCGCACGCGCGGCCTCGGCACGCCCGACGACCCGCTGCGCCCGCCGCCCGGCAGCGACCTCGAGCGCTTCCTCGCGGACATCCAGCCGGTGCTCGAGGACGAGCGCGTCGCGGTCGTCGGGCAGAACGCCAAGTACGACCTGCTGGTGCTCGGCCGCTACGGCGTGCGCCCCGCGCGCGTGGCCTTCGACACCATGCTGGCCAGCTACTGCCTCGACGCCCACCAGAGCCAGCACGGCCTCGACTTCCTGGCGCTCAAGCACCTGGGCTTCACCAAGATCCCCACCACCGACCTCATCGGCAAGGGCAAGACGCAGATCTGCATGTGGGACGTGCCGGCGGCGCGCTGCGGCGAGTACTCCTGCGAGGACGCCGACGTCACCTTCCGCCTGTACCGGCTCTTCGCGGGCCAGCTCGCGCAGGACCCGGTGCTGCCGGTGTTCCGCGACATCGAGATGCCTCTGCTGCGGGTGCTGGAGGACATGGAGCGCGCCGGCGTGGCCATCGACGCCGCGCACCTGCACGCGCTGTCGGCGCAGATGTCCGGGCGCCTCGAGCTGCTGACGCGCGAGATCCACGAGCTGGCCGGCGGCCCGTTCAACATCGGCAGCCCGAAGCAGCTGGGCGAGGTGCTGTTCGAGAAGCTCAAGGTGCACGAGCAGCTGGGCGTCAAGCGCATCCGCCGCACGAAGACCGGCTGGAGCACCGACGCGGAGGTGCTCGACAGCCTGGCCGAGCACGCGATCATCGCGCGCATCCTCGAGCACCGGCAGGTGTCCAAGCTCAAGAGCACCTACGTGGACAGCCTGCCCGGCCTGGTGCACCCGGCCACCGGGCGCATCCACACCTCGTACAACCAGGCGGTGGCGGTGACCGGCCGGCTGTCCTCCACCGACCCCAACCTGCAGAACATCCCGGTGCGCAGCGAGCTGGGGCGGCGCATCCGGCAGGCCTTCGTGGCCCCACCCGGGCGCAAGCTGCTGGCCGCCGACTACAGCCAGATCGAGCTGCGGCTCATGGCGCACTTCTCGGGCGACCGCGCGCTGCAGGCCGCCTTCCGCGAGGGCGACGACGTGCACCGCCGCACCGCCGCGCTGGTCTTCGGCGTCGAGCCGGCGCAGGTCACGCCGGACATGCGCGCCCAGGCCAAGACCATCAACTTCGGGATCATGTACGGCATGGGCGCGGCACGCCTGGCACGGCAGACCGGGCGCACGCTGCGCCAGGCGGAGGAGTTCATCGAGCAGTACTTCCGGGTGTTCTCGGGCGTGCGCGCCTGGCTCGACCGGACGCGGGCCGAGGCCACGCGCACGGGCGTGGTCAGCACGCTCACCGGACGGCGCCGTCGGATCGAGGGCCTGGAGGGCGGCGACCCGCGCACCTTGGCGAACGCCCTCAACATGGCCGTCAACACGCCCCTGCAGGGCACCGCGGCCGACCTGCTCAAGCTGGCCATGATCCGGCTGGGGGCCGAGATCCCGCGCCGCCGGCTGCCGGCGACCATGCTCCTGACCGTGCACGACGAGCTCGTGTTCGAGGTCGAGGAAGGCGCCGTCGAGGACGTGCGTGCCGTGGTGCGCACGTCCATGGAGTCCGCCCTGCCGCTCGAAGTGCCCCTGGTCGTGGACACAGGCATCGGGAATGATTGGCTCGAGGCGCACTGAGCGCCCTTGGAACGACCCTTCTCGGGGCTCCGGCGGCTGTGCGTGATGGGAGGCGGCGGCGCCCGGTTTGTAGAAATTCCAGCGGCCCTGGAAGCGTCGATCGGTGGCCTCCGCAAGCCCCGGACGGACGTTCCCGCCTCGCCGAAGAGGCAGTAGACTGTGAGCCGCGGGGGAAGGCACCCGATCTCCCGCGACGCGAAGCACACGTTGGCATCTTGATTGCAGATCCCGTTCGTTGAAAGGGGTACGGGCGGATCCCGAAGAATCCGGCACCGTGCCCGATCCCACTCGGTGGAACGGCACGCATGGACAGGACAGGCACGCATCGAATCCTCGCAGCGGCAGTCTGCGCTGCGCTGATTCCCTGTACGGCGGGGGCTCAGTACGCCTTCGTCAACTGGGAGTCGCCTCACGTCCACCCCGTCGAGCTGTCGTCGGGCGGGGACAAGCTGCTCGCGGTCAACACGCCCGACGCCCGGCTCGAGGTGTTCGACGTGACCGGCGCGTTGCCCGTGCTCGTCGCCGAGGTTCCCGTGGGCACGGATCCCGTCTCGGTGCGCAGCCGCACGCGCACCGAGGCCTGGGTCGTGAACCACATCAGCGACTCCGTGAGCGTCGTCGACCTGCCGACGGGCCGCGTGAGGGCCACGCTGCGCACGGACGACGAGCCGGCCGACGTCATCTTCGCGGGCTCGCCGCAGCGCGCCTTCGTCACCTGCAGCGCCGCCAACACCGTGCTCGTCTTCGATCCGGACGATCTGGCGGTGCCGCCCGTCCGCCTGGACATCCAGGGCGAGGACCCGCGCGCGCTGGCGGTGAGCGCCGACGGCTCGCGGGTCTACGCGGCCATCTTCGAGTCGAGCAACCGCACGTCCATCCTCGGCGGCGGCCACCCGGGCCTCAGCTATCCGCCGCAGATGGTCAACAACATCATGGGCCCGTGGGGGGGCGTGAACCCGCCGCCCAACGACGGTGCGGGCTTCGACCCGCCCATCCCGGCCGGCCTGCCCACACCGCCGCGCACCGCGCTCATCATCCGCCAGGACACGTCGGGGCTGTGGAAGGACGACAACGGAGGCGACTGGACCCAATTCGTGTCCGGCCCCTTCGCGTCGATGTCCGGACGTCTGCCGGGCTGGGAGCTGGTGGACCATGACGTGGCCGTGATCGACACGGGCACGCTGGCCGTCAGCTACATCCGCCACCTGATGAACCTGTGCATGGCCCTGGCCGTGAACCCGGCCAACGGTCACGTGGTGGTCGTGGGCACGGACGCCATCAACGAGGTGCGCTTCGTCGAGAACCTGAGCGGCAAGGCCGTCAAGGAGTATGCCGCGGACGCCGATCCGGTCAGCGGCAACAGCTCGCGCGTGGACCTCAACCCGCACCTCGACTACACCACCGCGACGCTGCCCGAGGAGACGCGCCTGCTCTCCCTCGGCGACCCGCGCGGCATCGTCTTCTCCGCCGACGGCAAGACCGGCTGGGTGTCGGGCATGGGCAGCGACAACGTCATCGTCGTGGACGGCGCCGGGCTGCGCGTCCCGGGCGTGAACCCCATCGACGTGGGCCAGGGACCCACCGGCCTCACGCTCTCGGCCAACGGCCAGAAGCTGTACGTGCTCGACAAGTTCGAGTCGGCGCTCTCGGTCATCGACGTGGCGAGCCGCGTGGAGATCGCGCGCCTGCCCTTCTTCGATCCCTCGCCCGAGTCCATCAAGGACGGGCGCAAGTACCTCTACGACACGCACTTCTCCTCGGGCACCGGCCACCTGGCCTGCGCCAGCTGCCACCCCGACGCGCGCATGGATCGCCTGGCGTGGGACCTCGGCGATCCGCTGGGCGTGGTGAAGCCCGTGGCCGGCAACAACCTCAAGGCCAACCTGCCGTCGCTCAGCATCGCGCCCTTCGAGGACTACCATCCCATGAAGGGGCCGATGGTCACGCAGACGCTGCAGGACATCATCGGCAAGGAGCCCTTCCACTGGCGCGGTGACATGCCGGGCCTGGAGGCCTTTGCGGGCGTCTTCGCGGACCTGCAGGGCGACGACGAGCCGCTCGACTCCGAGGACATGCAGGAGCTCGAGGACTACCTCGGCACGATCAACTACCCGCCCAACCCCAACCGCAACATCGACAACTCGCTGCCTACGGCGCTGGACCTCAAGGGCCACTACACCACGGGCCGCTTCGGTCCGCCCGGCCAGCCCTTCGCGCCCGGCAACGCCGTGAATGGCCTGGCGATCTTCTCGCCACCCACCTTCCTCGCCGGCAACAACGCCTGCGTCACCTGCCACACCACGTCCATCTCGGCCGGCACCGACATGACCTGGGACGTGAGCCTCAACAAGCTCGTGCCCATCCCGCTCGGGCCCAACGGCGAGCACCACCTCATGCTGGTGTCCAGCGACGGCTTCACCAACAAGAGCATGAAGGTGCCGCAGCTGCGCAACAACTACGAGCGCACGGGCTTCAACACCACGCAGCTGCAGAACACGGCCGGCTTCGGCGTGGAGCACGACGGCTCGGCCGACTCGACCGAGCGCCACATCGCGCAGCCGCCCTTCGACGTCACCAGCGACCAGGACGTGGCCGACGTCCTGGCCTACATCCTGTCGCAGTCGGGCGGCGACCTGCCGCCGGGCAGCATCTTCGACATCAACAAGCCGCTCGGCGTCACGGGCAAGGACACGCACGCGGCGGTCGGGCGCCAGATCACCCTCGCCTCCACCACGCTGACGGCCGAGCAAACCACGCTGTACGCGACGCTGCGCGACCTGGCCCTGAACAGCAAGATCGGCCTGGTGGCCAAGGGCCGCGTCAGCGGCGTCGAGCGCGGCTTCGTGCTGCGCGGCCTCAACCGCTACGACTCGGACGAGCTGGGCGTGTTCTACACCGAGAACGACCTGCTCGGCCTGGCGGCGCCCGGCCAGGAGATCACCTTCACCGCGGTGAACTACGGCACCGAGATGCGCGGCGGCGTCGATCGCGACGCGGACGGCTACCTCGACCACGACGAGATCGAGCTGGGCAGCGACCCGGCGGATGCCGACAGCGTGCCCATGGTGTGGGCGCCGCTGGGTGGCGCGCTGGCCGGCGTGCACGGCCCGCCCAAGCTGCTCGGCAAGGGCCCGATGGTGAGCGGCGGCACGGTCTCGTTCGCGATGGCCGAGGCCAAGGAGAACAGCCAGCTGTTCATCGTGGTCGGTCTCTCCGCCATCAACGCCCCGTTCAAGGGCGGCGTGCTCGTCCCGGCGCCCGACCTCCTGGTGCCGGGCCTGCCCACCGGACCCTATGGCAGCTTCACCCTCTCCGCGGCGATGCCCTCGCCGCTGCCGTCGGGCCTGACGCTCGTCGTGCAGGGCTGGATCGTGGATCCGGCGGCGGTGAAGGGCCTGTCGGCCACGCAGGCGATCACCGCGACCTCGCCCTGAACACAGGCGGCCGGAAGCCAGCCTCGCTGCGCCCTCAGCGGCGGAAGGCGACGCGGCCCATGACCAGAGTGAGGCGCGGCCAGCCGCGCAGCTCCAGCCCCTCGTAGGGCGTCTGCCGCGCGCGGCTCACGTGGGTCGCGCCGCGCACGGCGCGGGTCTCGGCAGGGTCCACCAGCACGAGATCCGCGTCGAAGCCCGGAGCGACGGCGCCCTTGCGCGGCAGCCCGTGCACGCGGGCCGGGGCGCGCGCGCCGCGCTCGATCACCTGCTCCAGCGTCAGCAGCCCGCGCGCGGCGAGCGTGAGGCACAGCGGCGCGTAGATGTCGAGGCACGGGATGCCCGACGGCGCCCAGGCGAAGTCGCGCGCCTTCTCCTCCGCCGTGTGCGGCGCGTGGTCCGAGGAGAGGCAGTCGATGGTGCCGTCGCGCAGGCCCTCGATCAGCCGCTCGCGGTCCGCGGCCGTCTTGATCGAGGGGTTGACCTTGAGCAGCGTTCCCAGGCGCGCCGTGTCGTCGTGCGTGAAGTACAGGTAGTGCAGGCAGGTGCCGGCCGTCACGACCTGGCCCGCGGCGCGCGCGTCGGCGATGAGGTCCGTGGCGCCCGCGGTCGAGACGTGGAAGACGTGCAGGCGGGTGCCCTCGCTGCGCGCGATGGCCAGCGCCTGCGCGACGGCGCGGATCTCGGCCGCCGCGGGGCGCGCGAGGTGGAAGGCCGCCGCCCCGCCCGCCGCGTGCGCCGCGAGGCCCTGCTCGATGAGCTCGCCGTCCTCGGCGTGCACCATGAGCCAGTGCCCCGTGCGCGCCACCGCCGCGAACAGGCGCCCGAGGCGCTCCTCGCCGCGCACGTCGAGCCCGCCCGTGGACGGCCCCATGAAGAGCTTGTAGCCCGACACGAGGTCGGCCATGCCCGCGACCTCGGGCAGCGCCTCCTCCACCAGGCTGCC
>DASUFI010000066.1:0-15157 GCA_036274635.1 Planctomycetota bacterium
GCCGCGGCCGGCCCGGCGCCGGCGTTTTGGCGCGTCCGCGAGGCGCGTACGATGGGCCACACCTCGATCCTCGGGCAGGACGGGACGGGCCCGAGCGCCTTCGGGTGAGGCGCGGTCCGGCCGCCGAACCCGAGCGGGGGACTCCCAGGAGACGCGCCATGTCCAACCCGCTTCCCGCCCGGCGATCGCTGCTCGTGCTCGGCGCGCTGCTCGTCCTCGCCCTCGCGCCGCGCGCGCCGGCGCAGGAGGCGCAGGCCGTCAAGGCGGCCAAGGCCGCCGCGAAGGCCCAGCTCAAGCTGCTCAAGTCCGACCTGGCCGGCATCGTGAAGGACTTCGACCAGGCCGTCGACGACTTCGAGCTGGCGGTGGAGACCGGCGAGCCCGAGCTCGTGCTGGCGCTCGAGAACCTCACGGCGGCCTGGAACGCGGCGCAGCTCGCCGGCAAGCAGAGCGTCTTCGCCCACGTGTCCGCGCTGCTGGACGTGGAGATCGGCACGCTGGGGGACTTCCAGACCGCGGTCGGCGGCCCGGAGGGCGGGCCCTATCCGCTCGGCTACAACCCCGGCGACGGCGGCGCGCAGGACCTGCTCGACGCGGGCTGGCGCAAGGAGCTCGAGAAGGCGCGGGCGAAGATGGAGGGGCGACTCGTCAAGCTGCGCAAGCCCTTCCTCAAGAAGTTCGACCTCGTCCTGGACGTGCGCACACGCGCGCCGGCCCTGCAGATCGGCTACGCCGTCAACGCGGCCGCGGGCGGCCTGTCCTCGTTCGGACTCAGCAGTTCGGACGCCTCGAGCATCGACCTGGTGCTCACGCTGGATCCGGTCGGCACCGAGGCCGACGCCCTCATCGCGCTGGCCGGCAGCTGCGTGGCCAGCCACACGATGAGCGTCACGCTCACGGGCGGCACGCTGCCGGACATCACCGGCGACGTGCTGGCCAGCCCGGACGGGCGCTGGGAGTTCCTGGGCACGTCGGCGCACGAGGGCAACTACAGCCTGAAGGTGCAGGACGGCGCGGATCCGCTGGTCGCCCGCGAGGCGGTCGGCGTGGGCTAGCGCGGGCGCGCGGCGCCCCGCGGTTATCATCCGCGCCGATGCGCGCCATCATCCTCGCCGCGGGCCGCGGGCGCCGGCTGGAGGCGTCCGGCTGGACGGCTCCGAAGTGCCTGCTGCCGGTGGGCGGCACCACCATCCTGGACAACATGCTCGACGCGCTCGCCGCGCATGGCGTGGACGACCTGGTGTTCGTGGTGGGCTACAGGCAGGAGGAGATCCGGCGCCACCTCGAGGCGCGCGGGCTCCAGGCCGCCTACGTGCAGAACCCCGACTACGCCGAGACCAACACGATCAACTCGCTCTGGCGGGCGCGCGAGTTCATGGACGTGGACTTCCTCTACTTCAACGCCGACGTCCTGTTCCACCGCGACGTGCTGGGGCGGCTGCTGGCGGCGCCCGGCAGCCGCCTGGCCGTGGACCGGAAGACGTGCGGCGACGAGGAGGTGAAGGTCGTGCTCGACGGCGCGCGCGTGCGCCGCATCGGCAAGGCCCTCGACCCGGCGCTGTGCGCGGGCGAGTTCATCGGCATCGCGCAGTTCGCGGCGGCCGACGGCCCGGCCTTCATCGAGGCGCTGCGGCGGCGCAACGTGGAGCGCGGAGAGGTCAAGCTCTTCTTCGAGGCCGCCGTGGACGACGTGCTGGACAGCCGCCCGATGCAGGCGGTGGACGTCTCGGACCTGCCCTCGATCGAGGTGGACTTCCCCGAGGACTGGAAGGCGGCGCAGGCGCTGGCGGCGCGCGCGACGGGGACCCGGCGTCCGTGAGGCGCGTCTCGGTGGCGTTCCGCGCCAAGCGCCCGATGAACTACGAGATGTTCCGGCCCTACCACGAGCGGCTGCGCGCCGATCCGCGCTTCGACGTGACGCTCTACGGCAAGAGCCAGGGCCACAGCGATCTGTCGGTTCTCGAGGCGGCGCTGCCGGCGCGCCTGCGCCCCAACTGGATGTGCAAGTTCGCCGCGCCCGACGTGCTGTTCTCGGCCGACTTCCTGCTGGCCACCAGCCGCGCGAAGCTGTCCGTCCAGATCTTCCACGGCACGTCGGTCAAGAACTACGAGCTGAATCCCCGCGTGCACGACTACGATGCCGTGTTCGCGATCGGCCCCTACATGGTGCGGCGCTACGTCGAGAAGGGCTTCTTCGAGGCCGGCGACCCGCGGCTGCGCAGCGTGGGCTTCGCCAAGACCGACCGCCTCACGAACGGCGCGCTCGACGCGCGGCGCACGCGCGAGGCCTGCGGCCTCGACCCGTCGCGGCCCACCGTGGTGTATGCGCCCAGCTGGGGCGCCGAGTCGTCGCTGGACAAGTACGGCGAGGGTGTGCTGGAGGCCCTGCACGGCTGGGGCGGCAACACGCTCGTGAAGCTGCACGACAACGCCTACGACCCGCGCTATGCCCGGCGCGACTGGCGCGCCTTCGTCGACGCGCTCGCCGGCCCGCGCTTCGCGGCGCCGCGGAGCTGGGACGTGATCCCGCTGCTGCACGCCGCCGACCTGCTCGTCACCGACATCAGCTCGGTGGGCTTCGAGTTCCTGCAGCTCGACCGGCCCATCCTCTTCATGAGCTTCGAGAACCAGCTGGTGCGCTGGGAGAACGCCGACCTCGAGACGTGGGGGCGCAGCACCGGCACGGTGGTGCCCGACCCCGAGCGACTCCCCGCCGCCCTCGACCGTGCGCTGGCCAGCCCGCGCGAGCAGTCGGACGTGCGCCGCGCGGCCTGCACGGACATCTACTTCAACGTGGGGCGCGCGACGGAGGCCGGCATGCGGGAGCTGCACGCGCTGCTGGGCCTGGAGGCGGCGCGGCCGGCCGCCGCGGGCGCCTGAGGCCCGGGGACGCGTGCCGCGCCCGGGATGGCGATGCGGACCGCGCGGCCGGCGGCCTCGCTTGGCTACAATCCACGACTCATGACCACGGTCGCGACCGGCACCAGCACCGCTCCCATCTTCGTCGTCGGCCATCCGCGCTCGGGCACCACGCTGCTGCGGATGATCCTCGACAGCCACCCGCGCATCGTCATCCCGCCCGAGGGGCACCTCGTGAGCCTGCTGCGCCGCGCCGAGCGCAAGTACGGCCGGCTGGACGATCCGGACAACTTCGAGCAGCTCGTGGAGCGCCTGCTGCACAAGCAGCGCATGGCCGAGTGGAAGATCGACGTGGACGACGCGCGCCGGCGCTGCCTCGCCGGGCCGCACACGCCGGCCGGAGTGTTCGCCAGCCTCATGAGCCTCTGGACCGAGCGCACGGGCAAGCCGCGCTGGGGCGAGAAGACGCCCGGCACCTACCGCTTCCTGCCCGAGGTGAACCGCTGGTTCCCGGACTGCCAGGTGGTGCACATCGTGCGCGACGGGCGCGACGTGGCCGTGAGCTGCCTCACCCCGCCCTTCGCGGACCAGTACGACAAGGGCGACGTCTACGAGGTGGCCGTGCGCTGGCGCGACGCCATCCGGCGCGGCCGGCACGCCGGCGGCATGCTGGGCTCGCAGCGCTACCTCGAGCTGCGCTACGAGGACCTCACCGCCGCGCCCGAGGCCGTGGTGCGCGCGGTCTGCCAGTTCCTGCACGAGGATTTCGTGCCGGAGATGCTGAAGTTCCACGAAAAAGCAGCGGGAAAAGTGCCCCGCGGGGAACAAAGCTACCACCAGCGGGTGTCCAACACGGTTGACAGCCAGCGCGTCGAGCGCTGGCGCAAGGACGCGAGCGAGGAGTTCGTGCTGGGATTCGAGGGCATCGCCGCCAAGGAGCTGGAGGAGAACGGCTACCGTCTCTCCGGCTACGCGGCGCCCACCGCGCTGAAGGGCCGCATCCTGCTCGAGCGGCTGCGGCCCCGCAACCCGGTGAAGCACTACAAGGGCCCCGAGGGCGAGCGGCCTGCGCGCCCGAAGGACGGGAGGAATTCGGCATGAGCGGCAGAGGCAGTCTCGTCGCGGGCGGCGTGGTCGTGCTGCTGGTGATCGGCGCGGTCTTCTTCGTGATGAGCGAGCCGAAGAAGGCCGAGGTCACCGACGAGCCCGTCGTCGGCACCAAGGCCGCGGAGCCCGGCGCCCAGCCACCCGGATTCGAGGCCCAGGGCTCCGAGGCCGAGAGCCTCGTGCCCGAGGGGTCCGAGCCCAAGCCCGTGGCCTCCGACACGCACAAGCGCATGGCGGCCGGCGACGGCGAGCCCGCGCCCGTGGTGGCCATGGGCAAGATCACCTGGGCCGGCGGCACGCTGCCCGAAGACATCGACGTCACGCTCTTCGAGGTCGACGGCACCGACCTCGACGTGACCACCGCGGACAAGGACGGCAAGTTCGAGCTGCGCTGGGCCGAGGTGCTGGGCGAGGGCTGGGCCGTGGGCACGGACACCGTGAACGTCACCGTCAACGGCCAGGCGCTGGCGCTCGCGCCCGACGGCGTGGGCAACCTGCCCCTGCACGTGCCGGGCGAGCCGCCGGTCGAGGTCGACCTCGTGCTGGGCTTCGCGCCCGTGATCTCGGGCCGCGTCTTCGACAAGATCACCGGCGCGCCCATCGAGGGCGCGGAGATCACCGCCGTGTCCACGCTGCCGGCCTTCTCCCTGGACGAATCCTACACGCTGTCCGAGAAGGACGGCAGCTACTCGCTTCCGCTCGAGGACACGCCGCTGCGCCAGGTGGTGGTCTGGTGCCGCGACGACGAGTGGCAGGCGCAGATGAGCGGCCCGCAGGACCTCGCGCCCGTCAAGACCGTCGGCGAGAACCTGCACCTCGACTTCGCGCTGGAGAAGCCGCTGGCGTGGAGCGGCCGCATCACCTCGGCCGCGAGCGGCCTGCCCGTGGCGGACGCCACCATCTGGGTGGGCAACGACGTCTCGGCCTTCTCGGACTTCTTCGACTTCGAGATCAGCGACGACGACGGGCACTTCGAGCTCGAGCTGCCGGAGGTCCCCATCGAGAGCGCCTGGGTGCACGTGTCCGCCACGGACTTCGCGCCCGTCGCCCTGCGCGGCGTCAAGCCGGGCAACGACCTGGCCATCACGCTGTCGCCGGCCCTCACGCTGTCCGGCATCGTCTCGGTGCACGGCTCGGACCAGCCCGTGGAAGGCGCCGACGTCCAGGTCTTCTTCGACGGCGAGACCGTCGACGGCGACAACGCCCTCTACGACGAGGACTTCAGCGGCAAGGACGGCACCTTCGAGATCACCCTCGAGTCCGCGCCCCTGGACGCCGGTCGCGTGCGCGTGGACGCGCCCGGCTACGTGCCCTTCGAGGGCAAGCTGGCGAGCCTCGCCAAGGCGGCAGGACCAGGCAAGCAGACAGCGAAGATCGAGCTGCAGCCGGCCAACTGACCCCCGTCCGTAGGGCAAGCCGGTCCCCGCAGGCGACTCCGAGTCATTTGTTCACTCTGCGCGCACCATCCCCCTCCCCAAGTCGCGCGCCCGCAGAGTGAATAAATGACTCCGAGTCGTCGCTACGTGAAAGGCGACACGCTCCTGCGGCTGGAAGGCATCGCCATGCGCGCTCGGAGGGCATGCTCCACGACGTGGCGGCTGGAAAGCATGCCCTTCGACTTGCGTGCTGGAAGGCATGCTCTTCGATGTGGCTTGCCTGCTGGAAGGCATGCTCTTCGACGTAGCGACGACTCGGAGCATTTTTTTCACTCTGCCGGACGACGGTGAGCGTGCAGCGAGAGTGCGGGCAGAGTGAAAAACATGCTCGGAGTCGCCTGCGATCGAGAGATCGAGTCGCGTGTGCGCGCGCTTTCCTTCCAGCTGGCTGGAGAGCGTGCCCTGCGACGCAGGCGCTACTTGATCTTGATGACGGCCTTGTAGGCGCCGGGGCCGTTCAGCGTGCTGAGGGTAAGCAGGTACTCGTTGCTGACGTTCACCAGGATGTTCTTCTGGGTGACCTTCGTGCCGGCGGGGTTGACGACCTTGTCGGTGGGGAAGTCGAGGTCGCCGGGGTTGGCGGTGAAGGCGAAGTCGGGCTGCGTGCCGTCGGCCTTGTCGCCGGTCAGGGTGATGGAGATCTTCTGGCCGGCGACGAGCTGCAGGCCGATGGCGTGCTCGGTGATCGAGCCGAGGAAGGCCGACTTGAAGTTCAGGGTCACGGGACTGGTGTCCGTGGGCAGCAGCACGATGTTGTCCACGTTCGAGCCGAGGATGCCGTGCGCGAGGCCGGCGCCCAGCACCTTGCTGGCCAGCTTCCAGGCCTTGGCCTTGCCGGGCGCGAGCGCGGAGTTGAGCAGCGAGATGAAGCAGTCGCGGTCGAAGGCCTCGTAGGCGGCCTGCGCGTTGGCCGGCGTGACGTCGGGGAAGCCGACCTCGGCCGAGGACTGCGGCCAGTCGGCGAGGTGGTTCACCACGAGGTCGTCGGTGGACTTCTGCTTGGCCTGGGTGCGCAGCCGCCACAGCGCGCAGCCGAAGATCTTGCCCGCCT
Organism: Planctomycetota bacterium; assembly: GCA_036274635.1. Classification (GTDB taxonomy): domain Bacteria; phylum Planctomycetota; class B15-G4; order B15-G4; family B15-G4; genus DASUFI01. The sequence continues at coordinate 6,454 of DASUFI010000066.1, forward strand.
CGTGCTCCTCGGGCAGGTCGTTGTCCGGATCGATCGTGTCGAACAGGTTGTCCGGCAGCGTGATCTCCTCGGTCAGGTCGCGCAGCGCGTCGCCCTCGAGGCCGAGGTCATCGCCCGAGTGCACGATGAAGGCGTGCCCGATCTTTGGCGTCTTGTGGAAGGACGTGGAGGAGTAGTCGGCGATGGCCTCGTTGACCGCGCGCGGCGGCGTGTCGATCGCGTCGTCCCCGAAGGTCAGGCCCGCGAAGTCGCACATGGCGTGGAAGTACTCGTGGCTGACCACGGTGGGATCGCGCGAGAAGTCGTCGAAGGGATCGCCCGTGGCCCCGTCGAAGTCGCCGAAGGCGAAGAAGCCCGGGGCCCAGGGTTGTTCCGGGTCGAGGATGTCGGGCGAGAAGAAGGCATTGATCAGGCCTTCGACGTTCACGACGACCGGGATGCACGTGTCCGAGGGCAGCGTGCCCGTGATCTTCTTCAGGTGGGCGGCCGAGCGCGTGATCCACGAATAGGTGTTCACGTGGTCGAAGGCCTCGAACTCCGTGATGACTCCGCCGATCACCGTGTCGCTGGTGTCGGAGAAGTCGAAGGCCAGGAACACGTTGAAGAGCACGGCGGTGAAGTCCGACACCGTGCAGTAGCGCCCGGTGAGGGTGCCGAAGAGCAGGGCGAGGCTCTCGTCGATGTCCGCCGCCGTGAGGTCCGTCAGCCCGCTGCCGCTCTCGCTGCCGCCGGCCGCCTTGGCCGCCGTCTTGTAGACCGACCCGCTGCCGCTGGTCAGGGGGAACTGCAGCGGCACGCCGTCGAGCACGATGTTGCCCGTGGCCTCGTAGGCCTCGTGGCGCGCGGACAGGACGGCGCCGCTGACGGCGTCGACGTCGACGCGCCAGGGCGTGAGTCCGGCCTTCTGCACGAAGCTCACGCGCCAGGCCAACGCCGGCGACGGCGCGGCCAGCGCCACGCCGCGCGCCGTCGGCGGCCCGCGCATGTCGGCGGGCGCGAGGCCGAGGTGGGCGAGCGCGGCCGTCTCCGCCTGCTCCGCGGTGATCGCCGGAGGGCCCAGCTGCGCCGCCTCCGGGCTCAGCCAGCCATGCGCGCCCGTGGCGCGGCCCTGCTCGTCGAGCGCCAGCGTGAGTCCCGCGCCCTGCACCTCCCAGCCCTGAGCCAGCTGCGGCAGGAAGACGGCGCGCGGCGAGCCGTCGGCCCGCGGCTGGCGCGGCTGCGGAGCGCCCAGCACCACGGGCCCATCCGCGCCGAAGAGCGGCGCGAAGCGCGCGGCGAAGTCGGCCGTGTGGGCGCCGACGTCAGCGCCCTGCAGCGGCAGCGGGCCGGCGAGTCGGCGCAGCGTGCCGTCGGCGGCGGCGGAGACCACGCGCAGCGCGCCGGCGGGATCCAGCGTCGCGAGCTGCGCGGCGAGATCGGCGCGGGGCGCGGGGGCGGCCAAGCGCACGGCCTGCGCGCCGGCAGCCGGGGCGAGCAGGATCAGACCGACCAGCAGGGTGGATGGGCGCACGGCGACCTCTTTCTGGGGGGGCGAGCGGAAGAGACCAAGGTGCCGACCTCGGCGCGACGCATCAAGGGCGTGCGCCTCGACAAGCGCGCGATGACGCCGCATTCAGCGGAGAACGGCCCCGCGAACGCGGTTCAGTGCTGGACGCCTTCCAGCGCCTCCGCGTGCACGGCCAGCGTGCGCTTGGCCACCTCTTCCCAGGAGTAGCCGCCCAGCACGCGGGCCGGGCCGCGGCGCGAGAACTCCGCGCGCATCGCGTCGTCGCGGGCCATGGCGACCAGCGCGGCCGCGAAGCCGGACGCGTCCGTGGGGTCGAAGTGCACGCCGCAGCCGCCGAGCGTCTCCTTGAGCGCGCCGCGGTCGCTGCACAGCACCGGCGTGCCGCAGGCCTGGGCCTCGAGCACCGGCAGGCCGAAGCCCTCGTGCAGCGAGGCGCACACGTAGAGGGCCGCACCGGAGAGCAGGGCGGGCAGGTCGCCGTCGGGCACCCAGCCGGGCAGCACGACGCGGTCGTCGGGCAGGCCGGCCTCGCGCGCGAGGCGCCGCAGCTGGTCGGCGTCGGCGTCGCGCGGGCCGGGCAGCACCAGCAGCCAGTTGTCGGGCAGCGCGGGGGCGCCGCCGTCGCGCTCGGCGCAGGCGCGCGCGAAGGCCGCGATGAGCCCGGCCTGGTTCTTGCGCGGCGAGAGCTGGCCGGCCAGCAGCACGTACGGCCGCGGCGAGCCGTCGGGCCCGAGCAGCCCGCGCCGGCGCAGCACGGTCTCCAGCACCGGCGGATCCGGGCGGCGGAAGTGCGTGGTGTCCACGCCGCAGGGCACGACGCGCACGCGGTCGGCCGGGAAGCCCAGCAGGTCGGTGAGCGCCTGCTTGCCCTGCTCGCTGTAGGAGATGACGAGGTCGGCGCGCGCCGCCGTCTCGCGGATGCGCGCCTGGCGCTGCTTGACCCACTCGGGGTCGGCCAGCTCGGGGAACTCGAAGACGTTCAGATCGTGCAGCGTGAAGACGCGCGCGGCATGCATGCGAGGCGGCAGCCGCACGCCGATGGCGTGCATCACGTCCGGCCGCCCGATGGACGAGTCGGCGAAGAAGTCGACCAGCAGGCGCGGGCGGCTGCCCTCGGGCAGCAGGCCCATGAGGTCGTCGATCAGCTCGCGCTTCTTCCAGCGGTTGGCGCGGATGGCCAGCACGATCTCGTGCTCGGGAGCGAGGCGCACGATGGCGCGGATGAGCTCGCAGCCGTAGGTCGCGATGCCGCCGCGCTGCGGCTTGACCATCGTGGTGACATCGAACGCAAGGCGCATGCCGCCGCCATCATGCCCGGAGGCACGGGCGGTCGCATGGGGAAGGTTGAGCGTGGCCATGGCAGGAGCTCGTACGACGGGACGGCAGAGGCTCGGGGACGGTGCGACGGGACGCACGACCGGGTCATCTGCCGTGATCGTCGCGGGGAGGCGGCGACTTGAGCAGCTCTTCGAGCGAGTCGGGCGGCCCTCGTCGAGCGCGTCGCGGGCGGCCCCATGGCGGCCGATGGACCCCGCGGATCAGCCGTTCTTGCGCACGAAGGCCATGCGCAGGTTGGTGAGCACGCCGGCCACGTACTCCTCCTCCTCGGGCGTACGGTTGCCGCGCGTCTTCTCCTCGAGCATGGCCAGCGTGTCGATGAGGAAGCGCGCGGCGCGCAGGTCGGTGTCCTTGCGCCCGGTCACGGGGTTCTCGGTCTCGCCCAGCGCCATGCCCACCTGCGCGGCGAGATGGAAGACGTGCACGATCAGCGTCGGCTCGGGCAGCGCGCGCTCGCCCGCCCCCTGCGGCGCGACGGGCTCGGCCTCGCTGCCGCTCACGCTCCCTTGCGTCCCCGCCCGGCGGCGGCGGCGACGGGCGCGCCGCCCCGCGCGTGCTCGAGCGCGGCCTTCACGAAGTCGCGGAACAGAGGATGCGCTGCCGTGGGCTTGGAGCGGAACTCCGGGTGGTACTGCACGCCCACGAACCACGGGTGGTCCGGGATCTCGATGACCTCCACCAGGTCGCGCTGCGGGTTGATGCCGGTGCAGGCCAGGCCGTGCTCCTCGAGCACGCGGCGATAGGCGGGGTTCACCTCGTAGCGGTGGCGGTGGCGCTCGCGGACGAGCTCCTCGCCGTAGGCGTCGCGCGCGCGGCCCGGCGCGAGCCGGCAGTCCTGCGTCCCCAGGCGCATGGTGCCGCCCTTGTCCGTGATGCGCTGCTGCTCGTCCAGCAGCGCGATGACCGGGTGCGGCGTGCGCGGGTCGATCTCGGTGGAGTTGGCGCCCGTGAGCCCGCACACGTGCCGCGCGAACTCGATGACCGCCATGTGCAGGCCGTAGCACAGCCCCAGGTACGGGATGCGGTTCTCGCGCGCCCAGCGCACGGCCAGCATCTTGCCCTCGACGCCGCGCCCGCCGAAGCCGCCCGGCACGAGGATGCCGTCGCAGCCGAGGAGCGCCGCGTCGACGCCCGCCTCGTCGAGCGAGTCGGACGCGATCTTGCGCAGCTTGACGCGCGCGCCGTTCTCGATGCCGGCGTGGCTGATGGACTCGTAGATGGACTTGTAGGCGTCGTTGAGCTCGATGTACTTGCCCACGACCGCGATCTCGACCTGCTGCCGCGCGCCCTTGACCGTGGCGACGATGCGCTCCCAGGCCGAGAGGTCCGGCTCGCGCAGCTGCAGGCCCAGCAGGCGCGCGATGAGGCGGTGCACGCCCTCGTCACGCAGCATGAGCGGCAGCTCGTAGATGGTGTGCGCGACGTCGCGCTCCTCCAGCACCGCCTCGGGCCGCACGTTGCAGAACATGCTGATCTTGCGGCGCATCTCGTCGCTCATGGGCTGCGTGGTGCGACACACGAGGATGTCCGGCTGCACGCCGATCTCGCGCAGCTTGCCCACGGACTGCTGCGTGGGCTTGGTCTTCAGCTCGCCGCTGGCCTGCAGGTAGACCAGCAGCGTGAGGTGCAGGAAGCAGCACTCCTGCGGCGGGTGCTCGATGGAGTACTGCCGGATGGCCTCGAGGAAGGGCAGGCTCTCGATGTCGCCCACCGTGCCGCCGATCTCGGTGATGACCACGTCCACGTCGGGGGCGTTGAGCTTGTCGATGCCCGCCTTGATCTCGTCGGTGATGTGCGGGATGACCTGCACCGTCTGCCCGAGGTACTGGCCCGCGCGCTCCTTGCGGATGACCGACTGGTAGATCTTGCCGGTGGTGTAGTTGCACTCGGCGGTGAGCGGCGCGTGCGTGAAGCGCTCGTAGTGCCCGAGATCGAGGTCCATCTCGCTGCCGTCGTCCAGCACGTAGACCTCGCCGTGCTGGTACGGGTTCATGGTGCCGGGGTCGACGTTGATGTAGGGGTCGAACTTCTGCATCCGCACGCGCAGGCCGCAGCTCTCGAGGATGCAGCCGATGGACGCGGCGGTGAGGCCCTTGCCCAGCGAGGACACGACGCCGCCCGTGATGAAGATGTGCTTGGTCATGGTGATCCGCCCGCCCCGGTGGCCGCGCGCGCCGCGCAGCGGCTGACGAAGGCAGCGTAGTCCGAGGGCGTGTCGATTCCCAGCGAGGCGTGCGCCGTGAGCACCACGCCGATGTGCAGCCCCATGTGCAGGGCGCGCAGCTGCTCGAGGCGCTCGGCGCGCTCGGCCTCGCAGGGGGGCTGGGCGGCGAAGGCCAGCAGCGCCTCGCGCCGCCAGCCGTAGACGCCCTGGTGGGCGAGGGCCTGCTCGGGCCGCGCCCCGTGCGGGATGGGGGCGCGCGAGAAGTAGAGCGCCCGCCCGCGCCCGTCCAGCACCACCTTGACCACGTTGGGGTCGAGGAAGCCGGCGCCCTCGTCCGGCCCCAAGCGCCGCGCCAGCGTGACCAGCTCCTCGTCGCCCGCCGCCAGCCGTTCGACCAGGCGGTCCAGGTCCGCCGGGTCGACCTCCGGCTCGTCGCCCTGGACGTTGAGGATCAGCGGCGCGTCGAGCCGGCGCACCACCTCCGCCACCCGGTCGCTGCCCGAGGGGTGGGCGGGGCTGGTCAGCTCGACCCGCCCGCCGAAGCGTCGCACCGCCTCGGCGATGCGCTCGTCGTCCGTGGCCACGATGACCGGGTCCAGCCGGCGCGCCCGGCGCACCTGCTCCCAGACATGCTGCACGAGCGGCCGGCCGGTCTGGCTGAGCAGCGGCTTGCCCGGGAGGCGGGTCGAGGCGTAGCGCACGGGCAGGATGGCCGCCGCGGAGGCGGTCACTGCTGCTTGTCCCGGAAGATGGCCGCACCTTGCGGGTTGCTCACGTGCTGCAAGCCGGCCACATGGTTGTAGAGCTGGCTGATGGCCAGCTTCATGTCGACGAAGGCCTGGAGCTGCCTGGCGGTGGCGCCGTCGGTCGGCACCACGAAGGTGCGGCGCAAGCCGTCGTCGTCCACGTAGACCCAGCCGCGCACCGCCGCGCCGTCCGGGGGCGGGTCGCCTGCGGAGGCCAGCTCGGCAAAGGCGAGCGTGTCCAGGTGGTCCACCATCGCCTGCATGTACTCGTCGGGCAGCAGCTTCAGCGCCGCGTTGCTGCGGCGCTGACTGTAGACCTCCACCAGCTCGGGCTCGCTGGCGTTGGCCAGATCGAGGTGCACCGGGCCGTTCGCGCCCTTGGAGTCGTACAATCCCACCACCAGCCGGCGGCCGGGCGGATGGGCGTCGGCGGCCCCACCCGCGTCGGGCGATGAGCACCCCGAGAGCGCCCCCAGGAGGGCGGCGAGACAGGCGGCGGCGGTCGTTGGCCGGTGCAAGAGACCGAGACTAGGGACCACCGGAAAGCGTGTCAAGCCAACTGGATACGACGGTCCGCGGCCTCCCGCTGCGGGACACTCTGCGGGGCCTGCCGGCCACCGTCCTGAAGGACGAGGGCGACGGCGCCGCGCGCCTGTACCGCTACGAGCTGCCCTCCGGGCCGGCGGTCCTGAAGGAGTGGAGGCCCCGCCAGCGCCTGCTGCGCTGGTGGGCGGCCCTGCTCATGCGGCGCGAGATCCACAACTACCGCCTGCTGCGGGGCTGCCCCGGCATCCCGGAGTACCTGGGTCACGAGGGCAGCGTCGCCCTGCTCATCCGCTACGTCGACGCCAGCCCGATCCACCGCAAGATGGCGCCGGCCCTGCTGCGCGCGGGCCTCGACGACCTCGAACGGGTGCTGCAGGCGGTCCACGCGCGCCGCTTCGTGCACCTGGACGCGCACCAGAAGCTCAATGCCCTCATCGACGCGGGCGGCCACGCCTGGCTGGTCGACCTCGGCCAGGGCCTCGACTGCTCTCGCGGCTGGCTGCGTCGCGCGCTCTTCCCCCGCCTGGCCCGGGTGGACCGCGAGGCCGTGCTCAAGTTCCGGGCGCGCTACGCCCCCGACACCTTGGACCCCGCGCAGCGCGACCGGCTCGTCGCGCGCTTCTCCGAGCGCCGCGAGCGCTGGCCCAAGCGCTTCGGCCGCGCGCTGCGACGCCGCATCCTCGGCGACGGCTGAGCGACGCACGCCGCGCGTCCGCCGTCTTTTTGTGGAAACCGCATTTCGGGCTTCCTACGATTCGCCGCGGTTGGCGACTCGTGGGAGGTGCGATCCGTGAAAGGTATGGGTTCCGTCGAGCGCGTTCTCGTGCTCGGTATCGTGGTGGTCATCGTGGCGATCCTCGGGATCGCCGTGTGGGGTGCGTCGGACGACGACGCGAACGGGCTCGAGCCGACCGCGACGGATGGCGGCGCGGTCGTGCAGGCACCGTTCACGCAGCCGGACGGCGTGCCCGCGAACATCACGCCCCCCGCGGTCGCGCCCCCCAGCGAGCCGATGTCCGAGATCGATCGCCTCAAGGCGCTGCGCGACGCACGTCGCAACGCGCTCGCCGGAAGCGGCACCACCCAGCAGGAGCCGGGCGTCTCGACGGTGCCGGATGGCGGCAACGACGCGGCGCCCGGCCCGCTGCCCGGCACCACCGGCACGGTGGCCGAGGGTGGCGGTGCCGGCAGCGTGCCGCTCGAGGCGTCCAAGCCCGTCAACGCCCCGGCCCCGGCGCCGGGCGTGATCGACACGCCCAAGGTCGTGGAGGCCTCCAAGGACTCCATCTACACCGTGGGCGCCGGAGACAGCCTGTGGAAGATCGCCCACAAGCGCTACGGCAGCGGCGACGAGCAGGCGCACGTGGACGCGATCCTGGCCGCGAACCCCACGCTGAGCAGCAACGAGTACCTCAAGGTGGGGCAGAAGATCACGCTGCCCGTGATCACGGCCAAGGTCGACCCCACGCGTCTGCCGGCCGAGAAGCAGGCTGCCGAGACCGGCGGCCGCATCTACGTGGTGAAGGCGGGCGACACGCTCTCCGCCATCGCGAAGAAGGAGCTCGGCTCGAGCAAGCGATCGAACGAGATCTTCGAACTCAATCGCACGCGGCTCTCCGATCCGGCCAAGATCGTCGTGGGCATGAAGCTCACGCTGCCGCCCAGGAACTGATCCTCACGTCGGTCGCTTTCCTCCGGCGCGGCGCGTCCCGGGCGTCCGGGCGCGCCGCGCGCCGTTTCGGGAGCTGACTTCGGGGCTCGCATGGAGCGCGACGAGGCCACTCGGCGCACACGCACGGACGCGGCCGGCGCGCCGCGTCGCCGCCCGCCCGCGCGCCGCGCGGCGCCCGTGCATCCGGCGGTTTCGCCCGGAGACAAGCGCACCGTGCGCGCGGCCCGCGCGGTCGCGCGCGTGCTCGTGGGGCTCATGTCGGGCACCTCGGCCGACGGCATCGACGCGGTCGCCGTGCGCATCGAGGACGTCGCCGAGGCCGCGCTCGACCCGCGCGCCGGCGCCGCCTGCGCCGCGCTGCCGCGCAGCGCGCGCATCCCGTCGCGCCGCGCGACGCTCCTGGCGCACGAGCACGTCAGCTTCGAGCCGGCCTTCCGCGAGCGCCTGCTCGCGCTGCCGCGCGCGCTGCCGGGCGAGCTGGCCCTCCTGCACGTGGGGCTGGGACGCCGCTTCGGCGACGCCGCGCTGGCCGCGCTGCGCTCCGCGCGCCTGCGCCCGGCCGAGGTGGCCGCCGCCTGCACGCCGGGCCTGACCGCCGCGCACCTGCCGCCCGGCGCGCACGGCCCCGGCGCCACGCTGAGCCTCGGCGACGGCGACGTCCTCGCCGCGCGCTGCGGCCTGCGCGTGGTGTGCGACGTGCGCGCGGCCGACCGCGCCGCCGGCGGCCAGGG
>DASUFI010000067.1:0-13035 GCA_036274635.1 Planctomycetota bacterium
GGCGACGGCCTGCTCGACGTGCTGACGTCCACCTGGGATCCGTCCAAGCCGCCGCACCTGTTCCTGCGGCGCGCGGACGGCTCCTTCGAGGACGCGACGGCGCAGTCCGGCCTGCAGTCGCAGCTCGGCGGGCTCGGCTGCGTGGGCGCCGACTACGACAACGACGGCGACCTCGACGTGCTCGTGCTGCGCGGCGCCTGGCTGCGCGAGGACGGGGAGATCCGCAACTCGCTCCTGCGCAACTCCGGCACGGCCAGCTTCGAGGACGTCACGCACGCCGCCGGGCTCGCCTCGCCCGCGCGTCCGACCCAGGCCGCGGCCTTCGGCGACCTCGACGGCGACGGCGACCTCGACCTCTACGTCGGCAACGAGTCGACGCGCGAGACGATGCCGGGCAGCGGCGACCACCCCTCGCAGCTCTTCCTGTCCGACGGGCACGGCTTCTTCGAGGACGTGGCGGCCGAGCGCGGCGTCACCAACGACCGCTACGCGAAGGGCGTGGCCCTGGGCGACGCCGACAACGACGGCGACCTCGACGTCTACGTCTCGAACGATGGCGCCAACCGCCTGTACCGCAACGACAGCAAGGCGCGCTTCGAGGACGTGGCGCCCGCGCTCGGCGTGACCGAGCCGGCCGGGAGCAGCTTCGCCACGTGCTTCTTCGACTACGACGACGACGGCTGGCTCGACCTGTTCGTGGCCGGCTACGACGCACGGCTCGCGGACATCGTGGCGGGCCTGCTCGGCCAGCCGCACCATGCGGCGCTCTCGCGGCTGTATCACAACGAGCACGGGAGCTTCCGCGACGTCACGACCGAGGCCGGGCTGGCGCGCGCCCTGCTCCCCCTGGCCGCGAGCTTCGGCGACGTGAACGGCGACGGGCGGCTCGACATCTTCCTCGCGACCGGCGGCCCCGGCTACGACTTGCTGGTGCCCAACGCCCTGCTCGTGAACGACCGCGGCCAGCACTTCCTCGACGGCACGACCGCCGCCGGGCTGGGCCACCTGCAGAAGGGCTCCGGCGTGGCTTTCGCCGACCTCGACCAGGACGGCGACGAGGACCTGCTCGACGAGCTCGGCGGCTTCTATCCCGGCGACGAGTTCCCGAGCGCGCTGTTCGAGAACCCGGGTCACGGCAACGGCTTCCTGGTGGTGGAGCTCGCGGGCGTCCAGAGCAACCGCTCCGGCGACGGCGCGCGGCTGCGCGTGGTGATGGAGACGCCGCAGGGCTCGCGTGAGCTGCACCGCGCGGTGGGCAGCGTGTCGAGCTCCGGCGGCGCCCCGCGCCGGCAGGAGATCGGGCTGGGCGACGCGACGCGCATCGCCGAGCTGCGGGTCACCTGGCCGGCCTCGGGACGAGTCCAGACGTTCACCGACGTGCCCATGAATGCCCGCGTGCGCGTCACCGAGGACTCGGACGAGCTCGAGCGGATGCCTTACTCTCCGCTGAGGTTCCCGTGACCGTCAGCCTGCGCCTCGCCACGCCCGCCGACGGGGCCGCCGTCTCGGCGCTCTACGCGCCGTACGTGCGTGACACCGCCATCACCTTCGAGTCCGAGGAGCCCGACGGCGCGGAGTTCGGCCGGCGCATCGAGACCGTGCTCAAGCTGGCCCCGTGGCTGCTGGCCGTGGAGTCGGGCCCCGCCGGCGAGCAGCTGCTCGGCTACGCCTACGGCGGCACGTGGCGCACGCGCGTCGCGTACCGCTGGGTGGTCGAGACCGCCATCTACGTCGACAGGCGCCAGCACCGCCGCGGCATCGGCCGCGCGCTCTACGGCGCGCTGCTCGACCTGCTGCGCCTGCAGGGCTTCTGCCGCGCGCTGGGCGGCATCACCATCCCGAACCCGGAGAGCATCGCGCTGCACGAGAAGCTGGGCTTCCGCTTCGCGGGCAACTTCCCCCGCTGCGGCTTCAAGCACGGAACGTGGTGGGACGTGGGCTTCTGGGACCTGGAGCTGCGTGCGCAGGCCGGCGAGGTGCCGGAGACTCTGAGCGTGGCGGAGCTCTGCGCGAAGCCCGAGGCCGCGGCCGTGCTGGAGCGTGCGGCGCGGGCGCTGCGCGCCTGACGCCGACGCGCGCTCAGATCCCGGCCAGCTGCTCCAGCGTCATCAGGTTGAGCGCGGTGGAGTGGACGGGCCCGCCCGCGTAGCTCCAGCGGTCGGCCTGCAGCCAGCCGCCCGCGGCGCACTGGGCGCCGAGCGGCGTCTGCAGCGAGACGAGCGCGTCGACCAGCGCGCTGCCCGAGCCCGGCAGCGCCAGCGCAGGCGCTCACACTCACCGGACAGGCTCCGAGCAGAGGACGGGCGTCCATGCGCGCTGCGACGCCGTCGGCGGACAGGATACCGCCTCCGTCCCCGCCACCAGCAGCCGCCCGACGCGCCTCAAGCCGCCGGCCTCCTCCGGCCGATGCAGTCCCGTCCGGCCGGGCTCGGGGCAGGCCTCCGGACGGAGCGCCATGGCCAAGTCCGTTGCCATCATCGTCGCCGGCGCGCTGTGGGCCGCGAGCGTCACCGGCGGGTTCGCGCTGGCCGCGCGCTATGACGCGACGGCCGGGCGCGCCTCCAGCGCGAAGAGCCGCTGGCCCGCGGACGCGCCGCTGGCGCTGGACCCGGCGCGCCCGACGCTGCTGCTCTTCGCGCACCCGCGGTGCCCGTGCACCGCGGCCACGATCGAGTCGCTGAACCGCCTGCTCGCTCACTGCGCCGGGCGAGCGAGCGTCACGGTGCTGTTCTACGACGACCCCGCGCTGGGCAAGGGCTGGGCGCACAGCTCGCTGTGGGACGCCGCGGCCGCCATCGACGGCGTCACGGTGCGCGCCGATCCGCTGGGCGCGACGGCGCGCCTCTTCGGCGCGTGGACCTCGGGCCAGGCCTTCCTGTTCGCGCCGGACGGCGCGCTGCGGTGCGAGGGCGGGCTGACGCCGGCGCGCGGCCATCCCGACGAGGGCGGTGCGATGCGTGACTGGCTGCTGGACGGCCACGGGCCGGCGCGCGCGCCCGTATTCGGCTGCTCGCTCTTCTCCTCCGGCAGTGGCGCGCCATGAGCCTGCAGCAGCGCGCCGCCGCGATCCACGCCGAGCGCCTGACGGCGCTGCACGTGCGCACCGACCGACTCTTCGCCGGCCTGATGATCTTCCAGTGGTTCGGCGCCATGGTGCTGGCCGTCCTGGTCTCGCCGCTCACCTGGGCCGGCTCGCGGAGCTCGCCGCACTTCCATCTCTACGCCGCCGGCCTGCTGGGCGCGCTGGTGACGGTGCCGCCCGTGCTGCTGGCCATGTACCAGCCCGGGCGCGCCAGCACGCGGCATGCCATCGCGGTGTGCCAGATGCTCATGTCGGCGCTGCTCATCCACCTGACGGGCGGGCGCATCGAGACCCACTTCCACGTGTTCGGCTCGCTGGCGCTGCTGGCCTTCTACCGCGACTGGCGCGTGCTGCTCAGCGCCACGGTGGTCGTCGCCGCCGACCACCTCCTGCGCGGGATATGGTGGCCCGAGTCCGTGTTCGGCGTGCTGAACGCCTCGCCGTGGCGCTGGCTGGAGCACGCCGGCTGGGTGGTGTTCGAGGACGTGTTCCTGTTCATGTCCTGCGTCCAGGGCCAGGCGGAGATGCACGACATCGCGGAGCACGAGGCCCAGCTGGAGGCCACCAACGCCGGCATCGAGGAGGAGGTGCGCCAGCGCACCGCGGAGCTGGCCGAAGCGCGCGATGAGGCGCTGCAGGCGGCCGAGACCAAGTCCGTGTTCCTCGCCAACATGAGCCACGAGATCCGCACGCCGCTCAACGGCGTGCTGGGCATGAACGGCCTGCTTCTGGACACGGGCCTGTCCGACGAGCAGCGCGAGTACGCCGAGACGGTCAAGAGCTCGGGCGAGGCGCTGCTCACCGTCATCAACGACATCCTCGACTTCTCCAAGGTCGAGGCGGGCAAGCTGGAGCTGGAGGAGATCGACTTCGACCTGCAACGCACGCTGGAGGAGGTGCTCGAGCTGTTCGCGCCACGCGCCAAGGCCAAGGACCTCGAGCTGGTGCTGGTGCTCGAGCCCGAGGTTCCGTCGCGTCTGCAGGGCGACCCCGGTCGTCTGCGCCAGGTGCTGGCCAACATGCTCGGCAACGCCATCAAGTTCACGCACGCGGGCGAGGTGCGCCTGCACGTGGACGTGCGCGAGCCGGGTGCGGGCGACACGCTGCTGCGCTTCCAGGTGGCGGACACCGGCATCGGCATCGCGCCCGAGCACCGCGAGCGGCTCTTCAAGCCCTTCACGCAGGTGGACAGCTCGATGTCGCGCCGCTACGGCGGCACGGGCCTCGGCCTCGCGATCTGCGGGCAGCTGGTGACACTGATGGGCGGCAGCCTGGGCGTGGAGACGGAGATCGGCCAGGGCAGCACATTCTGGTTCACGGTGCGACTGCGCCTGCAGCCCCAGGTGGCCGACGAGGCCACCGTGCTGCCCAGCCTCAAGGGCCTGCGCGCCCTGGTCGTCGACGACAACAAGACGAATCGCGTCGTGCTGCAGCGCCAGCTCGAGCGCTGGGGCGTGCTGGTCGAGTCGGCCGACGGCGGCGACGTGGCCTTGCAGCTGCTGCGAGCCGCGTTCGATGGCGGCCAGCCCTACGACCTGGCCCTGGTCGACATGCAGATGCCCGGCATGACGGGCCTCGAGCTGGCGCAGGCCGTGCGCTCCGATCCCGCGCTGTCCGGGCTGCCTGTGGTCATGCTCAGCTCGGTCGGCGACCACGGGCGCGTCGCCAAGGACTCGGGCGTGTCCGTGTGCCTGACCAAGCCCGTGCGCCAGATGCACCTCTTCGACGCGCTGTGCCGCATCCAGGACAAGTCCGCGCCCGTGGCCGACCGCACGGCCGCCGGCCCCGCGCCCGTGCCCGAGACCGCGCGCCGCGGCGTGATCCTGGTGGCCGAGGACAACCCCGTGAACCAGCTCCTCGCCCGCAAGCTGCTGGAGCGCTTCGGCTACCGTTCCGATGCCGCCGCCAACGGCCGCGAGGCGATCGAGGCCAGCGGGCGCATCCGCTACGCCGCCATCCTCATGGATTGCCAGATGCCCGAGATGGACGGCTTCGAGGCCACGCGCGCGATCCGCCGCCGCGAGGCGGGGCGCGGGCACGTCCCCATCATCGCGATGACCGCCCACGCCATGAAGGGCGACCGCGAGCGCGCGCTGGAGGCCGGCATGGACGACTACATCACCAAGCCGGTGGATGCGCAGCTGCTGCGCCGTGTACTGCAGCGCTGGATCGAGGAGCCCGCGGACACGCCGAGCTGACCCGCGCGCCGCGTCGTGCCAGCGCCCGGCCCGCTCAGGCCTTCGCGCTCCGGCACTCGTGCTCGCGCAGGGTCTCGCGGTCCAGGTGCCAGGTGATCCCCAGCCGCTGGCGGAGCTTCACCTTCGCGCCGCAGTCGGGGCACGACCCATCGCGAAGCTCGTCACCCAACGGAGCGACCCGACCCACGGGAGCGCGCTGCTCGCGCCGCGCGGTCGCGCAGGCGTGCTCGACGGCCGGATCCGAGCCGGCATCGAAGAAGCCCTTCTTGCCGTGGTCGCACTCCCAGCCGCGCACCTCCGCGCCGCAGCGGGCGCAGCGGGTGGCGTAGCTCGTCTTGTAGCAGTCCGGCCCGTGGGGCGACGCCTTGTCTTCCGCGGCCCAGCCGCCCAGGTTGCCTGCAGGTTCAGTTGCCATGTCGATGCCTCCGAAGGCCCCAGCCTACCCCGCCCGCGGACCGATGCCAGTCCGGCCCGCCGCACGGGCCGCTGGCCGGAATTCGCGCGGGCGCGGCCGGAAGGCGGCCTCCGGGCGCAGGCGACGCAGGCGCGCGCAGCCGGTGCCTGCGCGCGCACGTCGCCCCTCGGCTACGGCAGCGTGAAGGTCCCCTCGCTGGTCGTCTGGTTGTGGTTCGCGTCGATCGCCAGCACCTCGAACGGGTGATCGCCGGGGCCCAGCGCGGCCGAGTACTCGGGCGGGAGCGTGAGGCTCAGCACGTTGGCCGGCACGATGACGTCGAGGGTCTCCGGCACGAGCACCTGGTACGAGACGACGTCGATGGGCTCGTCCGGGAAGCCGGGCGGCGGCGCGCTCACGGCCGTCCAGGAGATCGTCTCGGCGTTGCCGGGACCCTTCACCGCGAAGATCACCTTGCCGTTCGGGTTGATGATCTGCAGCTTCTGCCAGTCCTCGCCGTCGAGCGACACGTGCACGCCGAGCTCGTTCGCGGTCGCATTGCATTCCCGGTGGACGGACGCGATCTCGAGCGGCACGTCGGGGGACTTGGACCTGGCGCCCGGCGGCGCGGCGGACGTGAGGCCGATGGTCAGGCCGGCGGCCGCGAGGGCGCCAGCGAGCAGGAGCACGGCTCGGACAGCGTGTGACGGCGGTCACACGACGGACGCGCCACAGCCCGGCGGACTCGCGACACCGCGCCCATGCCGTGCGCGCACGGCTAGCGCACTCGGGACGGATCGATGATGACGTGGTCTTCCCACGACACACGCGAGCCGGCGAGGTCACGCAGCGTGAGCTCCCTCCTCGGCAAGGACCCCTCATGAAGACCCTCCTCGCAACCGGCTCGCTCCTCCTGGCCGTCGCATCGGTCGCCGCCGCGCAGACTGCGCCCGCCATCGTGTGGAGCGCCCCCACGCCCGGCCTGGGCGCGAACGACGTCGCCGCCGTCGCATGGTCGCCCACGGACGACGGGCTCGCCGTGGGCTCCTCCGATCGCTGGTTCCGCCTGCGCGTCGCCAGCACCGGCGAGCTGCTCTACTCCATCCTCGAGCCGAAGAACTCCGGCGGCCCGGGCAACATCATCTTCTCGGACGATGGCCAGCTCATCGGCGTGCGCAACCAGTCCAGCGGCCTGGGCATCCGCGTGCAGCGCATGACCGATGGCCTCTTCCTCGGCAGCATCGTCGGGACCGTGGGTGCGAACGGCCTCGTCTCCTTTGCGCCCGACAGCATGCTCGTCGCGACCATCGGCCCCTCGCTGGCCATGTGGGACTTCTCCGAGCTCACGCTCCACCAGGTGACGGGCTCCGGCTACCAGAAGGTGTTCACGGACTTCGACCTCTCGCCCGACGGGCGCCTGCAGGCGGCCTCGTCGAAGGGCTTCATCACGGTGCGGCGCACGAGCGACGGCAAGGTGCTCAAGGTCCTGCGCGGCAAGTCGCCGGTGAAGTTCTCGCACGACAGCAGCCTGCTCAGTGCGGTGAACACGACGCCGGTGAACGAGGTCGTGATCTGGAAGACGGGCACCTGGTCCATCCTGCACCAGCTGGTCGCGCCGAGCGCGGAGGAGAGCAGCGGCAACCTGCGCTTCACGCCGGACGACCAGCGCCTCGTCGCCACCGGCTACTCCCCGTATCTGGATGGACAGGGCCTCTGGCAGCAGAACGGCTTCATCCGCTTCTGGTCGGTCGCCACCGGCGCCGAGCTGGTGACCTACGACGCGCAGACCGACCTCGCGGTCACGTCGCCGGTCGCGTTCTCGCCGGACGGCTCGCAGTACGCCTACGGGCTGTACGACGGAACGGTCGCGGTGGCCACCACGCCCTGAGCTGGCGCTGCCCCATCGCGAGCGGCGGGCTCAGTCCCCCGCCAAGTCCTCGAGCGTGAGCAGGTTGATCGCCGTGCAGTAGACCGGGCCGCCGGCATGCGACCAGCGATCGCCCTGCAACCAGCCGCCCGACGAGCATGTCTCGCTCGAAGCCGACTGCAGCGCCGCGAGGGCCTCGACCAGCGCGCTGCGCCACGCCTTGCCCGCCTGGGCAAGCTGCCGGAAGCCGTGGTCGCCGAGCAGCGTCCACGCCTCCGCGGCCTGGTGCCAGTAGTAGTAGTCCACTCCGAGCGCTGTCTTGGCCGACGGGACGTCCTTGAGCAGGACCTCGTTGACCGCGGACTTCAGCCACTCCGCGGACGCCTTGTCCGGCCGCACTTCCGTGCGCAGGCGCACCTGGATCCCGAGCGCGGTCATGGTGCCGACGTGGTAGTCGAACTCGTCGTGCTTGCCGGTGACCTTGATTCCGGCTCCTGCGGGGTCGAGGTATCCGACCACGCCGCCTCGGCTGGCGGTGATCCACTTGATGAAGGCCTCGGCGCCGGGCCTGGCCTTGCTCGGAACGTGGAGGCCCGCGCGCTCCGCGGCGTCGAGGCTCTGCACGGCCCAACCGGTCACGGAGGTGTCCGCATCGGTCGCCCGCGGCACGTAACGCCAGCCCCACAGCGCCTCGCCACCCGGGCTCGAGGCCTGTCCCGCCACGACGAAGTCGACGGTGCGCTTGGCCGCCTGCTTCCAGGCCGCGTTCTTGCCGATGCGGCTGGCCTCGCACAGCGCGGTCGCGGTGATGCAGTCGTCGTACATCTGCTGCATGTCGGAGACGGAGCCGTTGGCGTCCTGCTGGCTGATCAACCAGTTGACGGCGCGCGTTGCGCACTCCCACGTGTCGAGGCTGCTGTCGCCCGTCGCGCCGTGGATCACGACCGGCGCTGACGGAGTCGTTCCCGTGCCGAGCAGGGCGAGGATCGCGAGGCCCGTGAGCCCGGTGTCGAACAGATCGCCCTTGGCCTCCCCCTCGACGTCGCACGGAGCGCCGGCGTCGCAGTGCGTCACCACGGACTTCGCACGCCAGCCGCCGTCCGCGTCCTGGTGATGGCCCAGCCAGAGCAGGCCGTTCTCGATGAGCGGGCGGACTCTCTTGTCGCCCGGCACAGCCCGGCTCGGGGCCGTCGGCTTGGGCGGCGTGCCCGGGGCGGACGGGCTCGCGGGTGTCGTCGTGGCAGACGGAGTCGTCGCGGGCGGCGTGCCCCCGGAGGGCGGACCGTCCTGCGCGAACGCGGCGGCGCTCAGCGCAAGGACGGCGACGGCTCCCGGGACGCCGCGCGGGAACAGGCGAGCGGTTCGGGGACCCAAGGCGACGCTCCGGGAGTGCACCCCATCATGCGCCAAACGTCACGCCGACCGGCCAGGACTTCGCGCTCAGCCTCGCGGCGAGGGCTCCGCGGGCCGTTCGCCGACCAGGCCCTCGGCCTCGTGCCTGTAGTGGTGCGCCAGAACCGCCAGCCGCGAGGTCTCCTGCGCGAAGTGGCCCCGTCGCAGATACGTCCGCACGTAGTCCAGGAAGTCGAGCGGCAGCACGACCGCGTAGTACGCCAGCCACACGGCCCGCGCCGAGAGCGGCGCGAAGCCCCAGAGCGCGAACGGCGGCTGCACTAGGTCCACGACGCAGGCCGCCACCAGCAGCAGCAGCCCGACGTCGAAGTTGGTCAACAGCGCGCGCAGGGTGACCAGGTTGGCTCCCAGGGGAAAGCGCGGCCGCGGGATGACCGGGCCCGCGCCCGGCGCCGGCACGCGAACTTCCACCCGGGCCGGCTCCGGCTCCGCGTGCGCCTTGCCGTTCCCTCCCGCCTGGCCCTTCGCGTCGATCGACTGCAGGAAGCGCCGGAAGGCGCGCGAGCCGCCGGGCTGCCCGTTGAGCACGTCGTGCAGGAAGAGGATGCCCGGAAGCTGCAGGAACATCTTGGTCCACAGCACGGCGATGGCCGCGACGGCGCCGGCGATGAGCAGCTGCGGGTGCCCGAGCGCGCGCCAGCAGCCGATGCTCACGCCCAGAAAAGCCGAGGGCTTCACCAGCAGGTGGAAGATCGTGTCGTAGTAGCCCCAGCGCATGTCCTCGATGCCGAGCCAGCGCGCGACCTCGCCGTCCACGCAGTCGAGCACGTAGTAGAGGACGAGCAGCACGGCGCCCGCGAGAGCCCACCAGCCGCCGGCCACCTGCAGCGCCGCGCCCAGCAGGCCGCAGACGAGCATGCCCAGGGTGGCGATGTTCGGGGACCAGCGCAGGTCCACGAAGAGCTTGGTGATGGGCAGCGAGGCGAAGTCGCCGAAGAGCAGGCCGGCCACGTCGTTGTGCTGGCGCACGGGCAGCTGGCATCGCTCGCGCAGCTCGCGAAGGCTCACGCCCATGGCAGTCCCGTCTCCTTTGGCGCGGAGCCCACACGCCCCGCAGCATCGCAGTCTACCGTCGGCGCGGCGGCCGGCGGCGCTTGAGCGCGACGCGTGCAGCGGATAGAACGCCGGGCTTCCCGGATGGTTCCGTCCATGCAGGACTACGAGAAGCTCGGCGTCTTCTACCTCGGCCGCCGCCACGACCCGGCGCGCGGGCCGCTGGACGAGCTGCTGCTCTACGACGCCCGCGACCTCACGACCCATGGCGTCATCGTCGGGATGACCGGCAGCGGCAAGACGGGGCTCGCCATCGCGCTGCTCGAGGAGCTGGCCATCGATGGCATCCCCGCCCTCGCCATCGACCCCAAGGGCGACCTCGGGAACCTCGCCCTGCAGTTCCCCGGGCTGTCGGCGGCGGAGTTCCGGCCGTGGATCGACGAGGCCGAGGCCGCCCGCGCGGGGCTGGCGCCGGACGCACAGGCCGCGCAGGTGGCCGAGGCCTGGCGCCGCGGCCTCGCCGACTCGGGCCAGGACGCCGCGCGCATCGCGCGTCTGCGCGCCGCCGCGGACGTGGCCATCTACACGCCGGGCAGCTCGGCCGGCCTGCCGCTCTCCATCCTGCGCACGCTGGCCGCGCCTTCGGCTGCGCTGGCCGCGGACGACGAGCTCTTCCGCGAGCGCGTCGCATCGACCGCGAGCTCGCTGCTCGCGCTGCTGGGCGTGGATAGCGACCCGCGCACCGGCCGCGAGCACATCCTGCTCTCGCGCCTGGTCGAGGCCGCCTGGCGCGCGGGCCGCGACCTCGACCTCGCCGCGCTCATCCGCGACATCCAGAAGCCGCCTTTCGAGCGCGTCGGTGTCATGGACGTGGAGACCTTCTTCCCCGGCAAAGAGCGCCTGGCCCTCGCGCTGCGCCTCAACAACCTGCTCGCCTCCTCGGGCTTCGAGGCCTGGATGCAGGGCGAGCCGCTGGACGTGCAGCGCCTGCTGTGGACGCCCGAGGGCCGGCCGCGCGTGTCGGTCATCTCCATCGCGCACCTCGGCGAGGCCGAGCGGCAGTTCTTCGTGACGCTGCTGCTCAACGAGGTCATCGCCTGGATGCGCGGGCAGGCCGGCACCTCCAGCCTGCGCGCCGTGCTCTACATGGACGAGGTCTTCGGCTACTTCCCGCCCGTCGCCAACCCGCCCAGCAAGCAGCCCATGCTCACGCTGCTCAAGCAGGCGCGTGCCTTCGGCCTCGGCGTGGTGCTGGCCACCCAGAACCCGGTGGACCTCGACTACAAGGGTCTCTCCAACTGCGGCACGTGGTGGCTCGGGCGGTTGCAGACCGATCGAGATCGTATGCGCGTGCTCGATGGCCTCGAGGGCGCGGCGGCCACGTCGGGCATCGCCTTCGATCGCGGCGCCGCGGAGGCGCTGCTGGCCGGGCTCCCCAAGCGCACGTTTCTGATGAGCAACGTGCACGAGAGCGGGCCGGTGATGTTCCAGACGAGGTGGACGCTGAGCTACCTCGCGGGGCCGCTGGCGCGGCCGCAGATCAAGCAGCTGATGGAGGCGCGCAAGGCGGGGGCGGCGATGACGCCGGCCGTGGCGACGCCTGCCGCGACCGCTCCGCGGCAGGCTCCCGCTCCGCGCGCCGCGCCGCCGGTCGCGGCCGCCGCGCCGGCCCCCACCCCTGCGTCGCCGACATCCTCGCGCCCCGTGCTGCCGCCCGAGGTCCGTGAGGTCTTCGTCGCGCGCGCGGGCCGCCCCGCCGGCGCGCAACTCGAGGCGCGCCTGCTCCTCGACGTGCGGCTGCACTACGTCGACGCCAAGTCCGGCGTCGACTGCTGGCAGAAGGCGACGCTGCTCGCGCCCGTCGAGGCGGAGGGCGCCTTGTCGCCCTGGGAGCACGCGGAGGACGTGGACAGCGCCGCGCTCGTGCGCTCGGACGAGCCCGCGGCGGGCGCCCGCTTCGGCGCGCTGCCGCCCTCGGCCACCAGCCCGCGGACCTGGCCCGCGCTGGGCAAGTCCGCCGCCGCGTGGCTCTATCAGGCTCGGCCGCTGCACCTGCTGCGCGCGCCGGCGCTCAAGCTGGTCAGTCGGCCCGGCGAGTCGGCGGGCGACTTCCGCGCCCGCGTCGCGCTGGCCGCGCGCGAGCTGCGCGATCGCGAGCTGGAGAAGCTGCAGGCCCGCTGGGCTCCGAAGCTGCGCGTGCAGCAGGACCGCGAGCGGCGCGTCCTGGAGAAGCTGCGCGTGCAGCAGGCGCAGTACGAGCAGAGCAAGGTGTCCGCCGTGGTGTCGGTCGGCAGCACGCTCCTGGGCGCGCTCTTCGGGCGCAAGCTGGGCAGCGCCGGCAACGTGGGCCGCGCCGGCACCGCGATGCGCGGCGCGTCGCGCGCGGCCAAGGAGAAGGAGGATATCGGCGCCGCGCAGGCCGAGCTCGAGGCGGCCCACCAGCAGCTGGCCAAGCTCACTCAGGAGTTCGAGGGGGAGGCCGCGAAGCTGCGCGCCACGCTCGAAGCCGAGCCGGTGATCGAGACGCTGGATATCGCGCCGCGCAGGACGGACATCGTCATCGAGTCGCTGGCCCTGGCGTGGCTCGGGTCCTGACCGCAACACGGACGGAATCGTCGATCTGCATGTCGATCCCACGCCCGCCCGTTCGACGTGCTTCCGTAACCACGCCCGAGCCGGCCGCCGACGCGGTCAGCCCAACCGAATCCAACCCGAACCCTGGAGAACTCCGATGCAGGTCATGGTCTTCGTCAAGGCGAACAAGGACAGCGAGGCGGGCAAGATGCCCGGGCCGGAGCTGCTGGCCGCGATGGGCAGGTTCAACGAGGAGCTGGTCAGGGCCGGCGTCATGCAGGGCGGCGGCGGGCTGAGGCCCAGCAGCAAGGCCGCGCGCGTGCGCTTCGCGGGCAACGAGCGGCGCGTCATCGACGGGCCGTTCGCGGAGACCAAGGAGCTCGTCGCCGGCTACTGGCTCTGGGAGGTGAAGTCGCTGCAGGAGGCGATCGACTGGGTCAAGCGCTGCCCGCACCCCGCGCCCGGTCACGACACGGAGATCGAGATCCGGCCGCTGTTCGACGCGTCGGACTTC
>DASUFI010000068.1:0-12939 GCA_036274635.1 Planctomycetota bacterium
GCCGCGCAGCAGGTTCTGCTCGGCGGGGAAGCCCGCGACGTCCACGGGCGTGGGCTCGGCGCGCGGCACGTCGCACGCGCCGAGCAGCAACAGCAGCAGCAGCAGTGCCCCGGAACGCCACATCGGCCGCCAGCCTACCCCTCCGCCCCGAGCCCCTGAAGGCCCCGCCGGCCCCCTTTCGCCGGCCTCCTTGCCACCGGTACGATGACCCCCCTTTGCCCCCCCGCCTGGAGACCAGGGCCCGTGATGGAACGGACGCTCATCATCCTGAAGCCCGATGCCGTGCAGCGCGGCCTCATGGGTCGCATCCTGCAGCGCTTCGAGGAGAAGGGCCTCAAGGTCGTGGCGGCGCGCTTCCAGCGGCTGCCGGAGAGCCTGCTGGAGCAGCACTACGCCTCGCACAAGGGCAAGCCCTTCTACCCGGGCCTCGTGCGCTTCATGTCCGAGAGCCCGGTGCTGGTCATGGTGCTCGAGGCGGCCGGCGTGATCACGACGTGCCGGCGCATGATGGGCAAGACCTTCGGCTCGGAGGCCGAGCCCGGCACGATCCGTGGAGACTTCGGCATCAGCCGCTCCTACAACCTCGTCCACGGATCGGACAGCAAGGAGGCCGCCGAGCGGGAGATCGCGCTGTTCTTCGACGCGAACGAGATCGTCGAGTGGCAGCCGGCGGGACATCGATGGGTATACGACGCGGAAGACCTGGGCTGAGACGCGCGGCCGTCCTCCTGCTGGCAGCGCTGGCCGGCTGCGGCCTGTCCAAGGCCGAGCAGGCGCGGCTGGACGTGCACAAGGCCAACGCCTCGGACTTCTTCTCGCGCTCCGACTACCAGCGCGCGCTGCAGCAGGCCAACAAGGCCATCGCGCTGGACCCGGACGACGCGACCATGGCGCTGGTGCGTGCCCACTGCCTGCTGCGCATCGGCACCGCCACCAGGAACGGCGTGCTCATCGACGAGAGCATCGGCGCCTTCGAGGAGATGCGCAGCCAATGGCCCGACGACGACCGCTCCACGCTGGGCCTCGGCAGCGCGCAGCTCGCCCGGGCCCTGAGCATGGAGGACGAGATCGCACGCGCCGAGAAGCGCCTGGAGAGCGAGTTCCTCGCCGACACGGGCCGCAAGGAGGAGCAGGACCGCATCACGGCGGCGCAGGAGGCGCGCGTCGCGAGCCTGCACGACGCCGAGACCGCGCTGCGCGAGGTGCTCTCGCACGAGCTGCAGAAGGACAACCCCATCGCCGTCACGGATCTCGTGCTCGTGCTGCACGCCGAGGGCGGCCGCGACGCCGAGGCCGAGCCCCTGGCCGACCAGGCCCTGCGCCTGCTGGACGAGAACAGCTCCATCAACCAGACCAAGCTGGACAAGAACCCGCGCCTCTCGCCCGGCTCCAAGCTCGAGCTGGAGCAGCAGATCAAGAACAACAAGGAGAAGGAGCTGAGCCTGCGCGACCTGCTGGCCACGGCCGCCCTGCAGCGCGGCGACACCGACGGCTTCCTGACGCAGATGCAGCTGCTCGAGGACCGCGGCCTGCTGGACGAGGTGCAGTACTGGAACCGCGCCGGCGTGTACGAGAAGCTCGGCCGCCTCGACCTCGCCGTGGCGGACCTCGAGAGCTACCTGCGCCTGCGCAGCCGGCGCTTCACCAGCTACGAGCAGGACGATCGCGCGCCCGAGGTCTTCCGGCGCATCGAGGTGCTGCGTGAGCGGCAGGCCGCCACGACGCCGCGTTGAGGGCGGCCTGCCCCGCCCCGCGCGCCTGCGGCGCCGCGCGGAGTTCGAGGCCGTCTACGCCGCCGGCCACAAGCTCGTCGAGGCGCGCGTCGTGGCCTTCGTGGTGCGCGCCGCCGAACGCGCCTCGGGCTGCCGCCTCGGCCTCTCCGTCAGCCGCAAGGTCGGCAATGCGCCCACCCGCAACCGCGTCAAGCGCGTCCTGCGCGACGCCTTCCGCAAGCTGGCTCCGGCCTGCTCCGAGCCGCTCGACCTGATCCTCGTCGCCCGACCCGGCAAGGCGCCGGCCAGCGCCGCCGAGGCGCACGAGAGCCTCAGCCGAGTCCTCGACCGGTGGCGCCGCTCCCGCCGAGCCTGAACCGTGGGCACCCTCCTCTCCCTGCTGCTGTCGGCCTGGCGCGCCACCGTCGGCCGCCTGCTGCCCGACTCCTGCCGCTTCACCCCGAGCTGCAGCCACTACGCCGCCGAGGCCCTGCTCCGCCGCGGCCCCCTCGTCGGCACCGCGCTCGCCGCCTGGCGCGTGCTGCGCTGCAACCCGCTCAGCAGGGGCGGCTACGACCCGGTCGTGAAGAGCGTGCCGAGCTGCGGCGAGGGGCCGATGGCTTGATGCTCGGCCTGCGGGCGCCGCGCCGCCCGGACCTCAAAAGTCCGGCGGCGGCTGGCCGTCATTGCCCGCCGGCTTCTTCCGGGAGATCTCGGCCACCTCGAGGTTGTGGCTGGCCATGAGGGCCTCGGGGGCGAGGGCGCGCTGGGCCTCGGCCGAGCGCTGGGAGCTGAGCGTGCGGCGCGCGGTCTCGATGCCGGCCGTGTCCGCCAGCATCTCGGCCTTGTCGGGGAAGCTGCGGGCGCGCACGAGGGCGATGGCGGTCTGCGCCGACGGCGTGTGGCGCACGGGCTCGGAGACGCCGTTCACGCCGAGGCGGAAGATGGCCTGCGCCACCTTGAGCTGGCGCTCCACGCTGGTGGGATCCTCGTCGCCGGTGGGATGGCGCATGTAGCTCTTGGGCACGCCGGTGAAGGACAGGACGCGCGCCGACTCGGGGCGCGGCACGCTGTCCCACACCAGGTGCTCGAACTCCGCGATGCGCGCAGCGATCTCGCCGCGCTCGGCGGCGTCGAGCACCTGCTTGCGCGCAGCGGCCTTGTCCTCGTCGGTGGCCTCGGCGCCGAGCGCGGCGGCGGCTTCGTCGGCGCGCTTCTGCGCGGCGTCGACCAGCGGCTGGATCACGGCCTGGCACTCGGGCAGCTCGCGCGCCGCCTGGCGCAGCGCCTCGCGGTAGTCCGTGGCGGGCTTGCTGCGGCGGCTGTTGCGCCAGTTGGTGACCAGCTTGTCGTGCGCCTCCTCGAAGGTGAGCGGGCGGCTGGGCTGATCGGCCTCCACCAGCACGACGTGCACGTTCGTCTGCGTGGCCGTGTCGGGGGCGCCGAGGTAGACCGTGCCCACCTTCTGCTGCGCCAGCAAGTACGGCAGCATCGGGTCGCCGATGTCGGGCAGCTTGGCCAGCTCGTCGTTGCCCAGCAGGCCCTCGGGGTTGGCGAAGGTGAGACCGGCGTCCTCCATGATCCTGCGGAAGGCCTCGACGCTCTTGTCCTCGCCGGCCTCGAAGAGCTTGGTGGCCACCTGCGCTGCGCCGGCGACCTTGAGCTCGTGCGCGATCACGGCCTTGATCTCGTCGGTGGGCTCCTGGACGTCGGGCCAGCGCTCCTCGCCGATCTCCTCGAAGCGCTGCTGCACCTCCTCCGCCGTCGGCTCGGCCAGCGGCGCCAGCTTCTCGGCCGGCACCGCGTGCTCGCCCTCGCCCAGGGGCGCCCAGGCGTAGGCCACGTCCAGGCGGCGCGGCTCGACGTACATGCCGTCGCGCAGGTTCTGGGGCGTGTCGTCCCACAGCTTCTGCAGCTCCTCGGTGGTCGGGTCGCCGAGCTGCTCGTCGGTGAGGTCGGCGATGACCACGGCGTCGTAGTCGAAGCGCTCGTTGTCCTGGCGCCAGCGCAGGTAGACGTCATCGGCGTTGACGACGCCCGCGGCCTGGACGTCGAACTGGGCCCAGCGGGCACCCAGGATGAAGTCGTGGATGAAGCTCTCGAGCGCACGCGCCGAGGAGAAGCCGAGCCTGTCACGCCACCAGAACGTGTACATCTCGGCGGAGACCGGCTGGCCGCCGAAGACCTGCTGCTTCACGAAGTCGCCCACGTCGCGGTCCGTGGCCTCGAGCCCCGCGCCACGCGCCTCCGCGAGGCGGATCAGGTGCGCCCAGATCTCGGGGTCCTTCACGTCGCTCGATCCCGTCTGCGTGTAGGCGAAGCGGCTGAGCGCCTGGCGCACCTCCATGAAGTCCGCCGTGCTGGTCACGTGCCGCTGGCCGGAGCTGTGCACGTCGAACTGCCCGTAGACCTCGACCGTGGCGTGCTCCGAAAGCAGGTTCTTGAGGCTGCCGAAGCCCGAGAAGGTGGCGAAGATCAGCACCGAGAAGACCACCGTGACCCACATGATGGGCTTCTCGTACTTGCGGAAGATGGCGAAGCTCATGGCGTTTCCAGCAGGTCCTTCACGTCCGGCAGGGCCTTGAGCGACTTCAGCCCGAAGTGGTCGAGGAAGCGCTTCGTGGTCGCGTAGAGCAGCGGGTGGCCCGGGTCGGCGGAGCGGCCCGTTATCCGGATCAGGTCGCGGTCGAGCAAGAGGCGCAGCACGGGGCCGCACTGCACGCCGCGCACCGCCTCGATGTCCGCGCGCGTGAGCGGCTGGCGGTAGGCCACCACGGCCAGCGTCTCCAGCGCCGCGGGCGAGAGGCGCTCGACCTCGGTCTTCTTGCGCAGGGCCGCGACGTCGGGGTGGAAGGCGGCGCGCGTCAGGAAGCGCCAGCCGCCGGCGATCTCGACCAGCTCGATGGCGCCCTCGCGCGTGCGCCAGGCGAGGACCAGCTCCTCCAGCGCGGCCTGCACGGCGGGCGCCTCGGCCCCCAGCGCCGCGGCCAGGCGCGCCGGGGTCAGCGGCTGCCCCGAAGCGAAGAGCAGCGCCTCGACGCGCTGGCTCAGCGGGCGCGACGGGCCACCGGCCGGAGCTTCGGCCTCGTCGGGGGCCTCGTCGGGGCCGTCCACGGGCGCGACGCGCCCGGCCGGCGCCGCCTCCTCCTCCACCTCCGGAGGAAGCGCATGCGGCACGGGCTTGTCGTCCGACGGCGTGGCCTTCTCGATCATGGGGACCTCGCGGGGCGGCTCACACGATATCTGTCCGACACGCGGGCTTCAAAGACGGTCAGCTCGTCGGCCTCCAGCGGGCGGGCGGCCAGCTCGGCCTCGATCGAGTCGCGCAGCTCGGACCACGGCGCCGTGGACGGCGGCGCGCGATCGGCCAGGCGCACGATGCGCCACAGGGTCTTGCCGTTGAGGAGCAGCGCCTCGGGGCCCAGCACGCCGCCGGGCTGGAGCGCGTCGGCACCCTTGAGCAGCGGCGCGTCGCTGGCCAGCGGCATGGCGGGCAGGTCGCCGCCGTGCGCGGCCGAGGGATGGATGGAGTGCCGCTTGGCCAGCACGGAGAAGGACGCGCCCTCGGCGAGCTGGCCGGCGATGTCCTTCGCCAGCGCCTCGTTGTCCACCACGATGAGCTGCACCATCTCGTAGCCGCTGCGCAGCTGGTCGAGGCGCACGGCGCGCTCGAGCAGCAGCGAGGCCAGCACCATGCGCCGCACCTCGGCGTGGTGCTGCTCGGGCGTCATGCCGTGGCGGATGCGCAGGTACTCCTCCAGCGGCATCTTCTCGTCCACCTCGGTGGCGAAGCTGGCCTTCTGCTCGGCGATGGCGCTCTCGACCTCCTTGTCCAGCACGTCCGCCGCCACGTCGATGCCCTCGCGCTGCGCGTCGAGCCCGGCCGCGGTGCTCAGCACCATCTGGCGGATGACCTCCGCCGAGCGCGCCGGCGTCGCGAGGTCGAGCTGCCGGAAGATGTCGCTGCGCGTCAGCTCGAGCTCCCCCACCGTGACGACCACGTCGTCCCTTCCCAGCGCCAGCGTGGTGAGCTCCGCCGCGCCCACGCGCGCCGGCGGCGCCACGGGCGCGGCCGGAGCCGCTGTCGTCGGCACCTGCGACCTGGCCGGCGCCGCGAGCAGCAGCGCCAGGATCGCGCGCTGCGCCCCTGTCGCGAAGCGCGTCACCGGAAGTTCACCAGGCGCTCGTACTTCAGCCCCTTGCACAGCGGGCAGGGCACCTGCACGACCTCGTTCTTCTCGTTGAGCCCCTCCACGCTGCCGACGGCGTTGCACTGCCGGCAGTTGCGCGGCTTGGCGCGCAGGATGGTGAGGTGCGCGTCCTTGCAGAACTCGGCGTAGTAGGCCGTGAGCCAGCGCACGCGGTCGTCGGTCGGGGCCGAGTCCCACCACTGGTCGGGCGTGATGCCTTCCTGCAGGTCGCGGGCGGAGGCCGACTTCTGGGCGCGCTTCTTGGCCTCCTCCTCGCGCTTCTTGAGCACGTCCTCGATGCGCTGCTGCAGGTCGTCCGGGTTGGCCGGCGCGGCCGCGGCGTCGCCCGCGCCGCCGTCGTCGTCGCTGCCGATCCAGTTGAGCGCGCGGTCCTCGCCCAGGATGAACGTGCCGGTGCCGTAGCCGTAGGTGCGCACGGAGCCGCCGCTGCGGTTCTTCCACAGCTCCTCGATGGCCGGCTCGCCCATGTGGTAGGTCTCGGCGAGGCGCTTCACGATGGCCGGGTGCACGCCGTCCTCGAGCAGCTCCATCGCGCCGCCGATGGTCATGCCGTCCTGGCGCGCCACCTCGCCGATGGTCTTGTTGAGGAAGCTGAAGTAGTCCGAGATGACCGTGGACGCGTAGTGCTCCTGGCGCTGGCGTCCGATGTCGCCCTCGAGCAGGGTCAGGTCGCCGAGCTGGCGGCTGTGCGGGTAGCGCTCGCGGAAGTCCTGCACGGCGAGCAGCGCCTCGTCGTACTGCTTCTTGTAGAGGCGGTTGCGGATGTCGTCGATCTCGGCCGTCTCCGCGCGGTCCTCGATCTTCACGCCCAGGCGCTCGATGCGCTGGGCGATGAGGTCGGGCTTGAGGCGCGCGTCCATGGTGCGCGCGGACTCGTAGTGGTCGCGCGCCAGCTCGTACAGGCCCGCCCCCTCGCAGGCCACGGCCATCTGGAAGTGGCCGGCCGCGTCGACGGGCGTGCCGAGGTCGGCCTGGATGACGGCGTACAGCTCCTCGGGCGGGTAGATGCTCAAGCCCTCGGCCTTGCCCGGCTCCACGCTGTGCACGTACTGCCGCGGGAAGCTGTCCGTGCCCGAGCGCCGGCGCAGCGTGTAGCTGTCCGCCTTGCCGCCCTCGACCAGCAGGCCGGTCTCGGTGGTGCCGTTCTTCATGACCAGGTGCACCACGTTCACGAGGTAGGGCTGCACCTCGTCGCCCGTGAAGCCGCGCTCGGCCTTGATGCGCTTGACCTCCTCGGGCGGCAGGTGCTCCCAGCGCAGGCTGACCTCGCCGCCGGTGTCCACGCGGTGCAGGCGGAAGCCCGTGGCCTCGTCGAACTGCACGATGTCGCCGTGCAGCAGCGTGCCGTCCTTGAGGCGCACGATCTCGGCCGCGGCCCGCGGCGCGAGCGCGGCGGCCAGGCACAGGACGGCGAGCAATCGCAGACGGAGCATGGAACCCGGCATTCTAGGGTTTCTCCGGGGCGGCGCGAGTGCGCGCCTCGCGCAGGCGCAGCACCTCCTGGTCGGGCGCGGGGCCCTCGGCCAGCACGGCGCGCACGGGCCGCGCCGGCTGCAGGCCGGCCTGCGTGCCGGCCAGGCGGATCTCGGCCACCAGCGGCTCCACGCCGCGCGGCGGCAGGAAGTGCACCGCGCACCAGGTGCCGTCGGGCAGGCGCAGCGCCGGCACGTCGGCGTAGTCCTCGCCGTTGGCCGCGCGGTGGCCGCCCGCGGCGACCTCGCGCTGCACGCGCGCGATGACGTCGTCGATCTGGCGCGTGGCGCGCCCGGCCTGCAGGCCCTCGCGGTGCAGCGCCAGCGCCGTGGTCATCAGCGCCAGGATGCCGGTGACTCCGGTGAGGAAGACGAACAGCGCCACGAGCACTTCGATGAGCGTGAAGGCGCGCGCGCCGCGGCTGCCGACCTCGAGCCGCCGCCTCATGGCGACGCTCCTTCCACCAGCAGCTCGCGACCGGCCTGCAGGGCCAGCACGCGCCGGAAGGTGCGGCCGGTGCGCACGCGCGCGCCCTCGCCGTGCACCGCCGCCACCGTCCCGCGCGCGCCGCGCTGCACCTGCAGCGTGCGGCCGTCGATGCCGGTCACCGCCATCCACTCGTCGTCGACGAGCACGTGATCGGGCGCCTCCTCGTCGCGCAGGAAGGCAGGGTCCGCCACCGTGATCACCTTGGCCTCGGGCCCGACGGCATCGGCCAGGCTGCCGGCGCTGGCGGCGCCCTGCGCGCGGTCGAGCACCAGCGTCAGGCGCACGAGGCGCGGCCAGATGTCGTCGCTGGGGTCGGCCCACGAGCCCGGTCCGACACCGAAGGGGAAGTCCGGGTCGGCCGGCGGGAGGACGCCGCGCGTGCTGTCCCAGGCCGTGAAGGCCCCGCCCTCCGCGGTCCAGTCCGTCGTGCCCGGGCCCCAGAACTGCACGCCGAAGAAGAGCACGTCGTCGGCCGCGGGGACGGCGTCGGCCAGCAGGCGGTCCTTCTGCTCGGCCAGCGACGGCTCCAGCAGCGAGCGCTCGCCGCCGGCGGGCATGCGCACGGCGCGCAGGAGCGCGGGCAGCGGCGCGTCCTTGCGGCGGCCCAGCGTGTAGAGCGACTCGGCCAGGCCGCCGGTCGGCCGCAGGCCGGCCGGGTCGCGCGGCGCGAGGCCGGTCACGCTGTCCTGGCCACCGGCCGCGTCGCCGGCGCGCGCCAGCCACTCCAGCGTGGACTGCTCGTGGCACAGGCGCGTGAAGCGCAGCAGCGGGAGGCGGCGCTCGGGCTCGCCGTCGCGGTCGTCGTCCTCGGGGCGCCAGGTGCACAGGAGCGCAGCGGGCACGCCGGCGCCCGCGGTGCCGGCCCAGGCGTCGCGCAGGTCGGCGGCCAGCAGCTCGAAGGCGGCGTTGGCGCGGTCGGAGAGCTCGCGGTTGCGCTCACCCGTGGACCACACGTCCATGGCGCTGCGCACCATCTGGAAGAGCAGCACGCCCAGCACCGAGAACAGCGCCGCGGCGGCCAGCAGCTCGAGCAGGGTGAAGCCGCGCTGGCGCCTCATCGGCCCTCCTCGTGCTCGAAGACGACCGTGGGCTGCACGTGTCCGATGACGACGTTCTCCACCTCGGGCGCCAGCTTCCAGCCGCCGGCGGCGAAGGTGCGCGGATCGAAGGCGCCCGGCCGCCAGCGCGCGAAGAACCACAGGTCCATGCGGTCCGCCTGGCGGAAGAGCGGGCCGCCGAGGCGCACCTCGCCGGCGGCGCCGCCGTCGGTGAAGGACAGGACGCGCGGGTCGGTGGCCGGGTCGGCGTGCGGCGAGACGAGGCCGTCGGGCACGACGCGCAGGTCGAGGCCCACGAGCGGATCGGGCAGCCGCGCCGTGACGGCCAGCTCGGTGAAGGCCGCGCCGGGCGCGCGCACGACGAGCGGCAGCGCCTCGCTCTCGGGCGCGTCCTCGCCCAGCAGCGCGAGGTCGCGGTAGCGCGCGGGCATCCAGCGCACGAGCGAGCCGGCGTCGTGGCGCTCCGGCTGCGTGCCGAAGCGCCCGCGCAGCAGGCCCTCCTGCAGCAGCCGCCCGCCGCCGCGGCGCACGGGCATGAGCAGGTCGTTGCCGTCCTTGCCGTCGTAGGCGACCAGCTCCTCGCCCAGCAGCAGCAGGCCCTCGGGCGGGAAGGCCGAGGCGTCGGCCAGCGGCAGGCGCGCGGCCGCCTCGTCCAGCGACGCGGCCAGCGGCGCCACGGGCCAGAAGGTGAGTGGCTGGCAGGTCTCGCCGGCCTGGTGGTAGGCGCGCGCCGTGCCGTACATGCCGCGCGCGGTGATGAAGACGTGGCCCGTGTCCACCGGGTCCAGGCCCGCGTAGCCCAGGATCTCCTCGCCCAGCAGCATGAGGCCGCCGGCCTGCGGCCACTGCGAGAGCACCTCGAGGGCGTCGGCGCCCAGCAAGGTGTCGTGTCGGCGCACGTGCGGGAACTGCACGTCCTCCACGCCCAGGCGCAGCTGCCGGTCCTCGTCGAACTTCAGCTCCTCCACCAGCACGTAGCGGCCGTTGCCGGGCAGCATCGGGCCCGGTGCCGGCGGCCGGTAGAAGCGCAGCTCGTCGATGATCGCCGAGCCGTCCGAGCGCCGCCCGGACCAGTCCTCGCCGAGGTGGAAGGCGGTCGGCGGCCCGACGGGCAGCTCGCCCGAGGGCGAGCACACCATGCGCGTGATGAGCCGCGCGTCGGCGTTCAGCTCGCGCACTTCCTTCTCGGACTTGTCGTCGCCCTTGAACATCTGCGCCAGGTCGAGCCGCCCGGTGGCGTAGTTGTCCTCGCTGGTCGAGTCCGTCTGCGCGAAGGTGTCCACCACCGCGTCGCGCAGGCCCACGAGGGCCCAGCTGGTCCACTCGCTGTCGATGGTCGAGGCGTAGTTGACGCGGTGCCACTCCTTGTTGCCAGCGGGCGAGACCAGCGTGACGCTGTCGCCGCGCCCCGGCAGGCCGGCGAAGGCGTCCCAGCCATCGATGTGCCAGCCGCCCAGCAGCAGCGTCGGCAGCGCCGAGGCGCCGGCGGCGTGGCGGTTGGAGAGGGTGCCGTCCTGCGCGCGGAAGTCGAGCGCGTCGTTGAAGGCGTCCAGCGTGTCCTGCGACACCGACGTGCCGGTGGGGTTCCACAGGCCGCCGTCCACGACCAGCTGCAGCATGTCGTTCACCTTGTCGCCGTCGTCGCAGACCAGCGCCTGCGCCGTGGCGGTGTTCCAGCGCACCCACTCGGTGGCGCCGTCGCCGTCGGCGAAGTCCAGGTCCACCTGCAGCAGCGGGCCGTGGTCGGGCAGCGGCGTGGCCGCGCCCGTGTTGCCGTTCGGGTGGAAGCCCGTGTAGAGGTCGTTGCCCGAGACGTGCACGGAGATGGGGATGACCAGCACGCGCGGGTTCAACGGCAGGCCCTGGATGGCGCCGGTGAGCGCCGCGTCGAAGGTGGTCACGAACTCGCGCGCATCCGTCCAGCGCGTCGAGCCGCCCTGCACGGAGACGATGGCGGCCTGGGACTGCAGGTCGGAGGGCGCGCCGCCCACGGCCGCGGGGATGCCGGCCGCGTTGCGCGCGCAGCCCGTGAGCTGCGTGCCGTCGAAGCCCGAGTACTTCACCACCTCCGCGCCGCCGAGCCAGCCACCGTCGGTCTTGGCGCCCATCTGCAGCGTGGTGCCGGGCGAGCCGAGCGGCGAGAAGCTGGCGCCCGTGACGACGCTGCCGCCGTAGTCGCAGAAGACGATGGCGTAGCCGCCGCCCGTGGAGAAGGTGTCCTGCTCCAGCGTGACCGAGCCCGTCGCGCGCACGGGCAGCGTGGTGCCGGTGGCCGTGAGGCCCGTGCCGATGGGGAACGTGAGCGGCACTCCGCCGCCCCCCACGGGCGTGAAGGTCATGCTGATCTCGTCGGTGAGGCGCGTGGGATCCAGCTCGGCCACGGCCCACTTGCCCAGCCCGCTGCCCAGCGTGCCGTTGCCGCGGCTGGCCTGCGTGCTGGCCAGCGGCCGCGACCAGCCCACCAGCTCCACCAGCTCGCTGGCCGGGTGATCGAGGGCCATGGTCCCGCGCCGCCCGCGGCCGCCGAAGGGATCCGAGGAGCCGGCCGAGCGCACGTTGAAGACCCCGTCCTCCTTGCCGGTGTACTCCATGATCTCCTCGCCGACGCGCAGCGCGCCGCGCTCGGGGAAGCCGGCCGTGCTCTCCACCTTGACCTTGGTCTCGACGCGGTAGCCCGACACGCCCTCGCCCGCGCCGGAGCTGGCGGGCAGGTCGTCGGTGAGCGCGGTCGTGAAGGAGCGGTGGCCACGCGGCACGCCGTCCACGAAGAGCGCCAGGTCGCGGTCGCGCGCGCCGCCGACGAGCGCCAGCACGTGGTAGGGCACGCCCACGCGCAGCGGCAGCCCGTCGTCGAAGGCGTAGCGGATCTCGCCCGCGGGCGGCCCGTGGCCCGCCGGCATCCGGGCCTCGAAGTCCTTGATGGCCGTGTCGTCCACGCGCAGGACGAGCTGGCGGTCCTGCATGGCGATGAGCACGCGGTCCTCGACCTCGGACACGCCCGCGTCGAGCAGCACCGTCTCGGCGTCCACGTCGTGCAGCTCGAACCAGAACTCCACGGCGAAGGTGCCCAGCAGGCCCTGCACGTCGGCCAGCGCGGGGCGCAGCGTGGAGAGAGGCAGCTGCACGGGCGCGTCGCGCGTGTCCCAGCCGCGCGGCCCGTTGCCGGCGAGGCCGGCGGCCACCTCGTCGAAGTGCAGCGTGTCCGGCAGCGCGCTGCGCACCGGCGCGGGGGCGGCCCAGCTGCCGGCGCCGTCGAGCGACGCGCCCGGCCGCCCGTAGAGCAGCGCGCTGGCGCGGTCCGGCGGGCCGCGCGTGGCATAGGCCTCCGCGAGCCGGTCCTCCGGCGTGCTGGCCTGCGCCGCCGCGCGCGCCGGGCCGTAGACCGTGGCCGCCGGCGAGGTGCCGCGCGCGTCGAGCGCCTCGGGAAAGGTCTCCCAGCCGCGCGCGCCGCCCTCGCTGGCCTCGAGCAGGTCGCGCTGGCTGTCGAGGCGCCGCGCGCTCTCGCCCTCCACGCCCGGCGAGACGATCTCGCGCACGCGCGCGCGGGCCTGCTCCTTGCCGTTGGGCAGGTTGCGCGCGGCGGCGGCCTCGATGGCGAAGACGCCGCGCGACTCGTAGCTGAAGGGCGCGGTGCCGCCCTCGATCTGCGCGTCGCAGGGGTCGAGCGCGTTGCGCAGCACGACGTCGCGCTGCACGTCGTCCAGCAGG
Organism: Planctomycetota bacterium; assembly: GCA_036274635.1. Taxonomy (GTDB): domain Bacteria; phylum Planctomycetota; class B15-G4; order B15-G4; family B15-G4; genus DASUFI01. The sequence goes on from DASUFI010000068.1 coordinate 12,652, forward strand.
CCGTCGGCAACGGCCGCGTCCAGCGCCCCGCGCAGGTCTTCGGGGCTGCCCAGCGAGAGCGGCCGCAGCCGGCCGGCGAGGGCCTCGGCCGTCGAGCGCGCCAGGCGGTGCCCGCTGCGGCGCGCGACCACGCCCGTGAGCAGCGCCGACAGCTGGCGCGCGTCCATGTCGCCCGGCTGCACGTGGCGCGCGTCCAGCTCGTCCAGCGCGGCGCGCAGGTCGAGCGCGCTGCAGGCGCCGCCCTTCACCAGCGGGTCCAGCGCCTGCTGCGCGCGGCCCGCGTCGAGG
>DASUFI010000069.1:0-4307 GCA_036274635.1 Planctomycetota bacterium
CTCAATGAACTTCCATGCAGACTGTCTCACAATCGTTGACAACTACCGAAGCGCCGCACCAGCGCCGCGTAGGGCTCCGAGCGCTCGGAGATGTCCAGCGGCAGCCACTCGCCCGCGATGCGCGTCGCCTCCTCGGCCGCCACCTGCAGCGTGTCGAGGCAGCGCGCGACCTCGGCGCGCGCCTCGTGCAGCGTCTTGCCCACCTCGGTGACCAGCGTGCGCGCGAAGTCCTCGCGCGCGGCGGCCACGCCCGCGCGCAGCGCCTGGAGCGCGTCGCGACGGCGCCAGGCGGGCCAGCGCGCGAGGACGGGCGCGGCCTCGTGCGCGGCGGCCAACGCCTCCTCGATCTCGGCGGCCCCCGCCCGCGGCGCGCGCGCGGCCGGCTGGCCGGAGAAGGCGTCGAGGACGACCAGCTCGCCGCCGGAGGCCGCGGCGCGCGCGCGGCCTGCCACGTACAGCGGATGCAGCTCCACGACCACCCACCGACTCCGGGAAAGCTGGCGACCGAGCGCGGGATGCTAGCACGCTCACGCTCGACAGCGCGGCTCCCGCCGCGCACGATGGCCGGCCCGACGGAGGCACCGCATGTCCCGCCCCTACACCCAGCTCCTCGCCCGCTACGCGGACATCCGCGACCTCGGATTCGCGCAGTCGCTCGCGGGCTGGGACCAGGAGGTGATGATGCCGCCGGGCGGTGCGGACGCGCGCGCCCACGTGCTCGCGGCGCTGGCCGGCGCCGTGCACGAGCGCAGCACGGACCGCGAGCTGGTGACGCTCACCGAGCGGCTCTGGCGCGGCCGCGCGCGGCTGCCGCGCGGGCAGCGGCGGCAGGTGGAGCTGGCGCGGCGCGCGGTGCGCAAGGCGCGGCGCATCCCGTCCGACCTCGCGCGCGACCTGGCGCTGGCCGAGAGCCGGGGCCTCGAGGCCTGGCGCGAGGCGCGCCGGCGCCGCGACTGGAAGCGCTTCGTGCCCTCGCTCGAGCACATGGTGCAGTTGAAGCGCCGCGTCGCGAAGCTGGCCGTGGCGGCCGAGCGCCCGGCGCGCGGCTCGCCCGCGCCGCTCTACGACGCGCTGCTGGACGACTTCGAGCCCGGCCTCACCAGCCTCACGCTCGACCCGCTGCTGGCCGAGCTGCGCGCCTTCACCGTGCCGCTGCTCAAGAAGGTGGTCTCGACGCGCGAGCACGTGGACATGTCGCCGCTCGTCGGGCGCTTCGCGATCGAGCCGCAGCGCGCCTTCGCGCGCGAGGTCGTGGACGCCATGGGCATGGACCCGGCGCGCTCGCGCATGGACCTCTCCACGCACCCCTTCTGCTCGGGCTTCGCGCCCGGCGACGTGCGCATGACCGGCCGCTTCTCCGAGCACGACCTGCGCGGCGGCCTGTTCGGCGTCATCCACGAGGCCGGCCACGGCCTCTATGAGCAGGGCCTCGACCCGCGCCGCGCGCGCGAGCCGGTGGGCGGCGCCATCAGCATGGCCATCCACGAGAGCCAGTCGCGGCTGTGGGAAAACCTCGTCGGCCGCAGCCGGCCGTTCTGGACGTACTGGCTGCCGCGCCTCGAGCGCCACCACCCGCAGCTGCGGCGCGTGAGCGTGGACGCCATCTGGCGCGCGGCCAACGCGGTCCAGCCCTCCTTCATCCGCGTCGAGGCCGACGAGCTCACCTACAACCTGCACATCATCCTGCGCCACGAGATCGAGCGCGACCTCATCGAGGGCCGGCAGGCCGTGCGCGACCTGCCCGCGCGCTGGAACGACGGCATGAAGTCGCTGCTGGGCCTCGTGCCCAGGGACGACTCGCAGGGCGTGCTGCAGGACATCCACTGGGCCATGGGGCTGCTCGGCTACTTCCCCACCTACAGCATGGGGAACCTCTACGCGGCGCAGTTCATGGCCGCCGCGCTGCGCGACATGCCCAGCGTGCCTGCGCGCATCGCCAAGGGGGACATGGCGCCGCTGCGCGAGTGGCTGCGCGAGAACATCCACCGCCACGACAACCAGCTGCCGGCGGACGTGCTCGTGAAGCGGGTCACCGGCCGGCCCCTCGAGGTGCGGGCCTTCGCCGAGCACCTGCACGCCAAGGTGTCCGCCGTCTACGGCGTCTGAGCGCGGCGGTCCGCAGCCGGCCCGTCCCGGCAGCCCGTCGAAGAAGTCATTCGGCGCGGAAGGAGCGTCCTTCGCGCCGGCTCTTCGTTGCCGGCCCTGCGGCGAATCGCCGATTCGCCTCGGTCCGGCGCCTCGATCCGACACGAATTCCGCGCCTTCCGCACTCGAAGCACTTCTTCGACGGGCTGCTAGCCTTCGCCGCGCGCCGGGCGCAGCAGGCGCATCGAGTGGGCCACGACCAGCAGCGAGGTGCCCATGTCGGCGGCGATGGCAGCCCACAGCGAGCCGTGGCCGGCGAAGGCCGCGACGATGAAGGCCGTCTTGACCAGCAGCGAGACGGCGATGTTGGCGCGGATCACCGCCAGCGTGCGCCGCCCGTGCCTCACCAGCCAGGGCACGCGCGTGAGGTCGTCCGAGAGGACGACGATGTCGGCCGTCTCGAGCGCCGCGCCGGTGGCCGCGCCGCCCAGCGCGATGCCGACGCTGGCGCGCGCGAGCGCCGGCGTGTCGTTGATGCCGTCGCCCACCATGGCCACGTGGCCGTGCTGCGCGAGCAGCGTCTCCATCGCGGCCAGCTTGTCCTCGGGCAGCAGGCCCCAGCGCACGTCGTCGAGGCCGAGCTGGCCCGCGAGGCGCCGGGCCGTGCCCTCGTTGTCGCCGGTGAGCAGGACCACGCGCGGCACGCCAGCCTCGTGCAGGCCCGCCACGGCGGCGGCCGCGTCCGCGCGCGGCTCGTCGCCCAGCACGAACAGCCCGCACACGTGCGCGTCGTGGCCGAGGATGACCACGGTGTGTCCGTCGGCCTCGAGGCCCACGAGCGTGGCGTGCACGTCGGGCGTCTCCTGGCCGCGCTCTTCCAGCAGGCGGTGGCTGCCGAGCCAGTAGCTCTTGCCGTGGACGACGCCCGAGACGCCGCGGCCGGCCAGCATGCGCACGTCGGCGGCGGGCGCGGGCGGCACGCCCAGCGCCCGGGCGCGCGACAGCACGGCCTCGGCGAGCGGATGGCCGCTGCGCTCCTCGATGCCCGCTGCGACGGCCAGCAGCTCGGCTTCCGTGTGGTGGTCGAAGGGCAGCACGCGCCGCAGCACCGGCCGCCCGAGCGTCAGCGTGCCGGTCTTGTCGAAGGCCAGGCAGCGCACGCGCGCGGGCACCTCCACGAACTCGCCGCCCTTGACCAGCACACCCAGCCGCGCGGCGCGCGCGAGGGCGCAGGCCACGGCGACGGGCGTGCTCAGCACCAGCGCGCAGGGGCAGGCGATGACCAGCAGCACCAGCGCGTCGTAGGCGGCCGCGTCCCAGCCGCGTTGCAGCAGCAGAGGCGGCAGCAGCGCCGCGGCGGCGGCCAGGCCGAGCACCACGGGCGTGTAGCGGCGCGCGAAGCGCTCCACCAGGCGCTCGCTCGCGCTGCGCTTGTGCTGGGCCTCGTCCACGAGGCGCGCGATGCGCGCGGCGGTGGTGTCCACGGCCGCGCGCGTGGTGAGCACCTCGAGCGCGCCCGGGCCGTTGATGGTGCCGCCGAAGATCTCGTCGCCAGGGCCCTTCTCCACCGGCAGCGGCTCGCCCGTGAGCGGCGACTCGTCCAGCGCGGAGCGGCCGGAGGCGATGCGCGCGTCGAGCGGCACGCGCTCGCCGGGGCGCACGAGGATGCGCGCGCCGATGGGCACGTCGGCCACGGGCAGCCGGCGTTCTCGCGGCGTGACGCCCTCGTCGGCCAGCAGCACGGCCTCGCCCGGCGCCAGCGTCGCCAGCGCCTCCACCGCACGGCGCGCGCGGGCCACGCTCCAGCCCTCGAGGCGCAGCGACAGCGCGAAGAGGAAGGCCACGGTGCCGGCCTCGAGCCAGTCGCCCAGCAGCAGCGCGCCGGAGATGGCCACGGCCATGAGCAGGTTCATGTCCGGGCGCAGGGCGCGCGCGGAGGCCGCGGCGCGTGGCAGCAGCGGCAGGCCGCCGCACAGCACGGCCAGCAGGTAGAAGGCGCGCGCGAGCGGCGGCGCGGCGTGGCCGGCGAGGGCCTCGGCCAGCGTGCCGCCCGCCGCGAGGTGCACCACGCTGCCCGCCAGCAGCGCCGCGCCGGCCAGCGTGACCAGCAGCGCGGGGCGGCGGTCGGGAGACTCGACGCCCGGCGGCTGCCAGGGTTCGGCGCTCAGCCCGGTGCGAGCCACCGCCGCGGCCAATGCCGGCGGGTCGACCGCCGCGGGGTC
>DASUFI010000070.1:0-3470 GCA_036274635.1 Planctomycetota bacterium
CGCGCTCCTGGCCGGCGGCGCGGAGGCGGCGTGCTCGTCCTGAGGGACGTGCCGGGCGCGGCCGAGGCCTGCCGCGCCGCCGCGCGCCGCGGAAGCCTCGGCCTCGTGCCCACCATGGGCGCCCTGCACGCCGGCCACGCCGCCCTCGTGCGTCGCGCGCGCGCCGAGAGCGACACGGTGGCGGTGAGCATCTTCGTCAACCCGCTGCAGTTCGACGACGACGCCGACCTGCAGCGCTACCCGCGCACCGAGGAGGCCGACGCGGATCTGCTGGCCGCCGAAGGCTGCGACCTGCTGCTGCTGCTGCCGCGCGAGGGCATGTATCCGCCCGGCTTCGCCACGCGCATCGACCAGCCGGCGCTGTCCGGCCTGCTGGAGGGCGCCGCGCGGCCGGGCCACTTCGCCGGCGTGCTCACGGTGGTGGCCAAGCTGCTGGTGCTGGCCTCGCCCGCGCGGGCCTACTTCGGGCGCAAGGACTTCCAGCAGACGGTGCTGGTGCGGCGGCTCGTGGCGGACCTCGGGCTGCCGCTGGAGGTCGTCGTGTGCGACACCGTGCGCGACGCCGATGGGCTGGCGCTCTCCAGCCGCAACGTCTTCCTCTCGCCCGCGGACCGGCAGCGCGGGCTGTCGCTGGTGCGCGCGCTGGCGGCGGTGGAGGCGGCCTTCGAGGCCGGGCAGCGCGACGGCGCCGTGCTGGGGGAGCTCCTGCAGGCTACGTTGCGCGCCGGCCTGTCCGGCCCGCCGGACTACGCGACCCTGGTGGATCCCGACGACCTCTCGCCGCGCGCCGTCGCGCGCACCGGCGACGTGGCCGTCGTGGCCGCCCGCGTCGGGCCGGTGCGTCTCATCGACAACCACGTGCTCGGAGGTAGAATCGGCCCTCTTGCGCCCCGGTCGTGAAACGGACCGCGCGCGAGGGATCACCCGCCATGCAGCGCGACATGATGAAGTCCAAGATCCACGGCGCCACCGTGACCCAGTGCAACCTGGGCTACGTGGGCAGCCTCACCATCGACCGCAACCTGATCGAGCTGGCCGACCTGCTGCCCAACGAGAAGATCCAGGTGGTCAACCTCAACAACGGCGCGCGCTTCGAGACCTACGTGCTCGAGGGCGAGGCCGGCAGCGGGATCATCGGCGCCAACGGCGGCGCGGCGCGGCTGTGCGTGGAGGGCGACCAGCTGCTCATCATCAGCTACGCCCGCATGGACGAGCGCGAGGCGCGCGAGCACCAGCCGCGCGTGCTCATCCTGGACGAGGAGAACCAGCCCGTCGCATGAGCGCGACGGGCGCGCTGACGCTGCAGGCGCCGGCCAAGATCAACCTCGTGCTGCGCGTGCTCGGCCGGCGGCCGGACGGCTTCCACGAGCTGGTCACGGTGCTGCAGACGCTCGACCTGTGCGACACGCTCGAGCTGCGGCTGCGCGCGCGCCGGCCGGAGGCGGCCTCGGGCGCGCCGGACATCGCGCTGAGCCTGGAGGGCGCGGCCTCCGGCGTGCCGACGGGCGCCGACAACCTCGCCGTGCGCGGCGCCGCGGCGGTGCTGGACGCGGCCGGCGCCGCCGGCGACGTCGGGCTGGACCTGCGCCTGGGCAAGCGTGTCCCCGCCGGCGGCGGGCTGGCGGGCGGCAGCTCGGACGCCGCCGCCGCGCTGCGCGGCTGCAACCAGCTCCTCGGCCGGCCGCTGGACGAGCCCGCGTTGGCGCGCCTCGCCGCGCAGCTGGGCAGCGACGTGGCCTTCTTCCTCGTGGGTGGCACGGCGCTGTGCACCGGGCGGGGCGAGGTCGTGGAGCCGATCGTGCCGCCGGCGCCCTTCGAGGTCACGCTGCTGCTGCCGCCGTTCCCGACGTCGACGGCGGCGGTCTACGCCGCGTGGGCGTCCGCCACGCCGCGCCCCGCGCCGCCGCCCGACACCGGCGCGCTGCGCGCCGCCCTGGCCGGCGCCGACGTCGCCGGACTGCAGGCGATCTTCACGAACGATCTGCAGGCCGCCGCGCGCGCTGTCGAGCCGCGCCTCGCGCACCTGCTCGACACGACACGACTCAACCTGTCCGGCTCGGGCAGCACGCTCTTCGGCTACGGCCGCCGCGGCGACGAATTCCCGGCCATGCGTGAATCGAGCTTGATATGTTGGTCGAGGTCACTCGCCGGAAATCGCTAGTAAAGCGACGTTCCGACGTGGATACATCTTCTCGTTCGGTCCTGCGCTCGGTTGGGAGGCGTGTGCTTGGACATCAGCGAGATCCGGGTCAAGCTCGTCGAACGTCCGCAGGAACGGCTGCGCGCCTTCTGCACCGTGACCATCGCGCGGGAGTTCGTGATCCGCGACGTGAAGGTCATCGAGGGCCCCAAGGGGCCCTTCGTGGCGATGCCCAGCCGCAAGGTCATGGACCGCTGCTCGAACTGCGGCGGCAAGAACCACCTGCGGGCGCAGTTCTGCAACGACTGCGGCCGGCAGCTCGCGGCCGACCGCGCGCCGCGCGACGACCGCGGCCGCTCGCGGCTGCACATCGACGTGGCGCACCCCATCCACCAGGATTGCCGCACCTTCATGGAGTCGTGCATCCTGAAGGCCTACCGCGACGAGGTCGAGCGCAGCCGCCAGCCGGGCTACGTGTCCCCCGACCTCCCCGACGACGACGACTACATCTTCGACCACGACGCCTTCCTGCCCCCGCCGCACCCCCATGTCAGCGGCCGGAACCACAGCTCCGAGGACGGGCGCACGCAGCACGCCTGATGCGCCGGTGACATCCCCGCCGCTGATCATCGTCGGCGCGGGGGCCGCCGGCACGGCCATCGGGCGCGCGGCCCGCGCCGCCGGGTGGCCGGTGGAGGCGGTGGTCAGCCGCAGCGGCCCGCGCGCCACCGAGCGCGCCGCGCTGGTGGGCGGCGGCGAGGCGCTGGACCTGCCCGGCCTTCTGGCGCGCGGAGCCTCGGGCCCGGTGCTGCTGCTGCTCGCTGTGCCTGACCGGGCGCTGCCGTCCGTGGCCGCCAGCCTCGCCGGGCGCGACTGGCCGCGAGGCAGCGTGGCCTTGCACGTCTCGGGCTCGGTCGAGGTGGCCGCCCTGGCGCCGCTGCGGGCGCGCGGGCTGGCCGTCGGCGGCTGCCATCCGCTGTGGAGCTTCGTCGATCCCGTGCGCGACGCCGCCGGGATGGCCGGGACGGTGGCCGCGCTGGAGGGCGACGCGCCCGCGCTCGCGGCGGCCGAGGGGCTGTGCACCGCGCTCCACTGGCGGCCCTTCCGGCTGGCGCCGGGCGCGCGCGCGGCCTGGCACGCGGCCGCGGCCCATGCCTGCAATCACCTCGTGGCCCTGCTGGACCAGTCGCTCGACCTCATGGAGCGCGCCGGGCTGTCGCGCGACGCCGCGCGCGCCGCGCTCTTGCCGCTGCAGCGCGGGACGCTCGAGCACCTGGAGCACCACCATCCGGCGCAGGCCCTCACCGGACCGATCGCGCGCGGCGACATC
>DASUFI010000071.1:0-20524 GCA_036274635.1 Planctomycetota bacterium
CGTTGTCGAAGTTCTCGTTGACCTTCGCCAGGGCGGTGTTCAGGTCGTCGAACGAGATGTCGCCGACCAGGTCACCATCCACGTCGAACAGCGGCGAGATCTCGCCCGAGATCGCCTTGTCCGCCAGGGCGATGACGTCACGCACGGACTCGCCGATCAGGGCCGAGGCCACGCAGTCGCTGAACACGAGGTCGCCGAGCTTCACCAGCGTCTGCTGCTTGATCGAGTCGAAGTAGCCCGCGTCGTCGAAGTCCACGTTGAGCTTCGCGGCCGTGAGCTGCCCGGCGAGGACGCCCGCCGACGTATTGTCGGTGGGGTTGACCTCGTCCTGGTCCAGCGCGTCCGGCTGGCTGCCGGACGGCAGGAAGTTCTGCACGGCCAGCGAGTCGGTGAGCACGAGCGCGTACAGGCCGTCGCCGTCCGCACCGTCCGGATCACCGAGGATCAGGTCGCCGGGGTAGACGTCGTCGAAGTGCGCGTCGCGCAGGCATCCAGGATTGCCGCCCTGGCACACCGCGCCCCAACCACCCTGTGTGTAGGTGTTGAAGTCGCCCGGCTCGATGCACTTGCCGGTGTCCTCGGCGGTGAGGCTCGAGCCATTGCTCAGGCCCACCTGCCCCGGGTTCGGGCCGAAGGCCGCGAACTGGAAGTAGCCGGTGAAGCCGTCGATGGCCGGATCGCACTCCGCCAGGTGATCGAGGCACAGGGCGCCGCCAGTCGGCATGACCACGGGCCAGATCGCCAGGAACGGGAAGCCGACACACAGAGTGCCGAACTTGGTGTTGAGCGGACCTGTGTCCGCAGACACGAGAATGAAGGCGACGCTGCCCTCGGGCGCCTCCATGCAAATCGAGAAGACCTGTCCGAGGGCAATCGTGTCAGGCAGCGTCAGCACATAACCGGGTGTGCCCGGACAGGTCTGAGTGAACGCATGGGCGGGAGGCGCAACGAGCGCGATCCCGGCCAGTGCCAGGCCGAGAAGGATGTATCGCACGGGATGTCTCTTCCTTTCCCCAATGGTCGCCAGCTCCGGTGGAGCAGCGTGGTGGATTACCTCGCTCGGCGGAGCATATCACGCCTTGCCGAGGTGTGCCGGGATGACACCCGGGCTGCCGCTCACCTCACCTGCCGGTGTCTTGAACGGAACCGAACCAGCCGTTCGGCGGGCTTCGCCGGGCCTGCGCGCTCGACAGTCGTCGCGCCTCGGCTCGTCGCCGGGCCTCTCGGCGAGTGCCTCCGACCCGGGCTTGGCCTGCCGGCCTTCGGCCCCTCGCTGACCTGTTCCAAACAGCCGCCGGCGGAACACACAATCTGCAAGTGTCAGCCTTCCCGGGCACACCGACACGCCCCGACGCCACACGGCGCCCGCCGCAGGCCTTGGATTGCCAAGGCATTGCGCGCAGAATGGCTATCCCGTCTGTGCGACCCAACCCGGGCGCGGCCGAGACTTCTCCCCCGAATCGACGTGACACCTCCGCCTTCCTCCTCCCATCGCCGATCCTCCCGACGTCCCGGCCGGCGCGCGGGCCCCGGCCGCCGGCCGCACGGCGGCCGCCACGGAGGCCACCGGGACCGCGGCGACGCCGACAGCGCGCCACCGCCGCCGGAGCCCGAAGCTCCCGACGAGTCGCTCGCGATCCCGCTCGAGGAATGTGCCTTCGCGGAGTACGGGCTGAAGCCCGACCTGCTGGCCGCCATCGCGGCCTGCGGCTACCGCACGCCGTCCGAGATCCAGGCCAAGACCCTGCCCTATGCGCTGGAGGGTCGGGACGTCATCGGCCAGGCCAAGACCGGCACGGGCAAGACGGCCGCCTTCCTCGTGCCCCTGCTCCAGAACCTGAGCGACCGGCCCGGGCCGCGGGTGGTGGTCGTGGTGCCCACGCGCGAGCTGTCGGTGCAGGTGGCGCGCGAGGCCCAGCGCCTCGGTCGGCTGCTCGGCGTGCGCGCCACCGCCATCTACGGCGGCGACAGCATGAAGCGCCAGCTCACCGAGCTGAAGCAGGGCCTGCAGGTCATCGCCGCCACGCCCGGCCGCCTGCTGGACCATGTCGGCCGCCACACGATCTCGCTGCGCGACCTCGACGGCGTGGTGCTGGACGAGGCCGACCGCATGTTCGACCTGGGCTTCCGCGACGACATGGCCAAGATCCTCGGCGCCGCGCAGGGCCGCCGCCAGACCATGCTCTTCTCGGCCACGCTGTCCGACGAGGTGCTGGGCCTCGCGAAGAAGTACATGAGCGACCCGGCGCAGGTCTTCCTCGCGCCCGACGTGCTGACCGTCGAGTCCGTGCACCAGACCTGCTTCCCCATCGACAAGGAGCGCAAGCTGCTGCTGCTGCTCGAGCTGCTGCGGCGCGAGAAGCCCGAGCGCTCGATCATCTTCACGCGCACCAAGATCGGCGCCGACAAGCTGGCCGAGAAGCTGCAGAAGGCCGGCATCGGCGCCAACGAGATCCACAGCGGCCTGCCGCAGAAGAAGCGCGAGCGCATCCTGCGCGGCTTCCGCGACGGCGAGTTCCCCTACCTCGTGGCCACGGACGTGGCGGCGCGCGGCCTCGACATCGAGGACGTCACGCACGTCATCAACTGGGACGTGCCCGAGAACGCCGAGGACTACGTGCACCGCGTCGGCCGCACCGCCCGCATGGGCAAGCAGGGCCGCGCCGCCACCTTCGTCACGCCCGAGGACGGCGAGTTCATCACCGCCATCGAGAAGCTGATCAACAAGGAAGTGCCCATCGAGCGCTTCGAGGACTTCGTGCACAACGTCGCGCCCGAGGGCGCGACGCCGGGCGAGCCGCAGAAGCCGAAGCCGCCGAGCTACACGCGCACGATGCAGGGCTTCGTGAGGACGCGGCGCCGGCGCTGAGTCAGCGCGGCAACTCGTCCAGCGACGGAGGCGGCTCGATCGCTGCCCAGAAGGCGCTCAGCTTGCTGCGCGCGGCCGCATCGAACCGGAACGGCACGCCCGTCGTCGCGAGATCGCGCTCCCACTCCAGTTCGCGGGCGCGGCAGCGCTCGCACTGCAGCACGATCGTCCAGGCCGAGCGGCCGGGCACGCATCCGCCCAAGCCGATGAGGCCGTGGTGCGGGAACTCTCCTGAATGCGTCGCGGCGTATCGGTCTCCGACGTCGACGAGGCCATAGACGGTCACGGCAACCACGGGCCTCAGCGGCTCGTGATGCACCTCACACTCCGTCGGCAGCGCCCAGCGTGGGCCGAGCCCCACGACCGCCGGCGGATTGGCGCTCGGAGCCGGCTCAGGCTCCTGCGCACAGCCTGCAAGGGCGGCAGCAAGCAGCGCGACTGCAAATATCCACGTCATCCGCGGGCTTGGACGCGTGCCCCGCTGGAACCTTTCCGCGGGCCTCCCGCGAGAATCTTGCGCGCGCCCGCTGGGCCTCGTGGCCCCACCGCCGCCCTCAACAGTCCGGGCGCTGCCGGAGCCGATGAGGAGGGGCCGTCCCCTGCGGCCCCCGCCGCCCGGGGCGCGGAGCCCGCCATGCACCGTCGACCCTCCCTCACGCAGCGCGACGGCCTGTTCCGCACCACGCGCTTCGTGCTCTACGGCAACCGCGTGCGGGTGATCCGCGTCACGCCGCTGGTGCGCGACGACCAGTACATCCCGCTGCAGGCGGTGGATCCCGACGAGCGCATCACGCGCCAGCCCGACGTGCGCGACCTGCTGCTGGCGGCCACGCTCGTCCTGCCGGGCGGGCTGGGCGCGGCGGGCTGGCCGATGGCGCTGCCGACGGCGGCCGCGGTGGGCTGCGGCCTGCTCGCCGCCGTGGGCCTGGTGCTGCTCGTGACGCGCGGCGGGCCGGTGCGCACCTACGTGGAGCACGGCGCGCTGCAGCTGCGCGCCGACGTGCCCGACGCCGATGCGGTGCGCCATTTCGTGGCCCGCGTGGTCACGGCCTCGCGCGAGGTGCTGGCCGGCGAGCAGGAGGAGGTGCTGCCGGCCTCGGTGGCCGGCGAGATCCGCCGCCTGCACGGTCACCTGGCGCAGGGCCGACTGACGCGCGAGGGCTTCGACCGCCACAAGACGCGCCTCATCCGCAGCATCCGGGAGTACGTCGCATGAGCCTCGCCCCCGAGAAGCCCGCCGAGCCGCCGCAGGCGCGGCTGCAGCAGCACGCCGGCGCGACGCGCGCCGAGTTCGAGCTGCACCTCGACCGCGTGACGGTGGAGACCGCCGACCTGCTCGGCGGCCGGCGCATCACGCTGCCGCTGGACACGCTGTCGCCGCACGTCGTCATCCGGCAGCGCGGCAGCGGCTGGCCGCTGGGCGCGGGCGCGGCGGCGGCGGCCACGCTGCTGCTGGCCCCGGGACTGGGGTGGGCGTGGGCGCTGGTCGCGCTGCTCGCTGGCGCCGGCGGCTGGTGGGTCACGCGCTGCCAGTACATCGTCTTTCCCGGCCAGATCGTGGACCTCGAGCTGTTCCGCGACCGTCCGGATGCGTCCACCGCGCGGCGCTTCGTGGCGCAGGTCGTGGCGCGCATCGAGGCGCTGGCGGCCGAGCTGCGCGAGCAGGAGCGCCAGCGCGCGGGCCAGGCGGGCCTCGATCGCGTGGACGAGCTGCTGAAGTTCCGCGACCTCTACGCGGAGGGCATCATCGACCGCAGCGATCTGCGCCTCGCGGCGGAGATCCTCGCGCGCAGGGAGCACGGCCGCATTGGCTTCCGACGCGACTGATCCGCAGGACGGGGCGGGCAAGCCCTGCCTCGAGCAGCGCTTCTCGCCGCTGCTCGTGGTACGCACCACGCTGCACGACGACGGTCTCGTCGTGCAGGTCGCGCGCCCGTTCCGCGAGCGCGTGGGCGCCGTGGACTTCGGGCGACTCGTGCTGGAGCCGGCCTCGGTCCGCGGCGTGAGCAGCGGAGCGCTGTGGCTGGCGGGCGCGCTGCTCGCGGCGGGCATCGCGGCCTGCCTGCCCTTCGCGCACGAGGCCGTGGGCGACGGCCGCGCCGGCGCCTCCGCCGCCGTGCTGCTGGTGGGCGCCGCGCTGGCCCTGGTCGGCGCGCTGGCCTGCCCGCGCCACCTCACGCTGCTGCTCGACCGCGAGCGCGCGCTCAACCCCGTCTTCCTGCGCGGCGGCGCGGACGACGCGCAGGTGGACGTGTTCCTCGCCGAGGTGCGCCGCGCCGCCATCGCCTGGCGCTGCCGCCCGGAGCCCGAGCCCGAGGACGCCGAGCCGTCCGCGCCGCGCCGGCGCCTGTCCGACGCGCTCGACGCCCTGCACGCGATGCACGGCGACGGCCTGCTCGAGAGCGACGAGCTGGCACGCTTCCGCGAGATCGCGCAGCGGCCCGCGTAGCGGCCCCGTCAGGGCGCCGCCCCGGCCTCCTGCTCGCCGCTCCCGCCGCCCTCGGTTTCCTCGGTCCAGCCCCCGCCGAGCGCCTTGTAGAGCGCGACCGCATCGGAGGCGAGCAGCACCTCGGACTGGGCCAGCTCGTCCTCGGCCGAGAGCTCGTTGCGCTCGGCGTCGAGCACGTCAAGGAAGTCGGAGAGGCCCGCGGCGTGGCGCTGGCGCGCGAGGTCGGCGGCCTGGCGCTGCGACGTGGCGGCCTTGGCCAGCGAGGTGCGGCGCTCCTGCTCGCGCCCGAAGGCCACGAGGGCGTCGTGCGATTCCTGCAGCGCGACGAGCACGGTGGACTGCCAGGCATACAGCAGCTGCTCGGCCTCGGCGTCGGCGATCGCCACCTGCGCGGAGAGGCCGCCACCCTGCAGGATGGGCCAGTCGAGGCCCGCGCCCAGCGTCCAGGTGCGCGAGTCGGGCTCGAACAGGCGGCCGGTGTCCAAGGCGGACTGTCCGACGCTGCCGGTAAGCGAGAAGGTCGGGTACTCGGCGGCCTGCGCGACGCCGATGCGCGCGGTGGCTGCCGCGAGCTGGCGTTCGGCGCGCCGGATGTCGGGCCGGCGGCGCAGCAGGTCGCTGGGCAGCCCCACCGGCACGCGCGGCGGAGGCGGCGGCACGACGTCCGCGCCGGTGAGCAGGGCCTCGGCGGTGCCCGGCGGGCTCCCGAGCAGCACGTCGAGCGCGTGCGTGGCCACCGCGAAGTCGACCTGCAGCGCCGGGATTGTGGCCTCCGTCCCGGAGACCAGCGCCTCCGCGCGCGCCAGGTCCAGGTCGCTGGCCATGCCCGCGTCGCGGCGCGCGCGCGTGAGGCTGGCGGTATCGCTCTGGGAGGCCAGCGCGTCGCGCGCGATCACGAGGCGCCGCAGGGTGCCGCGAGCCACGATCCAGTCGCGGCCGACCTCGCCCAGCAGCGTGACCAGCAGGTCGCGCCGATCCTCCTCCGCGGCGGCGATGTCCGCCTCGGCCGCCTCCACGGAGCGGCGGATGCCACCGAACAGGTCCAGCTCCCACGACGCGTCGAAGCCGAGCGAGAAGAAGTTGGTGGTGATGCCGTTGAGCGAGGGGTTGAGGTCGGTGTTTCCCGACGTGCGCCGGCGCTGGCCCTGCGCTCCGAAGCTCAGGTTGGGACGGCCCTCCGCGGCGGCCAGCTCGCGGAAGGCGCGCGCCTCGCGGATGCGCGCCTCGGCCTGCGCGAGGTTGCGGTTGCCCTCGATGGCCGCCTTCACGAGCGCGGCGAGCTCGGGGTCGCCGAAGGCCGTCCACCAGCTGGCGAGCGCCGCGTCATCGGTCGTCGCCTCGGCGCCGGGAGGCAGCGGCTCCTTCCACTCCTCGGGCATCTGCGCGGGCGGCTCCTGGTAGTCGGGCCCCACCGTGCAGGACGCGGCCAGCGCCGTGAGGACCAGGATCGGGAGCGTCCTCCTCATCGCGCACCTCCTGCCACCGGCGCGGCGGCGGCGGCCGCCGGCTCGGCCTCGATGAACACGTCCATCTGCTGGCCCACGTAGAGCGGCAGGTCGCCGCGGTCGAAGGCGTAGAGCACCTGCAGCACGCGCGTGTCGACGCGCTCGCTGGCGTCGCCCGTGAGCGAGCGCTTGGGCACCACGAAGGGCTCGAAGCGCACGAACTGCAGCTCGGTGCCGATGCGGCGGTTGCCGCGGGCGAAGGCCTGCGCGCGGGCGGTGGCCGCCACCCGCCAGGCGTCGTTCTCGTCCACGTCCACGCGCACGTGCAGGCGCGAGACGTCGCCGAGCAGCATGAGGGGCGGGTCCAGCGGGCCGGCCATGGCGAACTCCCCGGGGCGAACCTTGGATTGCAGCACGTCGCCGTCCACGGGCGCGCGCACCTTGAGCCGGTCGAGGTCGGATTCGGTCTGGACCACGCGCGCCTCGGCCGAGGCCAGCTCGGCGCGCGCCTGGGCCAGCTCGGGCTCCCAGGCTCCCGCCCGCAGCTTGAGCAGGGCGGCCTGCTGCTCGGCGAGGTCGGCGGCGGCGTGCTGCGCGGCGTACTGGCGGCCGGTGAGCACCTCGACCGAGACCGCGCGCGTGTCCTGCACGGCCTGCGCCATCTCGAGCTGGCGCTGCGCGTCGTCCAGCATGGCCTGCGCGGCAGCCACCTTGGCCTCGGCGGGCGGCACGTCCTCGGGGCGCGGCATGGCCGAGAGCAGGGCGAGGTGCGCGCGCGCAGCGTCGGCCTGCGCGCGGCGCACGCCCAGCTCGGCCTGCAGCTCGCGGTCGTCCTGCTCGAAGAGCACGTCGCCGGCGCGCACGTGGTCGCCGACGTGCGCGGCCACCGACTTCACCAGGCCCGACACGGACGTGCCGAGGCGGATGTTCTCGCTGCGCGCCTCGATGAGGCCGGCGCCGGCGACGTAGGAGGTGAAGGCCGGCTCGGCGGGATCGGCCACGGGCGCGGCCTGCGGCTCGGGCTTGGCGCCCTGCGCGACGACGGCCACGGCGAAGACCAGCCCCAGCAGGGCCAGCAGCGGGATGACGTAGCGGGTGATCATGGCGTCTCCCGGGACGCGTCGGTGCGCGCGGGCGGCTGCTCGACGCGGACGATGCGGCCGTCATCCATGACGGCGATGCGGTCCGCGAACTCCACGATGCGGGTGTCGTGCGTGACGACGACGAGCGCGCGGTCCGGGCCCGCGGCCACGGCGCGCAGCGTCGCCATGACGCGCTGGCCCGTCGCGTGGTCGAGCGAGGACGTGGGCTCGTCGCACACCACGAGGTGCGGGTCGTGCACCAGCGCGCGCGCGATGGCCACACGCTGCTGCTGGCCGCCCGAGAGCTGCGTCGGCAGGCGGTCGGCCTGCTCGGCCATGTTCACGCGCGCCAGGATCTCCCGCGCGCGGTCCACGGCGCGCGGGCGCGGCATCCCCTGCAGCAGCAGCGGCACGGCCACGTTCTCGGCGGCGGTGAGCGAGGGCAGCAGGTTGAAGGCCTGGAAGACGAAGCCCACGTGGCGGCCGCGGAAGGCGGTCAGCTCGGAGGCCGAGAGGCCGGACGGATCGCGACCGAAGACCTCGCACTCGCCCTCGGTGCGGTCGAGGATGCCGGCCATGACCGAGATCAAGGTGGTCTTGCCGCAGCCCGACGGCCCCATGAGCAGCAGCACCTCGCCGCGCCGCACGTCCAGGTCGACGCCGCGCAGGGCCATGACCTTCGTGCCGTTCTCGTACACCTTGGTGACGCCGCGGCAGCGCACCGCGAGCGGCGGCGCCTGGGGCTCGGCGAGGGTGGCGGCGGACACTTCAGCTCCTGAACACGATGGCCGGCTCGAGCCGGATGACCTTGCGGATGGCCAGCCCCGCCGACAGCAGGCAGATGAAGGTGACCGCGCCCGCCGACACCAGCAGCAGCTGCCACGGCATGTAGAAGGCCAGCTCCGAGTTGCGCGTGAGGAAGCCCACCAGCGCGGCCGTCCCGACGCCCACGCCGTAGCCGATCGCGCCCACCACCGCCGCCTGCATCAGGATCATGCGCAGCAGCAGCCCGTTGCCGGCGCCCATGGCCTTGAGCGCGCCGAAGTGCTTGAGGTTGTCGAGCGTGAAGTTGAAGAAGGTCTGGCCCGCGATGGCGAGGCCCACGATGAAGCCCAGCACGACCGCCACGCCGAAGTTGATCGGGATGCCGGTGTACTTGAGGTAGTACTCCATGGTCATGTGCTTGAACTCGTCGCGCGGCAGGGCCTTCAGGCCGGTGGCGGCCTCGATGCGCGCCGACACCGTGTGCGCATCCTGCCCCGCGGCCGTGCGCGCCAGCACGAAGGACAAGAGCTTGCGCTCGCGCGGCGCGAACTGCGTGGCGCGCGAGTAGGTCGTGTAGACCACGGGCTGGCTCTGGAAGGTGCGCGACACGCGGCAGATGCCCACCACGATGGCGCGGTGGTCGTTGAGCTCGAGCGTGTCGCCCACGGCCAGCGGCACGGACGGCCCGTCGGGCCCCGCCGGCTTGCGCGCCAGCTTGCCGCGCGCGCCGTTCTCGTCCACGATCACGCCGTCCGCGCGCCGCAGGTCGGCCAGGCTCCCCTGCAGCATCTCGGCCGGCCCGCCCATGAGCGTCGCGTCGTCCAGCCCCACCACGATGCAGTTCTGGAAGGTGCCGCTGGGCAGACGCGCCTTGAGCAGGCCCTTGTAGAGCGGCAGCGCCCAGGCCACGCCCTCCACGCCGCGCACGCGATACAGCTCGGTGTCCTGCAGCGGCTTGATGTCGTCGATGAACATGACCTTGGGGTCCATGACCCACACGTCGGCGCCGCCGATGTCCGTGATCGCGGCGTAGGTGCGCGTCATGAGCCCCAGGAAGACGGCCGCCTGCTGCGTGATGAGCAGCGACGCGAAGGTGAGCCCCATGATGATGCCGAGGTACTTCGTCCGGTCGCCGGTCAGCATCCGCCAGGCGACGAAGTTCACGGCTTGCCGTTGGCTCCCGTGCCCCGCGTGCGCAGGCCGCGCAGGCCGGCGAGGCTCACCGTCGCGATGTGGTCGGCCAGGCGGTCGATGACCTCGGACCCCAGGCTCATGTCAGGGAACAGCCGCTCGACGACCGCGCGGCTGTGGTGATAGAAGACGCACTGCCCCACCACGCTCATCGTGCCCCAGCGCACCTGCTCCTCGCTGGCGTCCGCGCCGAGGATGCCGCGCACCACCGCCTGCAGCTGGTCGCACTGCGGGCGGATGACCTCGCCCACGAGACGGTCCAGCGCCTCGGTCGGCTCGATCATCTCGCGTGCCATGAGCCGGCCGTTGGCCGACTGCAGCCCCGGGTCGAAGATGCGCCGCAGGAACTGCTGCACCGAGATGCGCAGGCGCTGCTCCGGGTCGGCCGGCATCTCGCCCGGCACCAGCGGATACTTCTCCCGCGCCTGCTCGCAGGCGTTGCGCAGGACCTCGCCGTACAGGCCGGCCTTGTCGCGGAAGTGGTAGTTGATGGCGGCCACGTTGGCGTGGGCGCGCTTGCAGATCTCCCGCACCGTGGCGGCGCGGTAGCCCTGCTCGGCGAAGGTCTCCAGCCCTGCGGCCAGGAGCCGTTCGCGGGTGCCGATGGTCGTGATGTCGTTGTTGGTGATGGTGGTGCCCATGGCTTTGAACATTCGTTTGATTCGATCATTCTAAACTATCGTTTCAAGCCGTCAAGCCGCGTGTTTCGCAGGGCTGCAGCCACCCCTTCCGGATAATCCCCGCGTGCAGGTCGAAGCCCTGGTCATCGCCGTCGGCAGCCGGAGCTGCGAGGTCTTCATCGAGGGCCGCGGCGAGCTGCGCTGCACCCTGCGCGGCAGCCTCTTCAAGACCGGCGACCCCGGCGCGGGCCCCACCGGCCGGCGCAAGGCGGACGGGCGGCTGGTGGGCGGCCGGCGCGAGACCGGTCGCGCGCGCGACGCGCGCCACGGCGGCGACCGGGCCGGCAAGCGCGACATCGCGGCCGAGCGGCCGGTGGCCGTGGGTGACCGCGTGCGCGTCGTGCTGCAGTCCGCCTCGGGCGCGCCCGTCGAGGGCGTCGTGGAGGAGGTGCTGCCGCGCCGCAGCGTCCTCGTGCGTGCCTCGCCCGACGACAAGACCGGCCGCGTGCACGTGCTGGCCGCGAACATCGACCGCCTCGTCATCGTGGCCGCGCTGGCCAACCCGCCGCTGCGCGAGGGCCTCATCGACCGCTTCCTCGTCGAGGCGGCCCTGCAGGACCTGCCGCCACTGGTGGTCTTGAACAAGGTGGACATCACCGGCGCCGTCGACGACGACGGCCGGCCCCTCACGCGCGAGGCCGTCGCGCCCTACCGCGCCGCCGGCCTGGCGGTGCTGCAGACCAGCTGCGTCACCGGCGAGGGCATCCCCGAGCTGCGCGTGCACCTCACGCATGGCACGAGCCTCGTGGTCGGCCACTCGGGCGTGGGCAAGAGCAGCCTCATCAACGCCGTGAGCCCGGGCGGGCTGCAGCAGCGCGTGGGCGAGGTGGCGGAGTACCACGGCCGCGGCCGGCACACGACCACGGTCGCGCGCCTGCTGCGCCTGTCGGGCACGGAGGGCTGGCTGGTGGACAGCCCCGGGCTGCGCGAGTTCGGACTGGATGACGTCGCGCCCTCGGACCTCGCGCGCCTGTTCCCGGGCTTCGGCGACCGGCCGGACTCCTGCCGCTTCTCCGACTGCCGGCACCGGGCGGAGCCGGGCTGCGCGGTGCTCGCCGCCGTGGAGCGCGGCGAGCTGTCGCGCGACCGGCACGCGACGTACCTGCGCGTGCTCGAGGAGATCGAGGCCGCGCCGAAGTGGTGAGGCTCGCGACTGCTCGCGCGCTCAGCTGCCGATCAGCACGCCCAGCGCATTGCTGAGCTGCCAGCTCGAGCCGTGCTTCACGACCGCCTGCAGGAAGAGGTCCACCGCCAGTCCGCCGCCACCGGGCACGGACGCGCTCATCCCGTCCGACGCGTCCGCGAGGAACGGACCCACCACGCCCAGCAGCGGCGCCGGCACCAGCGTCCCGCCCTTGAACGGCAGCGCCCCCTGCGTGAGCGACAGCGCGAAGACGATCGAGTCGCCCGCCGCGGCGCCCTGCAGCTGCAGCGTCGCCAGGCTGCCGGCGTGCGTGAGCGCGTCGCCACATACCGCGAGGTTCACGTTGCCCGGGCCGCCGAAGCCAAGGTCGGTCTGGCAGGTGTCGCTCAGCGTCTGATTGCGGAAGTAGGAGGTGCCGGTGCAGCGGGCGACGAGCAGGTCGGGGTCGCCGTCGCCGTCGAAGTCCGCGGCCGCGACCGCGTACGTGCCCTTCTCCTGCACGGCGCTGATGCCGACCACGCCCTTCCAGCCCGCGCCCGTGCCGCCGCTGGCCAGCTCCGACTCTTCCTTGATCACGAGGCCCTGCTCGCCGGGCACGCTGCCGGTGTTGTGGAAGATGTGCAGCCGGCGGTCGCAGCCGGTGAGGTCGGCATCGACATCCGTGATGAGGACGTCGTTCCAGCCGTTGAGGTCGAGGTCGCTCAGCACGACGTTCTGCGCGAAGCCGTCGTCGGCGCCGGTGACGTACTGGAAGAGGATCTTCGGCCCGGTGGTCAGGTGGTTGAGCCCGTCGTAACCCTGGCCGAGCTGGAAGCCGTCGCTGGCGCAGTCCGAGATGGCGAGGTCGGGGAGGGCGTCGCCGTTGAGGTCACCGACGTTGAAGCCGTCGATCTCCGCAAATTTCCCGATCGATGAGAGGCCGCCGGCCTGGAACGAGCCGAGGTCGCCCGGGTCGTTGTAGATGGCGAACAGCCCCGTGGGGTTGCTGAGGTAGCTGAGCTTGACGAGGTCCCGCGCGCCGTCCGCGTCGAGATCGACGATCCGGGCGTTGAGGCCGAAGGCCGACTTGAGCTGCGTGACGGTCAGGCTTCCGCTGCTGGCATCGAAGAAGTAGCCGCTGCCGTCGTTGACCAGCAGGCGGTCGTTCAGGTCCCAGCTCACCGGCTCGCTGATGCCGGTCTCGGTGCCGTCGTGGTCGACGAAGTAGAGATCGGGCGCGCCGTCGCCGGTGACGTCGCCCGCGTCGAACTGCGCAAAGCGCGGCGCGACGGCCAGCCCGACCACGGTGAAGAGCTGAGGGATGCGCCCGTTCTCGTAGCCAGGCCCTGCCAGGCGCCCGCCACATCGTCACCCTGGTTGACATAGACGCGTGGGTGGCTGATGACCTTGGGTTCGCCGTCGCTCAGGGAGGCGCTGAAGATCACGTCCAGCCAGCCGTCCATGTCGACGTCCGCCAACTTCACGGCGGTATGGACGCAGGGGGTGAGGAAGCCCTGGTCGCCGGCGACGTCCGACGCGGACGCGTACAGCGCCGTCTGGTCGGTGAGGACGCCCTCCAGGTTCATGAGCAGGACGTCGGCATGCTTGGCCAGCTGGCTGCCCTGGGGCTTGCGCGCGACGACAACATCGAGCCATCCGTCCTGGTCGAGGTCGCCGGTCGCGAAGTCGACGTCCGTGCTGACGTCGCTGACCGCAGCGACGCCGGGGCCCAGCGTGTCCGGCTGCTCGGCGAACTCCACCCAGGCCACGCCGGTCTGCGCAGAGGCGCGGGTGGCGGCCGCGGCCAGGACCAGCGAAGCGATCGGGAAACGTCGCACGGCGTGCATATGCATGATCCGTTTGCCACGTAGAAATCGGGCTTGGCGTGAAACGGCCCTTCATGACGCTGCATACCTTCGCCCGCCGGCGCCGGCCTGGGAAGGGGGGATTGGCCCTTCCGGCTACTCGTACCGCAGCGCCGCGATGGGGTCGAGCTTGGACGCCTTGAGCGCCGGCCAGATGCCGAAGATCAGGCCCACGCCGACCGAGCCGCCGAAGCCGGCGATGCGTCCCCACAGCGGCGTCGTGGCGGGCAGGTTGGGGACGAGGTGGTTGATGCCAGCCACCAGGAGATCGGAGAAGAGGATGCCGCCCAGCCCGCCGATGCCCGTGAGCAGCATGGCCTCGGTGAGGAACTGCCAGGTGATGTCGCGGCGCCGCGCGCCGATGGCCTTGCGCACGCCGATCTCGGCCGTGCGCTCCTTGACCGACACGAGCATCATGTTCATCACGCCCACGCCGCCCACCATGAAGGCCACGGTGGAGAGCGCGAACATGACCGCGACCGTGGCGAAGATGATCTGGTCGAAGCTCTCGATGATCGAGTCGGCCGTGCCGATCGAGAAGTCGTTCTCCTCGTTCCACCTCACGCCGCGGCGGCGACGCAGGAGCTCGCCGATCTCCTCGATGGCGTCGTGCATCTTGCCGCTGCGCGCCTGCACGACGAGGAAGTGGTCGTCCGCGAACGGGTACCACTTGCGGAAGGTGGTGTACGGCACGTAGATGACCCCGTCCTCGCCGTTCTCCGAGCCGAACGGCCCCTCCTTGTGCTTCTCCAGCGCGCCGATGACCAGCAGCCTGCGCCCCGCGACCTCGATCTCCTTGCCGATCGGGGAGAGGCGCGGGAAGAGCGCGTCCACGATCTTGGAGCCGACGACGCACACGTCGGCGCGGTGATCGTTCTCGCCGACGGAGAGGAAGCGACCCTCGGCCAGCACGCCGTTGCTGACGACCAGCGACTCGGGGTAGACGCCGCGCAGGCTGGGCGCGCTCATCTCCTCGCCCTTGTAGCGGGCGACCGACGTGACCTGCCGGGTGTCCAGCTCGGGCGAGACGGCCTGGACCGACGGGCACAGGTCGCGGATGGCCCAGGCGTCGTCCAGCGTGAGCTTCTTGCGCAGCCGCTCGTCGTCGTCGCCGTCTCCCGGCCCGATGGAGAAGCGGTACACGTAGATGGTGTTGGTGCCGAACTCCTGCACCTGGTCCACGACGCTCTGGCGGAAGCCGTTCAGCACCGAGGCCACGACCACGATGATCACCACGCCGATGAACACGCCGAACATGGTGAGGAAGGAGCGGAACTTGCGGTCCCACAGCGTCTGCACCGCGAGCACGGAGTTCTCGCGCAGGGCCACGAGGCGCATGAGCAGCGAGTCGCGCACGCGCTTCATCAGGCGTCCGCCCGCAGCGCCTCGATGGGATCGAGGCGCGCGGCCTTGGCCGCCGGGTTGAGGCCGAAGAAGACGCCGATCGAGCCGCACACGAGGAAGGCCATGATCGGCGCCCAGCTCGGGTAGTCGGCCGGCAGCGGCGAGAAGGTGCGGATGGCCCACGTGAGCGCCCAGGCCACGCTGATGCCGATGGCCCCGCCCACCGACGAGAGCACCACCGACTCGATCAGGAACTGCAGGCGGATGTCGCGCGGGCGCGCCCCCACCGCCTTGCGCAGCCCGATCTCGCGCCGGCGCTCGATGACCGAGACCAGCATGATGTTCATGACCACGATGCCGCCCACGACGAGCGAGATGCCCACCACGAAGACCGCGACGCGGAAGATGATGCTGGTCAGGTTCGCCCACAGCGTGTTGACGCCCTCGGCCGTGAGGAAGCCGAAGTCGTCGGGCGCGTCGTACTTGAGGTGGTGCCGCATGCGCAGGATGAGGCGCGCCTCGTCCATGCAGTCCTGCATGCGCGACGGGTCGGCCACCTTGACGCTGATGTTGACCGACGGCCTCACGCCGTAGATGCGCTGGTGCAGCGAGATGGGGATCTTGACGAAGTTGTCGCGCGAGAAGCCGAAGACCGAGCCGCGCTTCCTGGCGATGCCCACGATGGTGACGTTGCGGTTGCCGATGCGGAGCTGGCGGCCCAGCGGATCCACGGCGGGGAAGAGCCGATCCGCCACGTCGGCGCCGATGAAGGCCACGGGCACCGTGTGCTCCACCTCCGAGGCCGTGATCAGGCGCCCGCCGTCCACGTCGTAGGGCTCGATCTCGAGGATCTCGGAGGTGATGCCGCCGATGTCCACGTTCCGGATCTCCTCGCCGTGTAGGGAGAGGTTCTCGCTGGAGTGCACCTCCGAGCCCACGGCCGCCGCCAGCTCGGAGCGCTCGCGCACCGCGTTCGCGTCCGCCAGCCGCAGGCGCTTGTTGCGCCGTGCGGCCTTGAGGAAGTCCTCGTGGTTCGCGATGAGGCCGAAGCGCTGGATCACGAACACGCCGGGGCCCTGGTTGGAGAGCTTGTCGGCCACGTACAGATTGAGGCCGTTGATCACCGAGATGACGGCCACGATGGCCGTGATGCCGATGATGATGCCCAGCAGCGTCAGGAAGGAGCGCAGCGGGTTGGCGATGAGCGAGCCGAGCGCGATGCGGATGCCCTCGAGCAGGCTCACGGCGCCACCGGCTCCCGGCGCCGGGGCTGCTCGACGTCGCTCTCGATGCGCCCGTCGCGCAGCACGATGACCCGCTGCGCGTGGGCGGCCACGTCGCGGTCGTGCGTGATGAGCACGATCGTGTTGCCCTCGCGGTGCAAGCGGTCGAAGAGGCCCAGGATCTCGACGCCCACGGCGGAGTCGAGGTTGCCGGTGGGCTCGTCGGCCAGCAGCAGCGAGGGCCGCGTCACCAGCGCCCGCGCGATGGCCACGCGCTGCCTCTGCCCGCCCGAGAGCTCGTTGGGCCGGTGCAGCATGCGGTCCTCGAGGTCCACCGCCCGCAGCGCCTCGCGCGCCCGCTCGCGCCGCTCGGCCTTGCGCATCCGGCTGTAGATGAGCGGCAGCTCCACGTTGTGCAGCGCCGTCGCGCGCGCCAGCAGGTTGAAGGTCTGGAAGACGAAGCCGATCTCCAGGTTGCGGATCTGGGCCAGCTCGTCGTCGTCCAGCTCGCTGACCAGCCGGCCGTTGAGCACGTAGCGGCCGCGGCTGGGCGTGTCGAGGCAGCCCAGCAGGTTCATGAGCGTGGACTTGCCCGAGCCCGACGGCCCCATGATGGCCACGTACTCGTTCTGCCGGATGGTGAGCGAGACGCCCTGCAGGGCGTGCACCTCCGCGGCCGCCATCTCGTAGCTGCGCCAGAGGTCCTGGATCTCGATGACCGGGGAGCCGTTCTCGCCCATGCGCGCGCCGCCGTCAGTCGGACTTGCCGCGCTCGCCGGCCGCGCGGAAGGTGCGCGAGTTGTCCACCGCGAGGTGGTCGCCGATCTCCAGCGTGCGCAGCACGCGGTACGGCCCGCTGATGACCTCCTCGCCGCCCTGCAGGCCCTCGAGCACCTCGTAGTCGGTCTGCCCGGCGATGCCCACCTTGACCGGCCGGAACAGCGCGCGGTCGCCCGGGCCCTTGATGAATACGCCCGCGACGGCCTCGGTCTTGCGGTGCTCCGTGGCGGCCGCCGTGCTCGTCGGCGCGGCGTCCTCGAGCTTGCGGCGGTCGATGTCCTCGGGCGTGGGCACCTCGGGCTTGCCCGCCTCGTCGAGGAACAGGTCGCGCGCGGTGAGCGCCTGGATGGGGATGACCAGCGGGTCGGGGCGCACGTCGGTGGTGATGTCCGCGCTGCACGACAGGCCCGGCCGCAGCTCGGGCAGCGGGTCGGTCACGCGCAGCTTGACCAGGAAGTCCTTGACCTCGGCCGTCTGGCTGGCGCCGCTGGACACGACCAGCGGGCTGTTGGCGATCTCGCACACCATGCCGTGCAGCTTCCTGTCGGGCAGCGCGTCGATCTCGATCTCGGCCACGTCGTCCAGCGCGACCTGCACCACGTCGGTCTCGTCCACCTTGATCTCGGCCTCGATGATGGACATGTCCGAGATCGTCATGAGCGTGGCCTGCGGGTCGCTCAGCACGCCGGGCACCGCGCGCTCGCCCTTCTCGACGTTGAGGCGCGTGATCACGCCGGCGAGCGGCGAGGCGATGGTGGTCTTCTTCAGCGTGTCCTCGGCCTTGTCGAGGTTGGCCTGCGCGGCCTCGACGCCGCGCGCGGCCGCGTCGCGCGCCGCCCTGTACTGGTCCATGGCGATGCGGTTGGCGTTCAGCTGCGCCTCGAACTGCTTGACGCGCGCGGCCGAGGCGTCGCAGACCGCGGCGGCCACTTCGGCCGCGGACCGCGCGACGTCCACGTCGTCCTCGGACATCAGCTGCTGATCGAGGAGCTTCTGCCGCCGCGCCAGCGCGTCCTGCGCGCGCCGGCAGTCGACGTCGGCCTTCACCTTCTCCATCTCGGCCGCCTTGAGCTGCGCCTCGTCGCTGGCCAGGTTGGCCTCGGCCTTCGCCAGCTCGACCTCCTGGCCGGCCCGCTCGGCCTCCGCCTGCTGCAGCGCCGCGCGCACGGCCGCCGTCTCGGCCTCGGTCGCCACGGGGTCGATGCGCAGCAGCACCTGCCCCTTCTGCACGATGTCCCCCTCCTTCACCGGCAGGTCGATGATCACGCCGGGGATCTCGGTCTGGATGTCCACCGAGTCGCGCGGCTGGATCTCGCCCGACGCCGTGACCACCGCCTTGAGCTCGGGCAGCCGCTCGGCCACGGTCGTGTAGACCATGGTCGACTCCTCCCCGCCCGACGCGACGAGGCCGAAGACGACGAGGCCGACGACGAGGATGACGAGGAAGCCCAGCCAGCGCTTGGTCGCCCGAGACATTCAGACCCTTGCGTGGAGCGCCTCGCCCGGAGGGGCGGGGGCTCGGGGAAGACGCGCACGGAGCGCGGCAGCACGATACAGCTTCGCTCGCGGGGATGCTGCCCCCCGGACGGTGCCGCGCCGCGACGCTCCCGCGCCGCGCCGCCGCGCAACGATGCGCCGCGCGGGGCGCGCGGTCTGTGGCAAATCGCTGTCGCCGTGGTCGCCGCGCTCGTCGCGCCGCGGTGCGCGACGCGTCAGCCGCCGGGCGCCGCCGCAGCGGCCGGCGCGGGCAGCCGCCAGACCAAGGCCACGCCGTCGGCGCTGGCGGAGACGAGCCTGTCCGGTGCGAGCCCGACGAGCGCGTTCACGCCGTCGACGTGGCCGGAGAGGAGGCCCGCCGGAGCGAGGCGCTCCACGTCCCACAGCCGGACGTCGGGCTCGGTGTCGCTGCCGGACGCCAGCGTGCGGCCGTCGCTCGAGAAGGCCAGCGCCGCCACGCGGCCCGCGTGGCCGGTGAGCGTGCCACGCAGCTTGCCGTCGGCGGTCTGGTACACGCGCACGCTGCGGTCGGCGTTGCCGGTGGCCACGAGCGCGCCGTCCGGCGAGAAGGCGATCGCCTGGATGGGGCTGGTGCCCTTGATGTCCTGCACCATCGCCCCCGTGTGCGGGTCGAACAGCCTCAGCCGGCTGCTGCCCGACGCGAGCAGCTTGCCGTCGGGCGACCACGCCACGGCGAAGGCCACCGCGCCGCCGGAGTCCAGCTCGCGCTGCGGCAGGGCCAGCGCGGTCGCGGCGTCGGTGCCCGGCTCGACGCGTGCGTCGAGCGCGGCGCCGACGTCGCGCAGCCGCACCTTGCCGTCGGTCTCGGCGCTCGCGAGCGTGCGGCCATCGGGTCCGAAGGCCAGTGCCTGCGCCGCGTGCTGCGCGTCGCCGGCCCAGCCGCCGCGCTGCTCGCCCCCGGCCGGGACCCAGAGCTGCAGGCCGCCATCGAGCGCGCTCGACGCCGCGAGCCGGCCGTCGGGCGACAGCGCGACGGCCGTGAGGGACGAGAGCGACGCCAAGGCCATCTTCGTCAGCTCGCCGGTGCGGCCGTTCCAGAAGCCCAGCTGGCCGTCGTCGCCGCCGGTGACCAACAGGGCGCCGGCGGCGTCGGCCGCCACGCCCGAGACGCCCGTGTCATGGCCCGCCGGCGCGAGCAGCCGAGCGCCCGTGGCAGGATCCCACAGCCGCACGAGGTGGTCGCGGCACATGCTCGCGAGCCGCTTGCCGTCCGGCGCGAAGGTCACGGCCGAGACGTCTGCGTAGTGCCCGGCCACCTCGCGCACCACCGCGAACGAGCCGCCGTCGCGCAGCGTGAAGGCCTCGAGGCCGACGCCCGCCTCGGGGTGCGGCGTCGCGGCCGCGGTCTGGGCCAGCAGCCGGCCGTCCGGCGCGAAGGCCAGCCCGCGAACCGGGCGCTCGAAGCCCTCGGCCGAGCCCGCTTCCGCGCCGGTGGGCACGTCCCAGCCGTGCAGGCCGCCGCGGTCGTCGCCGCAGACGATGCGCGAGCCATCGGGCGTGAAGGCCACGCTCACCAGCTCCTTGCCCGCCAGCTCGATCCGGTGCACGACCTCGCCGCTGGCCGTGTCGCGCACGGACAGGACGCCGGTGGTGGTGCGCGCCTCCGCGTCCTTGCGCAGACCCAGCAGCGCGACCAGCGTTCCGTCGGGGCTGAAGGCCGCGTCGAAGAAGTCGCGCACGTCCTCGTTGAGCTCGTGCACCAGCGCGCCCTGCGCGTCGAGGAGGTTGACCTTGCTGAAGGGCGGGCCCCAGACCGCCAGCCAGCGGCCGTCGGGGGAGAAGGCGGCACGGCTCCCGTAGCGCTCGAGGTCGAGCTGCTGGCTGCCGGTGGACGCATCCACCACGGAAGCGCCGCTGCCGTCGCGCGAGACGGCGATGCGGCTGGAGTCCCGCGGCAGGGAGAAGTCGCGCACGGGTGCCCGGCCCACGTCGAAGGAGCGCAGCAGCCGGCCCGTGGCCGCATCCCACTCGCTCACGGCGCCGTGGATGTCCACGGTCCACAGGCGCGCGCCGTCGGCCGTCCACGCGACGTCCATGCCTTCCTGGTCGCAGCGCAGGCGCCGCGTGCCCAGCCGGGCGATCGCGCCCTGGGGCAGCGCGTCGCCCAGCGCATCACGCGGCGGCACGGAGGCCTGCGCCGCGAGCGGCGTCTCCGCGAGCAGCAGCGCGAGCACCGCGAGCGCGAAGGGA
>DASUFI010000072.1:0-2800 GCA_036274635.1 Planctomycetota bacterium
ACGGCCTCTGGGCGCAACGACATGTGCGTCCGTTGCGCCCAGCGGACGGCACACCCGGCCCTCCGGGTTTCACCGCCGCGCCTCAGACCGCCACGCCCTCCGGCGGCTTCGGCGGATCAGCCCATGCCCGGTAGAGCGGCAGGCCCAGCTCGCGCCACAGCACCTTGCAGATGAGCGCCAGCGGGATGCCGATGAGCACGCCCAGGGTGCCGAAGAGCGCGCCCCCCGCCAGCAGCACGACCACGATGGTCACGGCGTGCAGGCCCGTCTCGCGGCCCAGCACGACGGGGAAGAGCACGAAGCCCTCGAAGGCCTCCGCCGCGCAGAACAGGCCCACGACCCACAGCAGCATCTCGGTGCCGCCGTTGTCCATGGTGAGCGCGATGACCGAGGCCGGCACGACGCCGACGATGAAGCCCACGAAGGGCACCAGCGACAGCACGCCGCAGGCCAGCGCGATGGGCAGCGCGAAGCTGATGCCCAGCACGAGCAGGCCCACGTACAGGATGAGGGCCTTGATGAAGCCGCACATGAGGCGGCCGCGGAAGAAGGTGACCAGCTCGCGCCCGATGTCGCGCGCGATGCGGTCCACCTGCTCGCGGTAGCGCGGCGGCACCAGCCGGCGCAGCTTGGCCGACATGGCGGGGTATTCGACCAGGAAGAAGAACAGGTAGAAGGGCACCAGCACGACCATCGTGATCAGCGCGAAAAGGCCGCCCGCCCAGTCGGCCACGTGCTCGATGCCGCGCGCGATCATGTCGCCCGCCGGCCGCGCCAGGCTCCCCAGCATGGACACCAGCTGCGTGCGCACGTCGTCCAGCGCCGCCCCCCACGGGCCCGTGGCCGTGGGCGAGATCTTGCGGTTGACCCAGCTCTCCAGCTTGAGCAGCGCGCCCGGGTCGTACTCGCCGTCGTGGTCCAGGTCGTCGAACTCCGGCCGCCCCTCCGGACCGGCCGCCAGCTCGATGAGGCCGTCGTCGTCGAGGTCGCCGTAGAAGGGCTCGCCCGCCAGCGCGCGCCCCAGCTGCGTGAACTGCCGCACCAGCACCGAGCCGGTGAGCGTCATGCCCACCAGCAGCAGCACGTAGAGCAGCGAGACGGTGAGCACGCGCGGCGTCCCGAAGCGCCCGGCCGCGTTGACCACGGGGTTGAGGATGACCGCCAGCAGCACCGCGATGAGGACGGGGTTGAGCACCTCGGACAGGGCCGAGAACAGCAGCATCACCCCCGCGATGGCGAGGACCGGGAACGCCAGGCGCCGCCAGCGGGCGGTCAGGTGCCCGTCTTGAGCGTCGGTCGCCACGCCTTGTCGAAGGCCTCGCGGAAGTTGAAGCCGTTGCGGAAGTCGATCTTCCTGTCCGTCTCCTGCTTGTTGAGCAGGCGGTGCTCGACCAGGCTGAACACGATCTCGCCGAAGTCCTCGGTGCGGTAGACGTTCCAGCGCTCGAGCACGAGCCGCGCCAGCGGCCCGAACTGCTCCAGCGCGTACTCGCGCAGGCCCTCGAGGAGCTGGTGCACCGAGACGTGCCGGTCGGGCAGCGCGCTCTCGCCCCGCCGGCGCGCGCTGCGCTCCTGGCGCTCGAGCACGAAGTCCAGCGCCTCGAAGAGGAAGTGGTAGGCCTCGACCGGGTAGCGATGGTCCAGCGCGGCCAGCGCGGCCAGCCGCTGCTGCGTCGAGGACGTCGGGAGGGTGGTGGTCATCGGTGGGCGTCCGGTTCCGGGAGGGTACCGCCATCATCGGAGCGCATCGCCGGACGCTTGACGGTACCCAACATGTGGGGGGCCCGAGAGCCCCGGCCCCCCATCCGTCCTCCCGAAAGTTCGATTCCGGCTGCCACCCAGGCTACCCCGGGAGGAATGTGGCGGCGCAGATCCGTCGCCAGCTCGAGCAGGGCGGCCGCCGCCCCCTCCGGCGCCGTCCCGCCGGCCGCCAGCCGGTCGCGCAGGCGCGCGAGGCACACCTCGGCGGCCAGGCGGTGCGCCACCTCCTCGTCCTCGGTCCGGGCGTCGGCGCGCGCCTCCACCACCTGCTCCACCGCCGCCGCGAAGGCGCTGCCGGAGAGCGCGCCGTCCAGCACGTCATCCAGCGCGCGCAGCAGCGCGCCGACGTCGAGGCGCTGGAGCTCGACCAGCCGCCCGGGCCGCCCCGCGGCAAGGCGCAGCCGCGGCTCGTCCGCGTCGGGGAAGCGCGCGCGCAGCGCGTCGGCGCTCAGCGGGAAGATGCGCAGCTCCTGGCAGCGGCTGCGCACGGTGTCCAGCAGCGCGTCGGCGTGCGCGGCCAGCAGCAGCAAGAGCGTGCCCGGCGGCGGCTCCTCCAGCGTCTTGAGCAGCGCGTTCTGCGCGGCCTCGTTGAGCTCGTCGGCGCCATCGATGAGGACAGTGCGCCCGCGGCCCTCGAGCGCGCGCACACCCAGCGCGGGGATGAGGCCGCGGCGCACCTGGTCCACGGTGATCTCGTGGCGGCTGCCCAGCTCGTCCGGGTCCTGGTCGCGGGACGGGTTGCGCACGAGCAGGTGCAGGTCCGGGTGGTTGCCGGTGGCGACGAGACGGCAGCTGCGGCAGCTGCCGCAGGGCGGAGCCGCGGCCGTGCACCAGCGCGCGGCCGCCAGCCACTCCGCGAGGCGACGCTTGCCCAGGCCGGCCTCGCCGGTCAGCAAGAGCGCGTGGGGCAGCGCGCCGCGACGCACGGCCGCGAGCAGCGCCCGGCGCAGCTCCTCGTGGCCGGCGAGCTCGCCGTCAGCCGAGGACATCGGCCAGCGCGGCCGCCACGCGGGCCGCGACCTCGTCGGGGGTGCCGCGT
>DASUFI010000073.1:0-7795 GCA_036274635.1 Planctomycetota bacterium
GGCAGGGCGACGCGGACGCGGCCGTGCGCTACGCCGACGCGCTGGAGTTCGCGGCGCGGTAGCATCCGCGCGGCACACTGGTGCGCCCTGTTGCTCGACGGGCGCCGCGCGGGCTCAGCCGCCGAGTCGCTGCAGGGCCGCGCGCGCCTTGTCGGCCAGCCGGTTGAAGCCGCCGGCTGCAAGCGACTCGCGCAAGGCGTCCGCCGCCTCGGCCTTGCGCCCGAGGCGCTCGAGCAGCAGCCCGCGCAGGGCGGGGGCCTCGGGATCGCCCGGCACGCGCGCGCTGGCGGCCTGCGCGCGACGCAGCGCATCCTCGTCGAGGCCCGCGGCCATGAGCAGCAGCGACTGGTCGATCTCGGCCAGCGGCACCTCCGCGGCCAGGGGCCCGAGCAGCGCGCCGCGCGGCGTGCCGGGCAGCTCGGGAGGCTCGCCGGCGCGCCAGCGGGCCAGGAGATCGTGCTGCGCGAGCCAGTCCGGCGACACGGCGCTGCGGCGCACCCACACCGTCTCGCGCACGCCGACGCACACGAGCGCCCAGAGCGGGTCGCGCAGCAGCTCGATGGAGAGCGGGCCGGCCGTGGGCAGCAGCGCCGCGTCCTCGTGGTCGCGGTCGGTGATGCGCGTGAAGGCCAGCGCGTCCTCGCCCGAGAGCGCGGACATGACCTCGATGAGGTAGCTGGTCGGGTAGCCGTGCGTGTTGCCGTCCGTGGACGCCACCTGCTCGGGCCAGCGGCGGCCGGTGAAGGTGCTGCCCCACGAGAAGGCGGTGAAGACCCGCGGCTTCGGCAGCTCGCGCGCGATGAAGGCGATGCCGGTGTCGGGGTAGGCGATGGCCGAGCGGCCGAGGCCCGCGCGGCGGTCGAGGCCGTCGTGCACCGACGTGCGGTCGGACAGCTCGCCGAAGGCCACGGCCGCGGCCAGCGCGCAGGCCGGCAGCGCACCGGGCACGCGCGGGCCGAGGAAGCGCATGACGTTCGCGGCCAGCTGCGGCGCGACGACCAGCGAGGCCGGCGCCATGTTGCGCCGCAGCGACGGCGCCATGGCCAGGAAGAGCCCCGACACCGCCGCACCCAGCAGCGCGTGGCACAGCTCCTCGCGATCGCGACGCGCGTTCCGCACCGCCACAACGAGGCGCAGCAGCGCCAGCAGCGCGCCGCAGCCGGCCAGGACGAAGAAGGCCAGTCGATCCAGCGAGGCGTGCCCGTCGGCCGCGAACACCGGCCGGAACTCGATGATGGCCCCGCTGTAGAAGTCGTAGTGCGCGCGCAGGTCGGCCAGGATGCGCAGCGGGTGCAGCGCGCCGTCGAGCCCCGCGGGGTTCAGCAGGCAGGCCAGGGCCAGCGCGCCCGACAGCAGGAGCAGGCCCGCGCCGCGCCGCCGCTCGGCCGCGTCGCCGGCGAGGCCCGTGACCAGTCGCGCCAGCCCGGCCGTGGCCACCACCAGCGGCCCGGTGATGAAGTAGCCGTGCACGTTGACCCACACGACCTGCAGCGCCAGCAGCGCCAGCGCCTGGCGCGCGCTGGGCGGCCGGGTCAGCAGCGCGCGCACGAAGAGCACCGCGAGCAGCAGGCTGAGGAGGTCCGGCCGGAAGGTGAAGCGCGCGCGCGAGGCCACAACCGCCAGCGCGAGGCACAGCAGCGCGCACCACGGGTCCGCGCCCAGCCGCCGCGCCGTGCCCGCCGTGACGAGGAAGAGCCCGAGCAGCAGCGCCAGCCCCGCGACGGTGGTCGCCACGGGCCCGAGGCCGTCGAAAAGCAGGTGGGCCGCCACTTGGAAGCCCCACTTGTCGTCCACCGTGGGGTAGTCGTGGTGCAGCTCCGACATCACGTTGGTGGTCGGCACCTGCCCGTGCTGCAGGATCCACTGGCCGGTGCGCGCGTGCAGCTCGATGTCCCAGTCGTGCACCTGGAACAGGCCCGCGGCCAGCACCAGCAGCACGAGCACGATCGTCGGCGCGCGCGGCGCGGGCGGGCCCATGCCGCGATCATCGCACCCGGGGCCCCGACTTCGAGCGCTGCGCTACGGCAGCAGCGTGACCCGGACCTCGTAGCGCCCGTAGCGGTGCACGCGGTCGTGGCTCTCGACCCGGAAGGTCCAGGTGCCGGTCTGGTCGATCAGCAGGCCGTCGATGCGCGCGTTGCGGCCCGTGCCGCTGTCCTCGTCCTCCGCCACCTTGTGGCCCTGCGGATCGAAGAGGTCGATGTGCGGGTCGACCTGGGTGCGCGCATCCGGCGCACCGCCCGGGTAGCGCGTCTCGATGCGCACGGCCTCACCCGCCACGAGCTGCACCGAGAACCAGTCCCGGTCGCCCGTGCCGTTGAGGGCCGGCTGGCTGGGGGCGAAGTACAGCGTGTGCTCGGGCGAGAAGTCCGCGCCGGCCTGCAGCGGCGTGGCCAGCTCGGGCGCGCCGTCGGGCTCGCAGGCGTCGTTCCAGAAGCGCATGCCGTGGACGTCGAAGATCGCGTGCAGCGCGGCCCAGCCGTCGGCGCCGTGCACCTGGGCCCAGCCGTCCCACACGGCGTTGAGCGAGCCGCGGTGCGCCTTGCGCACCGGGCCCGTGAAGACCTCCCACCAGGCCAGCTCGTGCGGCAGGCTGCCCACGGGCAGCGCCGCGTCGAAGGGGTCGTCGTCGAGGCCGGGCGTGTCGTCCGGGCTGCTCTCGTCGTCCAGCAGGTCGTTGAGCGCGCAGGCCACGGCCACCTCGTCGGCGCTGCCCTCGGCGCTGACGCCGTAGGGCGCCATGGTCTCGAGGTCGAGGCGCAGCTCGATGCCGCCGACGCCGTCGGCGCCGTCACAGTCGACGTACAGCGCCGGCTGCCCCAGCTCGCGCAGCACGGTGGCCGAGAAGAAGGTCGCGTAGCCCTCCGCGAACGAGAGCCGCGGGTCCTGGTCGCTGTCCCCGAACCAGTGCATGCCGCCGGGGCTGTCGCTGTCGGACCACAGGTTGTGCACCACGTGGCCGATCTCGTGCAGGATGACGGCGTCGTCGTAGCCGTCGTCGTCGGCGACGTGCGCCGCATGGCCGGCGGCCCAGCTGCCCGACCAGCTGGGCCACACGAGGCGCACGTAACCGCGCGGCAGCGCGCCGCAGACGTGGTGCAGGTGCTCCCACGCCGCCAGCGCGAGGTCGAAGACGTTGAAGGGGTTGCCGTCGCTGCCGGCCGCGCTCACCGCCAGGGCGGTGGTCGTGCCCACGTCGAGGTCGACGCCCGCGGCGTGCGCGGGGAAGACCGGGCTGGAGGCCGACCAGCGCGCGCCCGTGTCGTCCACCACGGTGATGCGCGGCGCCAGCACGCCCTGCTGCGGCGCGAAGCGATTGGCTGCGTCCACGCGCACGACGATGTCGTGCACCCCGACGGCCTCGCAGTCCACCGCGAACTCGCCGCTGTCCTGCGTCAGGCCGCGGCCCAGCACGCCGCCGTGCACGGCGTCGAGCACCACGACGTCCGCGCCGCGCACCGGCCGCTCGGTCCACGCGCCGGTCCAGCCGTTCCAGTCCCACTGCCGGTCCTCGTAGAGGAAGCGGCCCGTGACCGTGAAGACCTGTTGCGCGGCGACGCCCGACGCGAGCGCCGCCAGCAGCAGCAGCAGGCTTCCCGCCGCGCGGAGCATCAGCGGCCCTCGCGGTGGCGCACGGGCGTGGCGGCCAGACGCTCGCGGGCGCCGCTGCTCTCGTCCACCTGCACGAGCTCGCGGCCGTCGCCGCCGGGCCGGCCCCAGGTGAGGACGCGCCGTCCGCGCACACGCTCGCCGGGCGCGGCGCCGGCGGACGCGGCCAGCTGGCCGTGCACGTCCAGCGCGACCTGCAGGCCCGCGTCGCCGGCCGGCAGGCGCACGCGTGCGGCCAGCGGCCCGGTGCCCGGCGCGCCCGCGGCCAGCGCGCCGGAGGCGACGCCGTCCAGCAGCTCGGCGCCGGGCGGCAGGACGAGGGACCAGTCGAGCGCGCCCGCGTCGGCGTGGGGCGTGACGGCGAAGGCCAGCGTGACCACGCCGTGGCCGTCCGCGCCCACCTGCGAGAGGCTCGCCTCGACCGGCGGCTGCGGCTTGCACGAGCGCGCGTCGGAGCGCGGCGCGGCGAGCCGGTGCGCGCGCGCGGCGGCCACGTCCGGCAGACGCGCCAGCGAGAGCAGCGCGGCCACGGTCAGGCCGCAGGCCAGGAGCAGCAGCATCGGCGCGAGCGCGCGTCGCATGGTGGAGCTTGCCGGGTGGGGACGCCGGCTTGCCTGCCGGATGCGCCGCGGATCCCCGCAGCCGCACCCCACCCCATCGGCCCCCGCGCCGCCGCCGCTTGAGGCGCGCGGCCGAGCCGTGCGGCCGAAAGCCGCGGCACTTGCCGGCCGTCAACTCCCGAAGGTCAGCGAGACGTAGTTGCTCTGCGCGGTGTGCTTGGCGCCCGCGGCGCCCGGGTCGTCCGGCACGATGAGCTGCGCGTGCACGGTGAGCCCGCACAGGATGGGATTGCGGCCCAGCACCAGCGGCAGCAGCACCCCGCCGCCCGGGTCCGTGGCCAGCGGCAGCAGGAAGTCGGGCGAGGGATACAGGAAGCCCTGGTCGAACTTGACCGTGATGAGCGAGAAGCCGAACACCAGCGTGCAGGCGTGGCTCGGGAAGCAGCCGGTGGCCTTCAGCGCGAAGTCCGTGCTGGGCAGCTTGGGCAGGTTGAGTGCAGCCAGCAACGGCGGCCCGAACAGGCCCGTCTTGGAGCTGCCGCCCACGGCGACCTCGGGCGCGCCGACGCACGGCCCCGGCGCCGGCAGCACCTGGATCTCCACCTCGGCCACGGGCGCCTCCGCGCCCAGGCTGTCGGCGACCAGCACCGACACGCGCACCAGCCGGGGCGCCGTCACGGCCGGCGGCACGAAGGCCACCGACGCACCGCGGCCGAGGATGTCGCCGCCGTCCAGCGGCGTCCAGGTGTACTCCAGCGTCTGGCCCGGGTCCTGGTCCGTGGCCGTCACGTCGAGCTGCGCCGTCGCGTCCGCCGTGATCGTGTCGGGCGTGGCGTGCGGGCCGTCCGTGATGACCGGCGGGTGGTTCTGCGAGATGTACTGCGTGTGCACCTCGTAGCGCCCGTAGCGCCGCAGCGGGTTCAGGCTGCGCACCGCGTAGCGCCACGTGCCGGTCAGGGGCACCTTGTAGGCGCTGATCTGCGCGTTGCGGCCCACGCCGCCACCGTCCACGCTGACCGCGAGCGTGGCCAGCGGCGTGTGCAGCTCGATGGCCGTGTCGCACTCGGTGTCCGCGTCGCGCGAGCCGTCGGGGTAACGGGTGCCGATGTCCACCACGTCGCCCTTCACCAGCGGCACGGCGTACCAGTCCGTGTCGCCGGTGCCGGGAGCGGGCGGATCGCTGGCGCTGTAATACAGCGTGTGCTCCTCCGACCAACCGCCGCGCACGGCGGGCAGCAGCCGGGCCGAGGCGCTGTCGTTGTCGGGCTCGCTGTAGTCGGCCCAGTAGCGCAGCTTGCGCCCCTCGAACGCGGCCTCCAGCTCCTCGACGTGCGGCTGCGCCGCGTGCAGCTCGAGCCAGCCGTCCCACGCGTCGTCGCAACTGACGTACCGCGCGGACTTGACCGGCCCGGTGAACACCTGCCACCAGGCCACCGAAGGCGGCTGGCCCTCGACCTTGGAGTCCGAGCCGAACAGGTCGTCGTCCTCGCCGGGCGTGGCGTCGACGGACAGCTCCGTGTCCACCAGGTCGAAGAGCGTGCAGGCCACGGCCAGCTCGTCGGCCTCGCCCCAGGCGTCGTCGGCGTAGGGAGCCACCGTCTCGAGGCGCGCGCGCAGCTGGACGCCGCCGACGGGCACGCTGCCGTCGCAGTCGACGTACAGCGCCTCGTGGCCCAGCGCGTCCTGCACGGCGCCGCTGAAGAAGGTGGCGTAGCCCTCGGCGAAGGCCAGCTGCGGATCCTCGTCGCTGTCCCCGAAGGTGTGCATCTCGGCGGGAGCGTTGGTGTCGCTGTAGAGGTTGGCCACCACATGGCCCAGCTCGTGCAGCACGACCGAATCGTCGTAGCCGTCGCCGGCGCCGATGTGAGCGTTCGCGCCGAGGGTGTAGGTGCCGGCGGCCGGCCAAGACACGCGCATGACCTGGGTCTTCGGCGCCGCCCCCACCTTCGGGCCGGCGAGGTACTCCGCCGCGGCCACGCCCGCGTCGAAGAGGTCGAAGGGGTTGCCCTCGTCGAGGTTGGACAACACGGGCCGCGCCGTGAGCGTGCCCACGTCCAGCACCGGCGGCACGAGCGACACCGGAATGACCGGGCTGAACACCGAGTACTCGACGCCGCCCTCGGTCGTCACGCGCACGCGCTGGAAGCTGCCGTCGAGGTCGGTGTCCGCGTCGCAGCGGATGACCAGCGAGGCCACGGGCGCGAGATTCACGGCCAGCGCGAAGCTGCCGTCCTGCGCCGTGCTGCCCGAGGCCAGCAGCGCGCGCGACACGCCGTCCAGCACGAGGACGTCGGCGCGGCGCACGGGCAGCGACGGCCGCGCGCCGGTCCAGCCGGAATAGTCCCAGGCCTTGTCCACGTACTCGACGTGGCCCTTGACCAGCGTCTGCATCGGGCTCTGCGCCGCGAGGGGCGCGGCCAGCAGCGCGGCGAAGGCGGCGATCGCGACGCGCCCCGCGCTCACGGGCCGCTCCGCAGCGTGGCCGGCAGCGCGACCACCTGCACCTGCGCGCCCGTCTCGGCGTCCAGGGTGCTGACCACCGGCGCCGGTGCGGCCGGCACGCCCCAGCTGGTCAGCTGCTCCACCTCCACCCGCTCGAGGCTCGGCTGGCCGTGCTCGTCGTGGCCGACGAAGGCGCCGCTCACCCGCAGCACGGCGCGCGCGTAGCGGCCATCGGTGGGCACCTGGAGCTGCAGCGTGGCGGGCGTCAGCGCACCCCGCGCCCCGTCAGCGGCGCCCGCCAGCTCGCCACCCGCGGGCTGCACCTCGGGCGAGAGCTCCCAGCGCCACGTGACGCCCTGCATCGCGAGCAAGGGCTGGATGGCGACGTCGAGCGTGACCTGCGGCCCGTTGCCGTCGCCGCGCGGCGTCACCGTCACCCGCAGAGGGGCGAGCGGCTTGCACGGGTGGGCATCGCGGCCGGCCTGCAGCCCGACCGGCAGCGGCGCGGGTTGCACCGTCAGCAGGAGGGCCGCGACCAGGAGCGCTGGGCGCAGGATCGTCGCGGACATGCGGCAGAGAGGCAGTCGAGGAGTCGGGAGGAGGTGGGGTCGGCGCCCGGGAGGAGGGTGCCGGCCGGCCCGCAAGTATAGGGCAGGTTGCCGGCCAGTCATGGCTGCGAAGTGACCCCAGGAGCCCGTCGAAGAAGTGCTTCGAGTGCGGACGGTGCGGAATTCGTGCCGGATCGAGGCGGGACCCAGCGCAGGGAATTGCGGCGGGCGCAGCCCGCCGCAAGCCCGTCGAGGGCGCTCCCGAATGGAGCGCCCGTCGCGGGGCGGCGATTCGCCGCAAGGCCGGCAAACGAAGAACCGGCGCGAAGGACGCTCCTTCCGCGCCGAATGACTTCTTCGACGGGCTCCCAAGCTTGACTATCCTCTGCACCCCCATGCGCGTGGACCTCGACAAGTACCGGCAGGCAGGGCGCATCGCCTCGGAGGCGCGGCAGCGGGCCATCGCCGCCGTCAAGCCCGGCGTCCGCTACGTGGACGTGCTGGATGACATCGAGGCCTATATCCGCGCGCAGGGCGCCGACCTGGCCTTCCCGGCGCAGGTCTCGGTGAACTACGTCGCTGCCCACGATTGCTGCGGCCCGGAGGACACCCGCACCTTCAAGGCCGGCGACGTGT
>DASUFI010000074.1:0-18902 GCA_036274635.1 Planctomycetota bacterium
AGCGGGGCCGCCCCGCCCGAGTCAAGCCCCGGGTCGCGCGGGAGCCCTCTTGGGGCGACAGTCGGGGCCCAGGGCCAAGTCCCGGGGACCCCTCGTCGCGCGGAGGTCAGGGGCCCAGGGCCCGCCTCACCGCCTCGCTCAACGCGCCCGCCGCGATGCGGTTCGCCGCCGCATTCAGGTGGTGGTCGGCCGGGTCCACGATCCAGTACTGCGCGAGGAAGCCCGCGCGCTGCTCGGGGGTGACCTTCTGCCCGCTCCTGGCCTCGTACGCCGCCGCCTGCCGCTCGCGCTCCGCGAGGAAGGGCTGCAGCAGGTCCACGTAGGCGACGCCGAGCCGCTCGCACGTGGCACGCAGCTGCTCGACCGGCGCCGCGAACTCGTAAGGGTCCAGGCCCTCCATGGCCGGCAGGTGCGCCACCAGCAGCGCGCGGCCGTCGGCGCGCACGTCGGCGGCCAGGTGCTCCACGGCCGCCAGCGCCGGGCCCCAGCTCTCCGGGCGCAGCGGGTCGAACTCGCCCGCCGCGTGCGCCGCGCTGCCGCGCCAGCTCACCAGCGCGCGGTACAGCGCCGAGCGCCACAGCGCCGGCTTCCACGCGCGTGGCACCGGCAGCGGGTCCTGGTACATGACGCACAGGCCCTCGTCCCACAGGAAGGCGCCCGGCGCGAAGTCGTTGGGGAAGACCAGCAGCACGACGAGGCGCGTGTCGCCCAGCTCCTTGCGCTCCGCCTCGTACAGCGCCACCTCCTGCGACGTGGTGTAGCCACAGACCCCCAGGTTGCGCGCGCGCACGAGGCCGCCCAGCGCCGACTGCACCAGCGCCGGGAGCGACTCCGCGGCCGGCAGCCCCAGGCCGTAGCAGGTGGAGTCGCCGAGGAAGGCCACCTCCGCCGGCCGCGCGCCCGGCGGCGGGTTGGGCGGCGGCGGCAACACGCGCGCGCCGCGGGCATCGTGCGCGTACTCGACACCCGCGACGGTCACGCGCACGTCGGGCCGGTTGCGGAAGCTGACCGCCGCGTCGTCCACCGCCACGAAGACGTTCGCGGCATTGAAGGCCGCCTGCTGCGGCGTGCGCGCGCCGATGCTCACGTCCACCAGCCCGAACACGCGCACGACGAGCTCGCCGGCGAGGAGCAGGAAGAGGACGAGCAGCACCACGAGACGGCCGCGCGAGCGGCGCCTGCGCGCGGCGCGCGGCTCGAGCGCCAGCGCCTTGTCGGGCGCGGTCATCGCGAGGCGCCGGCCGGCTGCACGACGCGCACGGCGACGGGCGTGACGAAGGCGTCGCCCGCCAGCAGCACCTCGAGGTGCGCCGGCGCGTCGGGGTCCCACGCGACCACCGCCCCGTGCGCGGTGCCGTACACGCCCTTGTTCGTCCCGTCCGGCCCGAGGTGCCGCGGGTCGGCGTTCGCGTCCGCGATCGCGAGGCGCCCGTCCGGCAGGCAGCAGCCGGTGGTCGGGTCCACCAGCGCGTGCGCGCCCAGCCTGCGCGTGTCGGCCACGAGGTCGCAGCGCACGATGCGCCCGATCCACGAGTCCTGGTCCATGCCGCCGTCGGGCACCTGCATGAAGGTGAGGCGCAGGATGGCGCCGTCGCCGAGGACGCCCTCGGCCGTGCCGAAGTTCGCGTCGACGAGGTACAGGTCCGGCAGCGCGGACTGCGCCCGCGCCTGCGTGATCTGGAACTCGACCAGCCGGCCCGGCGTCCAGCTCTCGCTGCCCTCGCCGGCGGCGGGTGGAGCGGGGTCGCCCGGCCGCCGGCGCTCGATGAGCCCCACCGGGCTCACCGTGGAGACCGAGTCGAGCAGCGCGTGCAGGTGGCGCGGAGCGAGTCTCTCGGTCTTCGGCAGACGCAGCAGGTCGAAGAGCACGCCGGGCGTGGCCAGCACGCCGTCCGGGCGCTTGATGCCGTGCGGATTGGCGTCCGCGTCCATGAGCAGCAGCATGGAGCCGGAGGCGAACAGGGCGCCGGGCGTGAAGAGCTCGGGGCCCGCGGCCACGATCTCGGTGCGCGCGGGCCGCCCGTCGGGCCCGACCTCGATGCCGAAGACGCAGCCGGTCTTGCGCCCCGGCTCGGCGGCGCGCAGGCCCAGCGGGTCGGCGTCGCGGTCGCTCACGAACAAGGTTCCCTCGTCGTCGCGCACGAGCGCGACCGGCTGGCGAGCGCGCGCGTCGGTCCACCAGAGCTCGGGCGCCGCGTCGAGGCTGGACAGCCGGAAGATCGCGCCGCGCGCCTCGGGGCCCGCGTCGCCGCCGGGTGCCCAGTGGCTCTCCAGCAGCAGCCAGGGGCCGTCGGGCAGCTGCAGCAGGTCGGTCGGCTCGACCCAGCGCGGGTCGCTCGCGGCGATGGCGGGCGCGGACCAGCCGGCGCCGGTCTGCTGAGCCCGCAGGATGGCGCCCGCCCGGCCGCCGTCGGGCAGCGTCGCACCCGCGTCCTGGTCGAGCACCAGCAAGGTGAGTGGTGGCGGGCCGGCGGGCGGAGTCACTGCCGACTCGTCACCGCAGGCACCCAGAGCGACCGCCGCCGCGAGCCCGGCGCCGCGCACCGCGCGCCGCGCGGGCCCGTCGCGTCGCGTGCGGGGTTGTGGCTCCATCCGGACACCGATGATAGACTCCCGCCGCTTTTGCCCACTCCCGGCAAGAGCGCGCTCGGGCAGTCTCTCTCCCCTCGCCGTCGGATCTCCCATGAAGATCACACCCATCGCAGTCCCCGGCTACGAGCGCGTCGCGAAGGCGGAGGACCCCGCCGCGGGACTCACCGCCTACATCGCGGTGCACGACACCACGCTGGGCCCGGCCCTCGGCGGCCTGCGCATGTGGAAGTACGAGAGCGAGGACGCGGCGCTGTTCGACGTGAAGCGCCTCTCGCGCGGCATGACCTTCAAGTCCGCGGTCGCGCGCACCGGCTTGGGCGGCGGCAAGTCGGTCATCGTCGGCGACCCGCGCCGCGACAAGACGCCGGCGCTCTTCGAGGCCATGGGCCAGTTCGTGGAGAGCTTCGGCGGCCAGTACATCACCGCCGAGGACGTGGGCGTCGGCATCCCCGACCTGCTGTCCGTGCGCAAGCACACCAAGTGGGTCACGGGCCTGTCGCGCGAGATGGGCGGCAGCGGCAACCCCAGCCCGTACACCTCGCTGGGGGTCTTCGAGGGCATCCGCGCCTGCGCGGTGGAGTCCTGGGGCAGCGACGACCTCCAGGGCAAGGTCGTGGCCCTGCAGGGCCCCGGCAACGTGGGCTACCCGCTGTGCGAGTACCTGGCCAAGGCCGGCGCGCGGCTCATCGTCTCCGACGTGACGCAGGAGAACGTGGACCGCTGCGTGCGCAACCTGGGCGCGCAGGCCGTGCCGCCGGACGCCATCTTCGACCAGGCCTGCGACATCTTCTCGCCCAACGCGCTCGGCGCGGTGCTCAACGACCAGACCATCCCGCGCCTCAAGTGCAAGGTGGTGGCCGGCGCCGCCAACAACCAGCTGCTGGACGAGGTCCGGCACGCGCAGGCGCTCAAGGCGCGCGGCATCCTCTACGCGCCCGACTACGTCATCAATGCCGGCGGCATCATCAACGTCTCCCTCGAGCTCGACCCGGCCGGCTACAACGAGCAGAAGGCCGTCGCGAAGATCAAGAACATCTTCGAGGCGCTCAAGTCGGTGTTCGAGCAGGCGCGCAAGCGCGACGTCACCACGCACACCGCCGCGCAGGAGGTGGCTGACGCCATCCTGCGCGAGGGCCGCGCGAAGAAGGCCGGCAAGCCCGCCACCACGGCACGGCGCTGAGGCCACTGCGTCCTTGAAGCGGGCTCGCGGGCGCGCGAGCCTGATGCTGTGTCCACCGCGACGGCAGCACCCGTGACCGCCAGCGCGCCCGAGGCGCCACGCCCCTCCGCCGACGCCCGCTTCCTGCACTCCGCGCGCACCGTGACGGTGCTCACGATGCTCTCGCGCGTCCTCGGCCTGGTGCGCGACCAGGCGACGGCCGCGCTCCTCGGCGCCGGCGCCGTCTCGGACGCCCTGACCCTCGCGTGGACCGTCCCCAACGCCTTCCGCCGCCTCTTCGGCGAGGGCGCGCTGTCCTCCGCGCTGGTGCCCGTCTTCTCGCGCGTCCTCGAGAAGGACGGCAAGCCCTGCGCGCGCAGCATGGCCAACCAGGTCATCTCCACGCTCGCGCTCTTCCTGCTCGTGCTCTCCAGCGTCCTGGCCCTCGCGGTGCTGCTCGTGCCGGCCGCCACCGCGGCCCGCATCCTCTCCATGGAGCCGGAGAAGGCGCGGCTGGTCCTCAACTACACCGCGATGCTGTTGCCGTACCTCGCGCTCATCTGCGTCATCGCGCAGTTCATGGCCGTCATGAACACGCTGGGCGAATTCGCGATCCCGGCCAGCGCGTCGGTGATCCTCAACCTCACGTGGGTGTGCGGCGTGCTGGCGGCGTGGTGGATCTACGGGTCCGCGCACCCCGACGGCGCCGACCCGCGGCGGGCGCAGGGCTACCTGATCGCCGCGGCGATCCTCGTCTCCGGCGTGCTGCAGTTCCTCTGGCACCTGCCGGGCCTGCGGCGCCTCGGCGCCGGCTTCGCCTTCGTGGCGCCGCGCCGCACGCCCGAGCTGCGCGAGGTCATGCTGCTCATGGGGCCGATGGTCCTGGGCATGGGCGCCGCGCAGCTGCAAGTGCTGGCGGACCGCTTCATCGCCATGAAGTTCCTCGAGGAAGGCGGCACCACGCACATCTACTACGGCCTGCGCCTCATGCAGTTCCCGCAGGGCCTCGTGACGGCGGCGCTGGTCTCGGCCGTGTTCCCCACGCTGGCGCGGCTCTCGGCG
Organism: Planctomycetota bacterium; assembly: GCA_036274635.1. Classification (GTDB taxonomy): domain Bacteria; phylum Planctomycetota; class B15-G4; order B15-G4; family B15-G4; genus DASUFI01. The sequence goes on from DASUFI010000074.1 coordinate 4,814, forward strand.
CGCGGCGAGGCGGGCGCGGCCGCGGCCACCACCGGCCTCGCCCTGCGCGTGAACACGCTGCTCACGCTGCCGGCCGCCGCAGGCCTCATCGTGCTGGCGCAGCCCATCGTGCAGCTGCTGCTGCAGCACGGCGAGTTCCGGCCGGAGAACAGCACGCCCACGGCGCTGGCGCTGGGCGGCTTCGCGCTCGGCATCCCCGCGGCCGGCGCGGTGATGGTGCTGACGCGCGCCTTCTACGCCGTCGGCGACGTGCGCACGCCCGTGCGGATCGGCCTGCTGACCGTCGCGCTCAACGTCGGCCTCGATCTCGCCCTCGTCGGCCCGCTGCACGAGCTGGGCCTCGCGCTGGCCACGTCCATCGCCTCCATCGTCTTCGCCGTGCTGCTGCTGCTGGCCTTCCGGACGCGCATGGAGCTGCCGCCGGGCCAGGGCCTGCTCACCGGCCTGCTGCCGCTGCTGGCGCTGACGCTCGCGATGTCCGCCGCCGTGTGGGGTGTGGATCTCGGCCTGCGGCAGGTGCTGCCCGCGGCGCTGCTGGGCAGCGCGACGCTCGCCGTCGGCGTGCGCGTGGCGCTGGGCATCGGCATCGGCTCGGTGCTGTATCTGGGCGTCGCCATGCGGTTGTGCCCCACGGAGTGGGCGGCGCTGCGGCCGCTGCTGCGGCGCAGCCGCTGAGGCGGGCGGAGCCCCCGATCGAAGGGCTGCCGTCCGCCGACGTACAGGAGTTCATCACGGAGCTACTCCTGTACGCCGGCGGCGGACATCCCCCTCGTGCCCGCCGCCACGCAGCGACGGCTAGGATGCCGCCGTGACCGACGTCCCCGCCCCCGCCGTCCGCCCGCTGCCCGAGGGCGCCCGCGCGCGCCTCGTGGCCATCGTGCGCGCCTCGCGGCTGGATGCGGTCATGGAGGCCCTGCAGCCGCTGGCGCCGGGCGACGTGCTCATCGAGGCGGTGCGCGGCTACAACCGCCAGAAGGCCCACCTGGGCGAGTACGAGGAGGTCGGCCTGGAGGGCGGCTTCCTGCCCAAGGTGCGGCTGCAGTTCGTGGTGGCGGGGGCGGCCCTGCAGCCGGCGGTGGACGCCATCCGGGAGGCGGCGCGCACGGGCCGCATCGGCGATGGCAAGATCTTCGTGCACCTCGTGGAGCCGGCCGCGTCGCCATGAAGGACGTCTGGGAAGCCATCGTCGACTGCCGCCGCCGCGGCGAGGAGGCCGCGCTGGCCACCATCGTGTCCACGCTCGGCAGCACGCCCGGCAAGGACCCGATGAAGATGCTCGTGCGTGGCGACGGCACCATCGTGGGCTCCGTGGGCGGCGGCTGCCTCGAGGCCGAGGTGTGGGAGGTCGCGCGCGAGGTGATGCGCTCGCTGCGCCCGCGCACGCTGAGCTTCACGCTCACCGAGGAGCACTACCCGGACAGCGGCCTCATCTGCGGTGGCACGGTCACGGTCTTCGTCGAGCCGGTGACGCAGCCGGCCGTGCACGTCTTCGGCGCGGGCCACGTGGGCGCGGCCACGGCGCGGCTGGCGCACGAGGCCGGCTTCCGCGTGCGGGTCTACGACGACCGCCCCGACCTGCTGGCGCGCGCGGCGCTGGCGGAGGGCATCGAGCGCGTTCCGGGCGCCTTCGAGGAGACGGCCGCGCGCGCGAGCGTCGGGCCGCTGGACTTCCTCATCGTGGTCACGCGCGGGCACCACGATGACGAGCGCGTGCTGCGCTGCCTCGCCGCGCCGCCCGCGGGCGCGACGGAGCCGCGCGAGCCGCGCTTCCTCGGGATGATCGGCAGCCGCGCCAAGCGCAAGGTGCTGCTGGGGCGGCTGGAGGCGGCGGGCGTGCCGCGGCCGTGGCTGGAGCGCATCGTGTCGCCGGTGGGCCTCGCCATCGGCGCGCGCACGGCGCCGGAGATCGCGGTGTCCATCGTGGCGCAGCTCATCGAGCAGGTGCGCGGCGGGGGCCTGGGCGGCGAGGCGCAGCGGGCGGAGGCGCAGCGCGCTCGGCAGACGCAGCCGGCCGCCGGGCGCGCGGCCGCGAAGCGAGGGCGCTGACGACTTGGTGAAGTCCTTCCGCGTCTCGCCCCTGCACCCGGCGGGGCCGCTCGAGGCGGCCGGCTACTGGCTGTGCCGTGGCGTCTTCCAGCTGGCGTTGCGCACGAAGTGGCACCTCAGCCTGGCCGACGTGCGCGAGTTGCCGGAGGGACCCATCATTCTGGCCGCCAACCATCGCAGCTTCATCGACCCGCTGGTGCTGGGCTCGGCGGTGGAGCGGCGGGTCACGTTCATGATGACGGCGCGGTATTACGACCTGCCGATGCTGAACTGGTTCTTCCGCATGTCGCGCTGCATCGTCGTGGACGACGAGAAGCCCGACAACCGCAAGGCCCTGCGCGACTCGCTGGAGTCGCTGGAGGCGGGCCAGGTGGTCGCCATCTTCCCCGAAGGTCACATTTCGCCGGACGGATCGCTGCAACCCGCGCAGCCGGGCATGGGCTGGCTGGCGCGCAAGAGCGGTGCGCCGGTGTACCCGGTGTGGCTGGGCGGCACGCGCGAGGTGCTGACCAAGGGCGAGCGGCGGCTGCGGCCCTCGCACGTCGTGGTGCGCATGGGCGCGCCGCATCGCGCAGCGGACTTCGGCGACGGCCGCGACGCGGGCTCGGCGCTGACCGAGGCGGTCATGACGGACATCGCGAGGCTGGGCGGGGTGAAGCCGGCCGGGTGAGGGGACGAGGGTGCGCAGGCAATGCGGTGCGATGCGCCGGCTCACCTGCGCGCAAGGACGACCGACGACTTGGTGCCCGCCCGCAGCTTCGCTGCGCGCGGGCGAACCTCCGGTCCACGCACGCGGCTTCGCCGCGTGCGTGGTTACCTGCGGTTATTTCCTCAGCTCGCTGGCATCAGGTGGCCGGGGCGCCGGAAGAGGGCGCGATGGAGAGAGTGGAATCGATGGATGGCGTGGGAGGCATTGAGGCGCCCCGTGGCCTCGAGGGGGGCCGGCTCGAGTCGTTCCTCGGGCCGGCCATGCGCCGTCGGCTCGAGGCCTTCGCGCGCCGCTTCGTGGAGGACGAGACGGAGGCCGAGGACATCGCGCAGGAGGTGCTGCTCCGCGCGGGCCTCGATCCATCCGGCCTGCTGGCCGCGGAGCGCGCCGACTCGTGGCTGCTGCGTGTGTGCCGCCATGTCGCCATCGACCACGTGCGCGCCCGACGTGTGCGCCAGGCCGTCTGGGCGCCCATGCCCGACGAGAGCGACTGCCTCATCGAGGGGCGGCACGCAACGGGCCGGGTCTCGGCGGACTGGCGCCGCTTCAAGCTCCGGCGCCGGGCGCCGCCCGAGGCGCGCGGCGCACGCGTCTCGCTGCGCGACCTGCCCGCCCAGTCGCGGCTGCTCATGAGCCTGTACTACGAGAAGGGCTACTCGCAGCCGACCATCTGCCGCATGACGGGGCTCTCGGCGTCGGCCCTCCGCGTGCGGCTGTTCCGGGCGCGTGGCAGCCTGGTCGCGCGGGCGCTGAGGGCCTGACGAGCGGCTCCGGTCGCACGGCCTGCGGCCGACCGGCCCCCTCGCCTTTCGCCGCCGCGCGCGCCACAATCCCGCGCCATGACGCGCCTCGAGACCGCCTACGACCGCCATGACCGCCAGGCGCGCGCCGCGCGCAACGTGTACGGCAAGCTCCTGGAGTCCTACGACATGCAGGAAGCCGCGCTGCGCCAGGGCGGCGGCGAGGCGGCCATCGAGCGCCAGCACAAGAAGGGCCGGCTCACGGCGCGCGAGCGCCTCGCGCTGCTGCTGGACAAGGGCACGCCCTTCCTCGAGCTGGGCCTGTTCGCGGCGTGGGAGATGTACAGCGAGTGGGGCGAGGTGCCGGCGGCGGGCGTGGTCTGCGGCGTGGGCACGGTGCAGGGCCGCTCGTTCATGGTCATCGCCAACGACGCCACGGTGAAGGCGGGCGCCTTCTTCCCCATGACCGCCAAGAAGGTCATCCGCTGCCAGCGCATCGCGCTGGAGAACCGGCTGCCGCTCATCTACCTCGTGGACAGCGCGGGCGTCTTCCTGCCGCTGCAGGACGAGGTGTTCCCGGACGAGGACGACTTCGGGCGGGTGTTCCGGCACAACGCGGTGCTGTCGGCGCAGGGCGTGCCGCAGATCGCGGCCATCATGGGCAGCTGCGTGGCGGGCGGCGCCTACCTGCCGGTGATGTGCGACACGCTGCTCATGACCGAGGGCAGCGGCCTCTTCCTTGCCGGGCCGGCGCTGGTGAAGGCCGCCATCGGGCAGGAGTCGGACGCGGAGTCACTCGGCGGCGCGGCGATGCACAGCGCGGTGTCCGGCACGGTGGACTTCCGCGAGCCGGACGACGAGGCCTGCATCGCGCGCATCCGCAGCCTCGTGGCGCGGCTCGGGCCGCGGCCTCCGGCGCCCTTCGATCGCCAGGCCTCGCGCGACCCGGGCCTCGACCCGGACGAGCTGGCCGGCATCGTGCCGCTGGACGGCGCGCGCCCCTACGACGTGCACGAGGTCATCGCGCGCCTCGTGGACGGCAGCGACTTCGACGAGTACCGCGCCGAGTACGGCCGCACGCTGGTCACCGGCTATGCGCGGCTCGGCGGCTGGGCCGTCGGGGTCGTGGCCAACCAGCGCCTCAATGCGAAGAGCGAGACCCGCGGCGTGGAGTTCGGCTCGGTCATCTACCCCGAGAGCGCCGAGAAGGCCGCGCGCTTCATCATGGACTGCAACCAGAAGCGCGTGCCGCTGGTCTTCCTGCACGACGTGTCGGGCTTCATGGTGGGCGAGGAGGCCGAGCACAGCGGCATCATCCGCGCCGGCGCCAAGATGGTGAACGTCGTGGCCAACTCCGTGGTGCCCAAGATCTCGGTCATCCTCGGCGGCAGCTTCGGCGCGGGCCACTACGCCATGTGCGGCCGCGCCTACGACCCGCGCTTCGTCTTCGCCTGGCCCTCGGCGCGGTACGCGGTGATGAGCGGCGACGCGGCCGCGCGCACGCTGGCCGACATCCGCATCCAGCAGCTCGAGCGCAAGGGCCACCGCGTGGACGCGGCCGAGCAGAAGGCCATCGTCGACGACGTGAAGCAGCGCTACGCGACGGCGCTCGATCCGCGCTACGCGGCCGCGCGGCTGTGGGTGGACGCGATCATCCGCCCGCAGGACACGCGCGCGGCGCTGATCACCGCGCTGGACGTGGCGGCGCACAACCCGCAGCTGCCGGAGTTCAGGACGGGCGTGCTGCAGTGCTAGGCACGCAGGGGCGTGAGGTGCTAGCGGCAGGCATCGTACTTCTGTACTGCGCCGTCGGTGTGGGTGTCATGTCGATCTACATTGGGACGGGACTTCACGGCGCCTCGTTCGGCAATCTCGGCGTCATGCTGGGACTCATGGCGTGGGGGGCAGTCAGCGCAGGCGCCGTCCTCTTGAGGAAGAGGTGGGCATGCAAGTTGTTCCTTGCGTGGGGTGTCGTGTCGCTTCTGGCGCTCGCCATCGCGGCCATCACGGAGAGCATGTCGTGGAAGGGGACGGTCGCCCTGATGGCCGGCGTCGCGCTGGCGATGCTGTTGGTGAGGCAGGGACGACGTGCAACCGTCTGACGGGAGCCAGAGGTCCTCGGCCGGCCGCGTCGTGAAGATCAACGTCGCCGACGGCGGCGTGCCCAAGCTGCCCGTGCCCGCGGCGCGCGTCTCGCGCGGCGGCGTAGCCGGCGACCGCCAGCGCGACCTGCGCTACCACGGCGGCCCGGACCGCGCCGTGTGCTGCCTCGCGCTGGAGGTCATCGAGCGCCTGCGCGCGGAGGGCCACCCGATCGCGCCCGGCACCACCGGCGAGAACCTCACGCTGTCAGGCCTCGACTGGACGCGCGCGCGGCCCGGCGCGCGGCTGCTCTTCGCGGGCGGAGTGCAGCTCGCGATCACCGGGTTCGCGTCGCCGTGCAGCAACATCCGCGGCAGCTTCCGCGGGGGACAGATCGACCGGCTGAGCGACAAGGTGCACCCGGGGGAGAGCCGCGTGTACTGCCGCGTGCTCGTGGAGGGCGAGCTGCAGGAGGGCGAGGCCGTGCGACTCGAGAGCGAGGCCACGTGACCGCCCGCAAGAAAGCAGGCGCTGGCAAGCCGCGCACGCCGGCGCCCGAGCTCGCCCTGCGCGTGCGCGTCGTCGCCCGCGAGCTTCCCGGCGCGAGCTTCTGCGATCCGTGCTCGCCAGGCGCCGCGCGCGAGGAGAGCGTCTTCGTCGGCGTGCAGCGCGGCCAGGAGGTCATCGACGAGGTCCGCGCCGACGCGCGGCAGGCCGTCTTCGACCTCGAGTTCCGCGTCGGGGAGAAGAAGGACGGCTCGCCCAACTTCCTCGGGCCCTTCGCGCAGGGCCCGGTGGACGACCGCTTCTTCTACATCTCGTGGGGCCTCGGTGCGCGGGCGGGCCGGACGCGGATGTTCCGGCGCCTCAAGATCCGCCTCGGCCATCTGCCCTGGGCGCCGATCCGCCGCGCGATCCGCGCCGGCAAGCCGATCGAGGTGACGCTGCGCCTCACCGACGCGCGCGGGGCCCCGCTGTGCGGCAGCGCGGAGCCGCCCTTCGTCGCGTGGGAGACGGGGTGAGCAGCGCCGCGCCCGTCCGCTGCTAGACTCGCCCTCGCGATGCCCGAGACCGTGCGCATCACCGAGACCCTGCGCGACGCCTGGCAGGGCCTGCCGCGCCCGGTGCCGACGGACGCCAAGGTGGCCTTCGCGCAGCGCCTGCTCGACGCCGGCTTCCGGCGCCTCGACGTCGGCTCCTTCGTGAGCCCGTCGCGCGTGCCCGCGATGGCCGACACGGCCGACGTGCTGGCGCGCCTGCGCGTGCCGGCCGACGCGCACCTGACTGCGCTGGTGGCCAGCCCGTCCGGGATGCAGCGGCTGCTGGCGGCGCCGCACGTGGGCGAGGTGCTCTACCCCTTCTCGCTGTCGGAGCGCTTCCAGAAGCGCAACACCGAGCGCGGGCGCGAGGACGCCTTCGCGCTCTTGCGCGACCTCGCCGCCGGCGCGCACGCGGCGGGTCGCACGGTGTACGCGACCATCAGCATGGCCTTCGGCAACAACGAGGGCGATGCCTTCGACACGGGCGAGCTGCGCGCGTGGGTCGAGCGGCTGGCGGAGGCGGGCGTGGATCGCATGGGCCTCGCGGACACCACGGCGCAGGCCACGCCGGCGCTCATCCGCGACGTCTTCGCCGCGGTCGCGCGCGACGGCGCGCCGGTGCCGGCCGCGCACCTGCACGTGACGCCCGAGAACCAGGAAGCGCTGGTGGGCGCGGCCCTGGACGCGGGCTGCCGCGCCTTCGACAGCGCGCTGGGGGCGCTGGGCGGCTGCCAGTTCGCGAAGGGCGCGACGAGCAACGTGTCCACGCTGCCGCTCGTGGCCCAGCTGCGCGCGCGGGGTCTCGCGACGGACGTGCCCGAGGCGCCGCTCCCGGCCCTCGACGCCGCCGCGCGCGCGCTGGCCCGCGGATGACGACGCCGCGCGGCGGGCTGCTGCTGGCCCTCGCGCTGCTGGCCGGGGCGCTGGTCGCCGCCGGCAGCCAGTGGACCGCGGCGCTGGCGCAGCCGGACTCGTGGGCCGAGACGGACTACCAGCTGCACTGGGCCGCGGGCCGCGCGCTCGCGGCCGCGCGCGACCCCTACGATCCCGCTTCGGTGCAATCGATCGGCATGACGGCGGGCCGCGGCTTCACGCCCTTCTGCGCGGCGACGCCGCTCTTCGTGGCGTTCTTCCGCTGGCTGGGCGAGCGACCCTTCGAGGACGGCTACCGCCTGCTGCTCGGCCTGAACGTGCTGCTGCTGGGGCTGGCGGTCGCGGCGCTCGCGGCGGCGCTGCGCCGCGCGGGCGCTCCGGGCGCGGCGGCGCTGGGCGCGGCGCTGGCGCTGGTCGCGCTGGACGACGGCACGTGGATGTCGCTGTGGTTCAACCAGCTCAACTTCGTGACGCTGGCGGCGGTCTGCGGCGCGCTGTGGGCGGGCTGCAGCGGCCGGCCGCGCACCGAGGGCGCGCTGCTGGCGCTGGCGACGTGGGCCAAGCTCTCGCCGGCGCTCATCCTCGTGCTGGCCGCCTGCGCGGGGCGCTGGCGCACGGTGCGCGCGGCGGTGGTCGCGGGCGTGGCCCTGCTGGCGCTGTCGATCGCCGTCACGGGGTGGGACGCGCACGTGAGCTGGCTGACGATGGCGCGGCGCGAGCTGGGCTTCGCGACGCAGCGCCCCGAGGGGCAGTTCACCAACACCCTGCACGCGTGGAACCTCGCGCCCAACGGCGTGCTGTCGCGCGCGGCCGCGGCGGGCGGGTGGGACCACGGCCTGTTGCTCGCGGCCGTGTGGGCCGTGGCGCTGGCGGCGGTGGGCACGGCGGTGCTCGCGCTGCGATGCGGCGCGCGCGCGGGCGACGCGGGGCCGCGGCAGGTCTTCGCGGTGTACGCGCTGGGCGTCGCGGCCGGCTTCCTGGCCAGCAGCACGACGTGGGCCACGCACCTCTCGCTGGCCGCGGTGCCCGTGGCCTTCGTGGCGCTCGCGGCGTGGGAGTCGCCGCGGCGCGGGCTGCTGCCGCGCGCCGCGGGCGCGCTGGCGGCGGTGCTGCTCTTCGTGCCGCTCGGCACACTGGGCGTGGCGGACGATCAGCGCCTGGACATCCTGGCCAAGCTGGACGGCTGCATCCTGCTGCTCATTGCGGTCGCGGCGGCGGCGCGGACGGGCGCTCCAGAGGCGACACCGCGCCCAGGCTGACGGACCCCGCGAAGTCGCGCGCCGACAGGCTGCCCTTGCTGCGCGCGTCCTCGCGGCGCTGCACCCACACGAAGACCAGCGCGAGGTGCATGTCCACGGCCAGCACCTCGTGCGTCAGCGTGGTGGGCTGGTCGCCCGTGAGGATGCCGGCGGGCACCACCTGCGTGAAGGTGCGCTGGCGCGAGGGATGCCCGGCCACGGCGTCGTCGCTCTCGGACTCGAACTGCAGCGGCGACCTGCCCGCCAGCTCGATCTGGTGGCGGTAGTTGGCGATCTCGGCCTCGAAGGCGGTATCGAAGACGCTTGCCAGCACCTCCGGGTCCGGCGCGGGCGCGACCTCGAGGCGCCAGATGGTCTGGTCGTAGGCGGCGGGCCCGAAGCTCACGTACTGATCGCCCTCGTTCGCCATCTCCTTCACCTGCATGTAGGGGTACTCGAAGGAGTCCTGCCGGTGCGGGAGCGCCACGGAGAAGGAGCCGTCGCGCGAGATGTAGCGGTCGTTCGCGATGGAGCCCGCGAGCACCCTGGGCGGAGGCTCCGCGCCGAAGGTCGTGCAGCCGGCCAGCGCGACGGCGGCGACGAGCGCAGCGGCGCGCTGCATCAGTTCGCGGGGCGCGGCGCGGTGCGGCCGCCGAGCCCGAGCGCGCGGCGCAGCCGCCCCCAGCCGCCGACGCCCGCGCCCTGCACCGGCCGCACGAAGGCCTCGCTGGCTCGTGTCCCTTCGCGCAGGTAGCAATTCACGCAGATGTCGTGGCACTGCGGCGTGTAGACGGTGGCGCGCATGGACTCGTAGGTCTGGCCGGTCCAGATGGACCAGAAGTCGGGCGCGCGATCGAGGTGGCCCATGGCCACGCCGCCGCTGTTGCAGCAGGGGAAGACCGAGCCGTCGGCCTCGAAGAAGGCCTGGTCCCAGAGGTACGGGCAGCGGCCGGTGTAGGCGGCGGGCGGCAGCTCGGGGGGGCGGGGCGCGGCGCGCTCGACGGCGCCGGTGCCGGCCCAGGCCTGGCCCTCGACCTCGGCCACCGTGGCGCCGGGCGTCGCCAGCGGGGGCGGCGGCGGCTCGGGCGCGGAGAGATCGAAGTCCTCGGGCAGCACCACCACCTGGTTGCGCGCGGCGGCGCGCTCGCGGGCGCGCGCGAAGGCCGCGTTGGCGCGCTCCTTGTGCGCGAGGAGCGACTGGTCCTTGAGCTCCTCCATGAAGACCTGGATGTGGTTGGTGTAGAGGTGGTCCACACCGAGGTCCCGGGCCAGGTCCACCATGGCGGGCAGCTCGTCGATGGTGTCCTTCATCAGGATGTAGCGGATGTTGTACTCGGGCGTGCGCTGGCCGCGGCGCGCGCGGCCCTCGGTGAGCAGGCGCACGTTGTCGCAGACCTTGTCGAACTTGGCGCCGGTGCGCAGGCGCTCGTAGGTGGCGGGCGTGGCGCCGTCCATGGAGATGTTCACGCGGCCGACGCCGTCGAGGATGCGGTCCAGCATGCCCGGCTTGCTCACCAGCATGGCGTTGGTGGTGAACTCGACGAAGACGCCGTACTTGCGCGCGGCGTCGAGCAGCTCCTGGAAGTGCGGGTCGTAGAGCGGCTCGCCCGAGACCGACAGTGCCAGCTTGCGGAGATACGGGAAGACCTCGGACACGATGGCCTGCACGTGCTCGGCCTTCATGTGCGGGCGGTTGCTGCCGTCGGGCAGCGCGTCCCACTGGTTGATGCAGAACTCGCAGCGGATGTTGCAGCGCGAGGTCCCGGCCACCGTGATGAAGCCGGGGTAAGCGACGAAGGTGGCCCGGCCTTGTCCTTCCGCGCGCGCCAGCCGCTCGCCGTTCACCTGCTTGACGGCCGTCAAGAAGCCGGGGCCGAGGTGGGGGGCGAGGCGGCCCGGCAACCGACGTCCCGCTCGTGTGGCCATGAGCATCGGCCAGGACGCGCGCAGCAGACTCTCGGTGAGGCTCATGAGACGCGGGTATACTAGCCGATCCCCTTTTCTCGGGACTTTCGGGGACTCGGGACCCAGCGCGCGCGCACCATGAAGATCCTCCTCGTCTACCCGCCGGACCGTACGCTGCCGACCATTCCGTTCAGCAGCCTGGCCGTGCTGCAGGGCTGCCTGCGCGCGCGTGGGCACGAGACCGTCGTGCGCGACATGAACGTGGAGGTCTTCCACCACCTCGTGACGCGCGACAAGCTCGCCTACTACGCCGACCTCGTGTCGCGCTGGTTCGAGGAGCTGGACGCGCGGCCCGAGCTCTCCGGCGCCGAGTACGACCGCTACCGCTTCCTCGCGCCCATCGCCGCCGTGCCGCGCGAGGTGCTGCTGCGCGCCGAGGACAGCAAGCGCCTCATGCGCGACCCCGAGCGCTTCTACGACTGGCGCCAGTTCAACCAGGCCTTCGACGACCTGGCCGCGATGATCCGCTTCCTCTACGCCGCCAGCCCGATGTACGACGTCGAGGCGGCCGAGTTCGTGCAGCAGAACCTGGACGCCCTGCGCGCGCCGCTGGGCGACCCGGTGGACGAGGCCTACGCGCAGCTCATGGACAGCGTGGTGGCCGAGAAGCCCGACGCCGTCTGCATCACGATGCCCTTCAGCTTCCAGTTCTTCGAGGGGCTGCGCTTCGCGAAGCGCTTCAAGGAGCGGCTGCCCAAGGTGCCCATCGTCATCGGCGGCTGCACGATCAACGACTACAAGGGCAGCCTGTTCAAGACGCCCGGCCTCTTCGACGTGATCGACTTCGCGCAGGCCGGCGAGGGCGAGGACGCGGTGTGCGAGCTCATGGAGCACATCGCCGGCCAGCGCCCGGTGGAGCAGGTGAGCAACCTCATCTGGCGCGAGGGAGGCGAGATCCGCTTCTCGTCCATGCCGCCGAGCTACCCGAACCTCGACACGGTGCCCGCGCCGGACTTCGACGGCATCCCCTTCGACGGCTACCTGGTCCCCGAGGGCATCGCCAACCTGCAGACCTCGCGCGGCTGCTACTACGGCAAGTGCACCTTCTGCGGCGACTCCTTCCGGCGCAACTTCCGCATGCGCAAGCCCGAGCTCGTCTACCAGGACATCAAGGGCATCCACGAGAAGAACGGCGTGCGCTACTTCCTCTTCTGGGACAGCCTCGCGCCGCCGCGCACGCTGCGCACGGTGGCCGAGGGCATCGCGCGCGACCAGCTGCCCGTGTACTGGTTCGCCGAGACCAAGTTCGAGAAGCCCTACGTCAACGCCGACCTCGTCGACACGCTCTACCGCGGCGGCGGGCGCTTCCTGCAGTTCGGCTTCGAGTCGGGCAGCCAGCGTGTCCTCGACCTGATCGACAAGGGCAACGACCTCAACCGCGTGGACCAGATCCTGCGCAACATGCACGCCACGGGCCTCAAGGCCGGCGTGTCCTGGTTCATCGGCTTCCCGGGCGAGACGCCGGACGAGGCCGCCACCACCTTCGACTTCGTCAACACGCGCCGCGACCGCATCGCCATCTCGGTCTACGCCGGCACCTTCATGCTGGGCGCCGACACGCTGGTCTTCGCCAACCCCGAGCGCTACGGCATCGAGATCTTCCGCAGCGAGACGGGCGGCTGGGACTACAAGTACAAGGACGGCCGCACGTACTACGACCGCGCGCCCCTCGACGAGGCCTTCCGCGCGCGCAGCGACCTGCCCCTGCTGTGCCACGGCGCGTACCTCATGTACGCCTGCAACAAGGTCGAGGACCTCGAGAAGACCACCGGCCTGGGGCGCTTCGGGCCCATCGCGCGCGAGTGCATCGAGGACGATGCGCTGCTGCTGCAGCCGAACCCGGGCGTCATCCACCGGCGCTTCGGCTACGACGCCTTCAAGCGCCGCGACCCCACGGTCACGCAGGTGCGCCGCGAGCCGGTGGACATCGCCTACCTGCTCAAGAACGGCGCGAGCTACCTGATGGACGAGGCGGACCGGAAGCTGTGCGGCCTCGTGGACGGGCGGAGGCCGCTGGGCGACGTGGTGCGAATGAGCGGCTTGCCCGCAGCCGCCGCGCGCGAGCGCCTCGCCCGCATGGTCGACCGCGCCATCCTGCTCGCGCCGCGCGACTCGGCCGACGCGCCGCCCGCCGCGGTGGCGCCGGCTGGCGCGAGCACGGCCGCGGCCTGAAGCCAGCGCGCGCCGGTTAGGATGGGCGCCTTGAGCGCCCCGTCCGACGCGATCGCCGAGCTCCCGTGCGCGCGCTGATCACGGGCGGCGCCGGCTTCATCGGCTCGCACCTCGCCGAGGCGCTGCTCGCCGCCGGCCACGAGGTGGCCGTCCTCGACGACCTGTCCACCGGATCGATGGACAACATCGCGCACCTGCAGGGCCGCCCGGGCTTCCGCTGCACGATCGCCTCGGTCACCGACGAGGCCGCGCTGGCCGGGCCCATCGAGCGCTGCGACGCCGTCGTGCACCTCGCCGCGGCCGTCGGCGTGAAGCTCATCGTCGAGGCGCCGGTGCGCACGATCGAGACCAACGTCCGCGGCACCGAGGTCGTCCTGCGCCACGCCAACGCGCACAGGAGGCTCGTGCTCCTCGCGTCCACCTCGGAGGTCTACGGCAAGAGCACCGCCGTCCCGTTCCGCGAGGACGCCGACCTCGTGCTCGGCCCCACGCACAAGCACCGCTGGGCCTACGCCTGCAGCAAGGCCATCGACGAGTTCCTCGCGCTGGCGTACTGGAAGGAGAGCCGGCTCCCCATCATCATCGTGCGCCTCTTCAACACCGTCGGCCCGCGGCAGACGGGGCGCTACGGCATGGTGATCCCGGCCTTCGTGCGCCAGGCGCTCGCGAACGAACCCCTCACCGTGTTCGGCGACGGCTCGCAGTCGCGCAGCTTCACGCACGTCGGCGACGTGGTGCGCGCGCTCATGCGCCTCATCGACGAGCCGCGCGCGGTGGGCCAGGTCTTCAACATCGGCAACGGCCGCGAGATCACGATCCGCGCGCTCGCCGAGCGCGTCCGCGAGCTCGCCGGCAGCCGCTCGCCCATCGTCACCATTCCCTACGACGAGGCCTACGAGGCCGGCTTCGAGGACATGCCGCGCCGCGTGCCGGACCTGACCCGGATCCGCGAGCTCGTGGGCTACGAGCCCAGCCGCCCGCTGGACGAGGTGCTGCGCGAGGTCATCGAGCACATGCGCAGCCGGAGCTGACGCCGCGATGCCGAGCCGCCCGCTGACGCTGCGCGAGAGCCTGGCGGCACTCGGCGCGGCGATCGCGCTCGCGCTGCTGGTGCTGGGCGACGCGCTCTTCCTCGGCCGCAGCACGCTGGCCTTCCCGCTCTCCGACCCGCGCGCCGACGTGCGCCCCTGGGTGCGGGCCGCGGCGCCGGGCGAGACACTGCCG